>JASHQT010000186.1 GCA_030039005.1 Bryobacteraceae bacterium
GCCGATCCACTGCAGTGACCTCTTCAAAGGTCTTCGTTACGTTGTTGATTTCGACAGCCGGCACACTTGGGGATGCTACCACGTCTCAGCGGTGCATCGAGAGCTCAGGCGTCGTAAGCCGTGTGAAAGAAAGATCGAAAGGGGCGCGGGCCCTCTAGCAGGCCTTTATGCAACCCCGCGAATTATTTGTGAATTAAGAACTGCTGGTACAAATAGACCGCGGCCATCGCCAGACCGACCACTACGGTGATCACGGTCAGGATTTTGCCCCAGCGGTCGATGGTCTTGAGTTTCGTTGCCAGCGCGACCTGCTCGGGAATCTGGCGCTCTTCTCCCGGCCCAAGGTGGATTAAATCCTCTTCGCTGGCGGAGATCAACTTTCGATACAACGCCAAGCCGAGGGTTGCGATTGCGAGAACGATCCAAATCACTACAGCGGGTGTCAAGTTGATTTCAGCCATTGTTTTCCGCCTCCGCCGCACACAATGGCAATCATCGATCCACGCGCTGGGCCCATGCTTTCAACTCTTTACCATCACGAGTGTGGCCGCAGCGCATCATTGCTGCGTGAAATCACCCAGAAACCTTAGCGCCTGATGGGTAACTCGCGCGAAGTCTCGCTGCCGTTCCTCACGACGCGATCGGCCAAAAAACCTCCGTTTTCCAATCCTTCGGATTGGGATAATCAGCCGGATCGGTCACGTAAACCTCCCACGGCGCTCCGGCCTGAGTGAGCCTTTCGGCCTCAATCCATTGTTGGACTGCGGCGTGGGCTTCGTTGAGCTTCTCGTAGGCGCCGGCGTGTATTGTCGTAGCGGCCAATCCGCCCGGCAATGTGTCAGCCCGCACTTCGCCCCCTGGCGCCGTCCCGCCGGAGTGAGCCGTCACGGGCATTCCAGCCGCGATGGTCCACAATCCCGGCCCCCAGTCCAGATACCGTGTGAACGGTTGGCCGGCCAGCGCTATGCCATTCTGTTGGGCGTATTGAACAACGTAGCCCAGCACCTCCGCCAGTGTGCTTGCGACCTCGGACGGCTTGATCCGCCGCCTCACCACCAGCACGGGTTGCGCTGGAATCTCGCGTTTCATGATGGAATACGCCATGTCCTTTTTTCGTGGCCTTTCTTCCTGCTGAATGTGAAAAAGCTTGATGCACCGGCTCACACTTGAGACCAGCGCCGCGTGCCTCGTCGCTTGCGACCGGCCGGTCCCGCCCGCGAAGCCTCGCGCACGATACGCGCGGGGCGCAATTCCAAAGCGCTTTCGAAACGCCCGCGTGAACACCTCATGGCTTTCAAAGCCGCACGCTAAGGCGACATCCATCACCGAGTCCTCACTAGTGAGCAGCATCGCCGCCGCGCGCCCCAGCCGCAGGCGCAACGTAAACTGTTTGGGTGTTTCGCCAGCCGTGGCCGAAAAGACGCGGTGTAAATGAAACGCCGAGAGCCCCGCTTGACGGGCGAGCGCTTCAAGAGAAACGTCCTCGTCAAGATGCCCCGCTGCGTAAGCCAGCACTGGCTGCACCTGTTTCAGCGGCGTTGTCATGCTCTACGAATCTAACGCGCTCGCGGCCTGGTTTGCTTGATCTTTCTTGCGGTAGCCTAATCCAGCAGATGCCCCATCTTCTGTTTTTTGGTCCGCAAATAGCCTTCCGTCGATTCGTGCGGCGCCACGATGCACGGTATGCGCTCAGCCACCCGAATCCCAGCCTTTTCCAGCGCCGTGATTTTTTCCGGATTATTCGACAGCAGCCGCACGCTCTTGACCTTGAAATAGCGCAAAATATCGGCGGGCATGCGATAATCGCGCAGGTCGGCCTCAAACCCCAGCCGCTCGTTCGCCTCCACCGTGTCCGCGCCGCCGTCCTGCAATTCATAAGCGCGTAGCTTGTTCAGCAATCCGATACCGCGCCCTTCCTGATGCTCATAAATCAGCAGCCCGCGGCCTTCTTCGGCGATCAGGTTGAGCGAAAGCTCCAGTTGAGAACGGCAGTCGCAGCGCAGGCTGTGGAACACGTCGCCGGTCAGGCATTGCGAGTGGATACGGACCAGGGGAGGATCGCCCGTGCTCACGTCCCCCATGCGCAGTACCACGCACTCCTCAATCTCGTCCCCGTAAGATCCTTCGAAGCCGTAAATCCGGAAATGGCCGAATCGGCTGGGAAAATTGGCTTCGGCGACTTTACTCAGCATGTTCGTTCGGATGAAGCGCCCCGATTCTTTCATTGTAATAGCCCCAGGCGGTCATTATAATGGCCCCAGACGGCCTCATGGAATCCCAACAACTGTGGCTGAGCCTGTTGCTGCGCGTCGCGGTGGCCGCGTCTCTGGCCAGCATTCTCTCGCGCTTCGGGGCATTCCAGAGAATGTTGATGCGCGAGGATCGCACTTTGGTGCAGCGCGTCAAGCTGGCCCTAATGTTTTGGGCCATGTACGGCGCCAGCGTCTTGTTTCGCGCGTGGAATCAGGCCAAATACGATGCCGTGGATCTCGGGCTGGAGGGTAGTCTGCTAGCGGGCTTGGTGGGCGGGTACGTCACCGGGTTACTCTCCGGAGTCCTGATCTCGCTTCCGGCAGTCCTGTTCCATCACGAGCTGATGACCATGCTGCTGTTCGCGGGCGTGGGCGTACTGGGCGGATTACTGCGCGACCTGGCGCCCGAAAAAGAAGACGTCTGGCGTTTCTCCCCCATATTTAGCCTCAATCCGCGGCGGCTCCGCCAGCGGCCCTACCAGCTTCGCCTCATGTTCCAGCTGGGCTGCCTGTTCAGCATTATCTTCAGCGGCCTGCTGCGCGTGGAGTCCTCGCACCTGCTGAGGGGCGGTGTGTTTCTCGCGCCCATCTGGAGGGAAACCGGATGGCCGGTGCTGGGATCGTACGCCAGCATGGTTTTCGCCGTGATGATCCCCATCAAGATCTGGAACAACACGCGCAACGAAAAGAAGCTCGAAGCGCAGCAATTGCGCCTGAACGAAGCGCGCCTGGCGGCGCTTACCAGCCAAATCAATCCGCACTTCCTGTTCAATACGCTCAACTCGGTGTCGTCGCTGATCCGCACGAATCCCGAACAGGCGCGCGGCGTGGTCTATCGGCTGTCGAGCATTCTGCGGCGCTTGCTGCGCAAAACCGACAACCTCACGCCGCTGCGCGAGGAGCTGGCGTTCATCGACAATTACATGACCATCGAGATGGTGCGATTCGGCGAAAAGCTGCGGTTCATCAAGGAAATCGACCCCCAGACATTGGACCGCCTGGTGCCCAGCATGCTCTTGCAGCCGCTGATCGAAAACAGCATCCGCCACGGCCTCGCCACCAAAGTGGAGGGCGGAATGGTCCGGGTGCGCAGTTACCTGGCCGAGAATCGTCTGCATTTGCTGGTGGAAGACGATGGCGTCGGCATTCCGGAGGCGCGCCTGGCGACGCTGTTCGAGCAGGGCATCGGCGTGAGTAACGTAAATGAACGTATGAAGGTGCTGTACGGCACCGACTACCGCATGTGGATCGACAGCAAGCCGGGGGAAGGAACCCGCACCGGGATCGAAATTCCCGACATGCCGCTGGGGAGTGAAATCGGCCAGGAGGTTTCGGCTGCGAGTTAACCATGATGGAACCAGGTTTCAGTAACCGGGCTTACGAGCTACCCGTCCTTAAGGGAGTGAAGGGCGGGCGTGGTGCGCGAAACATAGAAATGAGCTTACGTCTTCTCGTCCTGGCCGCGATTTTCTCGATTTTCGCGTTGGCGGCCCCGAACATCACCCAGCCCAGTGTCAACCCGGTCATCGACCGCGGCTATCGCGAAATGTACGACCTGAAGTTCGCCGATGCGCACCAGACTTTCGCGCAGTGGGAGCACGATCACCCCGACGATCCCCTAGGGCCGGTCTCCAACGCCGCCGCCTATCTGTTCGCCGAGTTCGACCGCTTGAACATTTTGCACTCCGAGTTCTTTACCGACAACAACCTCTTCCATCGCCGCCCCAAAGTCACGCCCGACCCCGAGGTGCGCCAGGCGTTCGACGAGGAACTGGACAAATCGGCCAAGCTTGCCGGCGAGATTCTGCAGCGCCTCCCCGAGCAGACCGACGCGCTGTTTGCCAAAATCCTGACCCTCGGCCTCAAGGCGGATTACGAAGCGTTGATCGAGCGTCGCGATTTTGATGCACTGAAGGTCGTCAAAGACAGCCGCGCGACCGCGGAAAAACTGCTCGCCGTGCAGCCGAATTACTACGATGCGTACCTGGCCGTGGGTGTGGAAAATTATCTTTTCAGCCTCAAGCCCGCGCCTGTGCGCTGGTTCCTGCAGGCGGGCGGGGCCGAGACCGATCGCGATAAGGGCGTGCAGGATTTGCGCCTGACCGCCGAAAAAGGCCGCTATCTTTCGCCCTATGCGCGCCTTCTGCTGGCCGTCGCGGCGCTGCGCAACAAGGATATTTCCCAGGCTCGCGATTTGCTCTCCGCGCTGGCGCGCGAATTCCCGAACAACCGGCTCTACGCCCAGGAACTCGCTAGGCTCCATTAGGGCCGCGGCCGTAACTCCCCGCCCGGCCTGTAAATCAGCCCCGGTGAATCGGCAAGAGTAACGGTAGAATACCCTGAAGGAGTCCGAGCCCCCTATGACCATCGCCGGCGTCGCCAGTGCGTTGCCTCCGAACAAATACGACCAGCGGGTTTTGCTGCAGGCATTGCAAAAACATTGGGGCCCGAAGGTGGATAATCCGACTTTCCTCGAACGCCTGCAGGCGCGCGTCGGCGTGGAGTCGCGCCACCTGGCCCTGCCCATGGCCGATTATTATGGCCTGACGCGCTGGGGCGACGCCAACAATCATTGGATCGAGATCGCGCAGGACCTGGGCCAGAAAGCGCTGTGCTGCGCATTGTCGCGGTCGGGATTCTCGACGCACGATTTAGGCGCAATTTTTTTCGTTTCAGTCACCGGCATCGCCAGCCCGTCCATTGACGCGCGGCTGGTGAACCGCATGAACCTGCCGGTGAACATCAAGCGCATTCCGATTTTCGGCCTGGGCTGCGTGGCTGGAGCCGCGGGCATCGCGCGCGCCGCCGATTACGTGCGCGCCTACCCTAACCAAGTGGCGGCGCTGCTGTCGGTGGAGCTCTGCTCGCTCACGCTGCAGCAGGAAGATATTTCGATCGCGAACATCATCTCCTCGGGACTTTTCGGCGATGGGGCGGCGGCGGTGCTGGTGGCAGGGTCCGAACGCAAGTCCGAGGGTCCGGAAATCCTGGCCACCAAATCGATCTTTTATCCGAATTCCGAGCACGTGATGGGTTGGGATATTTCCGAAAAAGGCTTCCGCATCGTTCTATCGCGCGAAGTGCCGGAGGTGATTCACGATCACCTGGCGGGCGACGTGGATGCGTTTCTCGGAGAGAACAACCTTGCGCGCGCCGACGTCGCGGCCTGGGTGCTGCACACCGGCGGCCCGCGCGTGCTCGAAGCAACGCAAGCGGCGCTCGAACTGCCCGATGGCGCGCTCGCGGCGTCCTGGGATTGCCTCCGCGCGACCGGCAATCTCTCCTCCGCGTCGGTTTTATTAGTCCTCGAAGAGTTCATGATGAAGCGCCGGCCGGCGGCGGGCGCCTACGGAATCCTGGCTGCCATGGGACCCGGCTTCTGTTCGGAATTGGTCTTATTGAAGTGGTGAGCGATATTTTCATTGTCGGCGGCGGACCGGCCGGGCTCGCGGCGGCGATCGCCACTCGTCTGAAGGGTTTTGATGTCACGCTAGCCGACGCCGCGCAGCCGCCTATCGATAAGGCCTGCGGCGAGGGTTTGATGCCCGACTCGCTCGAGGCGCTGCGCCGCTTGGGCGTAGCGTTCGATCCGGATCAATCGTTCGCATTTCGTGGAATTCGTTTTATCGGCGCGGGCGGCACGGTTGCCGCCGATTTTCGGCGTGAGCCTGGCATCGCCGTGCGGCGCACGCGGCTGCACCAGGTGTTGATCGATCGCGCCGAAGAAGTGGGTGTGAAACTGCTGTGGCGGACGCCGGTGACGAATCTGAGCAACATCCGCGCGCGCTGGATCGTGGGCGCGGACGGCCAGAATTCGCGCGTTCGCCGCTGGGCGGGCCTGGATGCCGCCCGCCGTGAATCGTTCCGTTATGGCTTCCGGCGGCACTATCGCGTCGCCCCTTGGACGGAATTTACCGAGATCTACTGGGGTCCGGGCTGCCAGATGTACGTGACCGCGGTGGGTGCGGGCGAGGTCGTGATCGCGCTGATCACGCGCGATCCCCACGTGCGCATCGACGCCGCGATGCCGCATTTCCCCGAACTCTTTCGAAAACTCCAGGGCGCCGAGATTGTGAGCGAAGAGCGCGGCGCGGTCACCGCCACGCGGCAGTTGCGGCGAATTCATCGCGATCGCACCGTGTTGCTCGGCGATGCCTCCGGTTCCGTGGATGCGATCACGGGCGAGGGCATGAGCCTGGCATTCCGGGAAGCCCTTCTGCTCGCCGACGCGCTGGAAGCCGGCGACCTGCGGGCATATGAAGCCGAGCATCGCCGCCTGATGCGCCGTCCCGCGTATATGGCGCAGCTCATGCTGCTGCTCGACCGGCTCCCGCGCGTTCGCCCGCACGTGCTGCGTCTATTCGCGGCCGAACCGGTGGTTTTCGAGCGTTTGCTGGCGCTGCACGCGGGCGCATGAATTCCAGGGTGAATGCCGGCGTCTGACGAGATTTTCATGCGCGAGGCTTTGGCGCTCGCGCGGCAGGCGGAAGCAGCGGGCGAAGTGCCGGTGGGCGCCGTTGCGGCGGTCGACGGCGAAATCATCGGGCGCGGTCTTAATTCTCCGATCGCGAAATCCGATCCCACCGCGCACGCCGAAGTTCTCGCGCTGCGCGAGGCCGGCGCGCATCTCGGAAACTATCGCTTGGAAGCAGCCACGCTTTACGTTACGCTGGAGCCTTGCATCATGTGCGCCGGAGCCCTGGTGGCCGCGCGGGTGCGGCGTCTGGTGTTCGGTGCACGCGATCTGCGTTTCGGCGGCGTGCGCAGCAAATTTCACCTGGCCGATTCCGAACTGTTGAACCATCGCGTCGAAATCGTCGAGGGCGTGCTCGCGGCCGAATGCACGGAGCTGGTGAAGAAGTTCTTTGAGCGGCGGAGGTAGGGGATGGAGATTTCCGGTAAGGTCGCGATAGTGACGGGTGGGGCATCTGGGTTGGGCGCTGCAACGGCGAAGATGATTGCCGAAGCGGGAGGCCACGTCGTGATCGTTGACTTAAACCAGGATGCCGGGGAGGCTCTTGCGGATGAGATGGGACACCAAGCGCGCTTCGTACGCGCCGATGTCGCCGACCCGGGCGAAGCGCAGGCCGCGGTGGAATCCGCGATCGACGCGTTCGGCGGATTGCACATTTCCATCCAGTGCGCCGGTATTGTGGACGCGCAGCGTGTAATCGGCAAGACCGGCCCCGCGGACCTGGCGCGCTTTTCCAAAGTGATTCGTGTAAATCTGATCGGAACCTTCAACTTCGTGCGGCTTGCGTCGTGGCTGATGGCGACCAATGCGCCCAACGAAGAAGGCGAGCGCGGCGTGATCATCAACACAGCGTCCGTCGCGGCCTTCGACGGCCAGATCGGCCAAGCGGCCTATTCGGCATCGAAGGGCGGGATCGCGGCCATGACGCTGCCGCTCGCTCGCGACTTATCGAGCGTCGGGATTCGCGTGATGGCCATCGCGCCCGGCATCTTCGATACGCCCATGCTGGCCGGGATGCCCGACGAAGTGCGCAACTCGCTCGGCGCGATGGTCCCGTTTCCGAAGCGCCTCGGCCGGCCATCCGAATACGCGCAACTTGCGCGCGACATCATCGAAAATCCGATGCTGAACGGCGAAGTGATTCGCCTCGACGGCGCCATCCGCATGGCACCGAAATAGCTCGGCCGCGCGTTTCTGAGCCGGCGCGTGAACAAGCGGTCCGCAGCTACTTAATCCAGACCGTCTTGATGTTGCAAAACTCGCGCGGGCCGAACTCGCTCAGCTCGCGGCCGTAGCCCGAGTTTTTCACGCCCCCGAACGGCAGTCGCGGATCGGACGCCACCATGCCATTGACGAACACGGCGCCCGCTTCGACATCGCGAACGAATTGCGTCCGCTCTGCCTCATCGTTCGTCCACACGCTCGAGGCCAGGCCGAAATCGGAATCGTTCGCGATCTCGATCGCCTCCTCGGCGTCTTTCGCGCGGAACAGCATCGCTACCGGGCCGAAAATCTCTTCGTAATATACCGGGCAGCTCTTCGGAATATCGGCCAGGACGGTGGCTTCGTAGAAATTGCCCGGTCCGCTGATGCGTTTGCCCCCGGCGAGCAGCCTCGCGCCTCCCGCAACCGCCCGTTTCACCTGATCGTCCAGTTCGTCAACCCCCGAAGCAGTCGCGATGGGCCCGACCTCGGTCTTCAAATCCATCGGATCGCCGACCTTCAGCGACTTCATGCCTTCGGCAAACCGGCGCTCGAACTCCGCGTAAATCCTTTCGTGCACGATGAAGCGCTTGGCCGCGATGCAGGATTGCCCGTTGTTGATGCAACGTGCCCGCACGGCCGTCTGCGCGGCTTCCTCCACATTGGCGCTAGGCATCACGATGAACGGATCGCTGCCGCCCAATTCGAGCACGGTCTTCTTGATCAGCTTGCCGCACTGCCCGGCTACTTCGCGTCCGGCGGGTTCGCTTCCGGTCAGCGTGGCCGCCACGACGCGCTTGTCTTCCAGCACCCGCGCCACCTGGGACGAACCGATCAGCAGCGTCAGAAACTCGCCATTAGAAAAACCGGCGCGGCACAGGATCTCTTCGATCGCCAGCGCCGATTGCGGGACGTTGGAGGCGTGCTTCAGCAGTCCCGTGTTTCCGGCCATCAGCGCGGGCGCGGCGAATCGAAACACCTGCCAGAACGGAAAATTCCACGGCATCACAGCCAGCACCACCCCCAGCGGCTGGTAGGCGATGTAGCTCTTGCCGGCGTTGGTGGCCACTTCTTCGTCGGCCAGGAACTTCTCAGCGTTGTCCGCGTAATAGCGGCAGGCCCAGGCGCACTTCAGTGCTTCGTCGCCGGCCGATTTGAGCGTCTTGCCCATTTCGAGCGTCATCACGCGCGCCCAGCGGTCCTTCTCCGATTCCAGTATCTCCGCGGCTTTGTGCATCTTGGCCGCGCGATCGGCGAACGAAGTGCGGCGATGCTTGCGAAATGCCTCGTGTGCGGCGCCGATCTTGGCGTCGACCTCGGCGCTCGAAATCGGTGCAAATGTCTTAACGGTTTCCCCGGTGGCGGGATTGATGGTCGCGATTGCCATACACTTCGTTTTGACATTATTGGCGGAAAAAATCAACACTGAGGGCATGAAGAGATTCGCCTTGGTACTGCTGGTAACGACGCTGGCGCTCGCCCAAACGGACATTTCGGGCGAACGGATGCGCGCGCACGTGAAGTTCCTGGCGAGCGATCTGCTGGAAGGGCGCGGTGTCGGCACGCGCGGCGGCGAACTGGCCGCCGACTACATCGCGGCGCAATTCGCCCTCGTGGGGGCCAAGCCGGCGGGAGAAAATAACACCTATTTCCAGCGCGTGCCCATGGTCGGCGTTACGACGTCCGGGAATGCGACGCTCGCAGCGTCCGCCGGTGGTAAGACGGTCTCCTTCCAATGGCTGGACGATTTCGTGGGCGTCAATGAGCTCCAGCAAGCTCAAGATGAGTTCGACGCCGAAGCCATCTTCGTCGGCCACGGCATCGTGGCGCCCGAATTCCATTGGGACGATTTCAAAGGCGTCGACGTAAAAGGCAAGGTGCTGGTGCTGTTCACCAACGAGCCGCCGTCGGAGGATCCCAAATTTTTCGGCGGACGCGCGCTCACCTACTACGGCCGCTGGACCTACAAATACGAAGAAGCCGCGCGTATGGGAGCGAAGGCGGTGCTGATCATCCACACCACGCCCACGGCCGGTTACAGCTACGACGTGGTCCGCAGCTCCTGGGGCAAGGAGGATCCGCAGTTGCAGCGTGAGCCAGGACAACCGGGGCTGGCGTTCGCGGGATGGGTGACCGAGGAAGCGGGTGCGAAGCTGCTCGGGCTCGCGGGAAAAACCGTGGAGGAATTGCTCAACGCCGCCAATTCGCGTGATTTCCGGCCCATTCCGCTGGGCATCCGTATTCGCGCCAACATCCCGAGCGAGATCCGGCAGATTCAATCGAGCAACGTGATCGCGAAGGTGCAAGGTAGCGATTCGCAGCTTAAATCGCAGGCCGTGATCTTCACCGCGCATTGGGATCATCTGGGAATCGGACCGGTGGTTAATGGCGACAACATTTACAACGGCGCGGTGGATAACGCCACCGGCTGCGCGATGATCATCGAAATGGCGCGCGCCTGGGTGGCGCTGGAGCACAAGCCGAAGCGCACGGCGATCTTCATGGCCGTGACGGCGGAAGAGGCCGGGCTGCGCGGAAGCGAATATTACGCCGAGCATCCGGTTGTTCCACTCGCCAACACCGCGCTCGATCTAAATTTCGACGCGTTCTATCCGTTCGGCCGCACCAAGGATGTTTCTGTCACTGGCGCGGACCGGACTACGGCTTGGCCCGTCGTTGAAGAAGCGGCGAAGCGCATGAACCTCACGATCAAGCCCGAGGCGCATCCGGAACAGGGCGAGTATTACCGCTCCGATCATTTTTCCTTCGCGCACGCGGGAGTGCCGTCGTTTTCGATCAGCCTGGGCACGGATTACTACGGCAAACCCGCCGGCTACGGCGACAAGATTTTCGAGGAATACAACGACAAGCATTACCATCAGCCGTCGGACGAATATCACGACGATTGGGATTTCTCGGGGATGGAGGAAGCGGCGAAATTCGGATTTCTGATCGGGATGACGGTCGCCAACGAGCCGCAGCTTCCCTCCTGGCACGCGGGCGATGAGTTTCTCCCCGCGCGCTTAGCGGAACCGAACTGAGGGTGCCGATGCGCACCCATTTGTTCACCGTGGTGATGGAGTTTGACGGTACCAACTCCGTAAGTCAATTCGTGGCGTCGGATGCAGAGATGGCTCTGAGTTTGTGGCTGAAAGGACTCACAAAGGCCTGGGCGTACGGGTTGAGCCGGGCGTCGGCAGAGAAACTGCGGAAGGCTCTTCTGCACTCGCGGGAGCTACAGGGGTCGACTCAACCGGTGCCGATTGAAGGCATGACGAACGTTCGGTGCGAAACTTGTGCCGTCGGGCGGAAACATGCTCTATTGAACATCGTGCAGACATCCCGAAAGTAGGATTCCTCGTATTCCTCGAATTCCTCGGATTCCCGGCGGGTGTTTAAGACCGGCGTGGCTAAGGCGCGTCGCCCACGATTATTGCTCGATCTTTGCCGTCTGAATGTAATCGAGCATCGGGAACTGGCTCTGCAAATATGCGTTGCCTTGCGTCTGGATCTGATTTTGATCCGGCATCTCGCCGTAGCCCGCATACAGGCTCTCCACCACGTTCAGCCCGCTGATCACTTGACCGAACGGCGCGAAACCCTGCGCGTCGAGTGACGGGTTGTCTTTCAGATTGATGAAAAGCTGCGTGGTGCGCGTATTCGGGCCGCTGGTGGCGAACGTGATGGTTCCCGTCTTGTTGCTCTCGGTGACAGGATCGTCGGAAATTGTTTTATCGCGCCACTTGGCCTGCACCGCCGGATCACCGTGGATGCCCCATTGCACGACGAAATTCGGCACGATGCGGAAAAATCGGTTCCCCTCAAAGAAGCCATCTCCCACGAGTTCGTAGAAACGGTCCGCGCCCTTGGGCGCCCAATCGCGATGGACTTCCACGGTGAACGGGCCTTTGGAGGTGGTGAAGAGGACCCGAAATGTGGAGGGGGCTTGGGGCGCGCGAGAACAGGAGAAGAGGAATACGAGGGGCACAAGGGAGACGAGGAATACGAAACGCTTCATTTTGCGTCCCGCCAGTTTTCGCCGATGCCCACATCCACGATGAGCGGCACATCCAGCTTATGAACGCTCTCCATTTCGTGCTTCACCATTTTCGCGATTTTTTCGGTCTCGGCCGGCGGCGCCTCAAACACCAACTCGTCATGGACCTGCAGCAGCATCTTGGTTTCGAGCTTTTCGCGCACAAGAATCTCGTCGATGCGAATCATGGCAAGCTTGATCAGATCCGCGGCCGTGCCTTGCAGCGGCGTGTTTACCGCCGTGCGCTCAGCAAACGAGCGCGCGTTGGGATTGCGGCTATGCATGTCAGGAATCGGCCGCTTGCGCCCGAACAAAGTGGCCGCGAATCCGCTCTCGCGCACCTCCGCAATCGTTTTCTGGATGAATTTCTTCACGCCCGCGTGCAGCTCAAAATAGGTATGAATGTACAGCTCGGCTTCCTTGCGGTCGATGCCCAGCGACGTCGCCAAGCCGAATGGCGTCTGCCCGTAAACGATTCCGAAATTCACCGCCTTGGCGCTGCGGCGCATATCGGGCGTCACCATGAGCGGCGGCACGCGGAAAACTTCGGCCGCGGTGCGCGTATGAATATCTTCGCCGCGGCGGAACGCGTCCAGCAATACGGGATCCTGCGACATATGCGCCAGCAGCCGCAGCTCGATTTGCGAATAATCCGCGGTCACCAATTTCCAGCCCTCGCGCGGAACGAATGCGGCGCGGATCTCGCGGCCGAGTTCGGTGCGGATGGGGATGTTTTGCAGATTCGGATTCGAGGACGATAGCCGCCCGGTGGCCGCGCCGGCCTGGTTGAACGTGGTGTGCACGCGCCCGGTGTTCGGGTCGATCAAGTCGGGTAGCGCGTCGATGTACGTGCCTTTGAGCTTGGCGAGCTGCCGGTAATCGAGCACCTTGCGCGCGATCTCGTGCTCGCCGGCGAGGCCCTCCAGCACATCCGCCGCCGTCGAAATCGTCTTGCCTTTGCCGTATTTCACCGGCGCGGGAAGATTCATCTCCTCGAACAGAATCTTGCCGAGCTGCACCGGCGAATTAATGTTGAACGGTTTCCCCGCCAATTCGTAGATCTCAGTGGAAAGCCGCTGAATATCTGCGTCGAGATCGGAGGACAGCACGCGGAGCTGTTTGGGGTCGACGCGAATGCCCGTCTGCTCCATGCGCGCCAGCACTCCCGCGAGCGGCAGATCGATGGTCTCATACAGTTTTCGAAAACCCTGTTCGTCGATCTCCGGCGCCAGGCGTTCGGCCAGCGTCATGGCGAGGTCGGCATGCTGCTCGGCCGCGGCGCCCAGCTTGCGATCCAGATATCGCTCGGCCAAAACTTCGGGCGAACACCCGCCCGGGTCGGCGCACAGCAGGAACGCGTAGAGAAACACATCGTGCCGGAACCCGCGCGCTTCCACGCCGTGCTTGGCGAGCGCGAGCGTGACGGCTTTTGCGTCATGCGCGACCTTGGGGCGCTGCTCGTCTTCCAAAATCGATTTCACCGCATCGATGAAATCGATCGAGAGCGCCCGCGCGACTCCCGGCTCATACGAAACGCCCAGCATGGTCAACGGCAGATCGCCATCGGCCGTAGACTCAACCGCGAACGCGATCGGTTTCGCTGGATCCAGCTTGGCGAGGCTCGCGCCGTATGCGGCCGCTTCCTCGCGCGTAGCGAGGATCGCGTAATCGCGCGTGTGCGCATCCTCGGTGGGACCCAGCTCTTTGAGCAGGCTATAGAACTCGAGCTCCTTGTAGATTTTCTTCAGCTCCGCGATGTCCGGCTCCTGCGCCGTAAGCGCGGCCATATCGAACTGAACCGGGACAGTGGTGTCGATGGTCGCCAGGCGCTTGCTGAGCAGAATTTTCTCGCGGTTGTTCTGCAAACTCTCACGATAAGTTTTGCGCTCCACTTCGGCGGCGTGTTCGAGCGCGCCTTCCACCGATCCGAACCGCGCGATCAGGCTTTGCGCGCCCTTTTCGCCGATGCCCGGCGCACCCGGAATGTTGTCAATCGAATCGCCCATGAGCGCCAGCAGATCGGCGACTTGCTCCGGCTTCACGCCCATGTACTGCTCGGCCTCGGCCGGATCGTACCAGACGTTCTCCTTCACCGGGTTGTACATGTGCACGCGATCATTGACTAGCTGCAGCATGTCCTTGTCGGACGACACGATCACGACGTCATAGTCTTCGCTGGCACGCCGCGCCATAGCGCCGATCACATCGTCGGCCTCGAACCCTTCGTACTGCAGCAGCGGGATGCGCATCGCTTCGAGCAGCCGGCGAATGTAGGGGATCTGCTCGCCCAGGTCCGGCGGCATCTCGGTGCGATTGGCTTTGTACTCGGCGTAGACTTCGTCGCGAAAGGTTTTGCCGGATTCAAACACCGCCGCGATGTACTCCGGCTGATACGCCGCGCGCAGCTTGCGGACCATGTTGTGGAAGATGTAGACGGCTTCGGTAGAAAGGCCGGTGGTGGTCCGCATGGGCGGCGCGGCGCTTCGCGCGCGAGCGTGATAGGCGCGAAAAATGAAGCCATAGCTATCGATCAAAAACAGCCGGGGACGGTGCTTGGCGCCTGGCTTGGGCTGTTTAGAAGGCTGCTTGGCGTCGGTTGCGGCGGGCATCCAGACCTCAGGATAACGCCAAATCCCGTGACAGCCGATGTATGCTTCGGAAGGCTTCCATTATGCTTCGACGGTCCTTAGCACGAACCGTTGGCGTGCTCTGCGCACTTTGGTCGGCCTGCGCACCCATGTTCGGCAGCGATGCGATCGGCGTCCTGCACCCCAGGTGCGATCCCGCCTACATGTACGTTCTTGAACTTAAGAGCCTTCGAGGACCGCGGATGAAGCCGCCGATTCATTTCAGCATCTTCGGCCAACTCGGCCTCCAAATGTACCCGAACAAGTGGATTGATGTTTCGGCCGAGGAATGTTCCGGGGCAGGTGAGTGCGAAAAGGCCATATTTGGCCAGGTTCAGGTCGTCCACTGGTCTGGAGACTGGTGGCGGAATCTACGCATGTCCAGCAACTTCATCGTCATATTTCCCGATCAGCGAAAATTCGAAGGCACCTTCAAAGCCAAGTATGTCAAGCCGCCGAATGGGTTTCGTTGCGATTAGCGCGCGCTTGATTTAAGTGGGCTTTCAATGAAGCCGGTAAATATACAGCATGCCTACCATGGTGTCGGATCGCCGCGCACGCAGATCGCGGAACAAATCTCCGGGAATTCCGTACATATTTTCCTGGCTAATCGCAACCACGTCGCAGCCGGCGGGGGCAAGCTCAGAATCGTTCTGGACCGGCACCACACCGGGTAAGTATGCGTTCAAGTCTACAGAACCGAAATAACTCAGGCAAAGACGCCGCGGATGATTGGCGGCCGACCACGCAGCGAGGCGGTTCAAATCCTGTCCCCAATCGAGGTTCGAGTCGAGCAGATAGCGATGGCCGGCGCGCGGGCCGCCGGCGGCCAAGTTGAAAAACGGAACGAAATTCGGAGTGTAAGCAAGCGTCTCGACGGCTAACAGTGCGAGCAGCGCGCAGGAGGCAGCCCAGCGCATGCGGCTCGGGCGCGCTGCAATCACCGCGCCGCAGAAGACGAACAAGAACGGGAACATCGGCATCACATGACGAAAGCCGATATCGAGAGGCGATGCGATGCCCATGGCAAAGATCAGTGCGGCCGCGGCCGCGAGCGACGCGAAGCCGCGATCGAACGGCGTCCGGCGCGACAACACGAGGATCGCCGCCCACGCGCATACCGCCAGCGTCGCAAGCGGCATCTTCACGAGAAATCCGACCGGGAAATAAAGCGGCGTGGCGTGCGATCGGATCTCGCCCAGGAAATAAGTCAGGTGGCCGCCGTGCCCAAAGCGGTACAACATTTGCAAACCGCGAAAGAAATAGTAGCCAGGGATGGGAATGTTCGACCAGAAGCCGTGAACCTTTCCCGCGAGGATCGGATCCTGCGCCACTGAACGTGTATCAAAAGCATACGTGGCCAAAATGACCAGCGCCGGCGCGGCGGCTAGACAAGCCAGACCTCGCCACAGCGGTATGGAAGGCCGGGGACGGGCCGCGAGCCAAGCAGTGGGGAAAATCGCGATCAGAATCACCGCGCTGTATTTCGTGCCTACGGCAAGCCCCGACAATACGCCCGCGGCGAGGAGCATTTCAGTTGACGGCCGCCGGAGCCAGGCTTCGAAGGCGATCCACGCGGCGAATACGAAGAACGTGACCGGGACATCCGACGTCGCAAAGTGGCCGTGCGCGAGCACGCTGGGATCGAAAGCCAGCAGAAAAAGCGCGATCAGCGCCGCAGCCGCGCCATAGCGCCGGCGCGTCCACCAGGCCACCAGGATCGCGAGGGCGACGGTGAATGCAACCGTGACCAGTCGCGCGGCCAGCAGCAGAGGACGCCACGCTACGCCGTCGTACAAAAAATCCCGGCCCAGAGCGAATTCGTCGGAGCGAGCCCAATCGCGTTGCGGTGGCCGGTACGATGGGCGCAGAAACAGCAGCGGCAGGCTTTGCAGAAGTTTGGCGAGCGGCGGGTAATCAGGATCGAGCCGGAAGTCACGCAGGGTCCATTCGCAATAGCCTGACACCAGGTGCGCGCCTTCGTCGTTGATCTGCGAATCGCGAACCGCGCCGGCGATTTCGATGGCGGCCAGCGTAAGGATCAGGGTACCCGTCGTCAGGATGAACGCGAGCGGTCGCAAGTCACCATGTGCAACCCCGGCGATGCCCTGAAAGTTTTTTGCGATTGCGACCCGATTCCGCCACATATGAAACCACGTGGTGCGGCTTTCTTGCCACACACCAAACTTTACAAAGCTTTTTGAATCAAACATCTAGCCGCTAGGGTTAGTCTCTTGTAAAATGAAAGATCCATCTGGGTTGATAGCGTGGGAATCGAGCGAGCGAAGAGTTCTTGGGGAAACCGCATTGCGGTTTGAGACCACCGTTCAGCGGCCTGCTGAGGCCAAAGGAGTCGGACTTCACAGCGGCGTTTCCG
>JASHQT010000187.1 GCA_030039005.1 Bryobacteraceae bacterium
TGTTGCTCATCCTGATCGTCGCCGTCTTCCTGATCCGCCAGTTCCCCAATCACCCCACGCTCAAACCCGCCGCCGTGACCCTCGCCGTCCTTACCGGCCTCCAGGTCCTGCTCGGCTTCACCACCCTCATGATGCTGATCATCATCCCCAACGAAAGTGACGTTACCGTTGTCGTCACCAGCGTCCTGCACGTCACCAACGGATCGCTCACCTTCGCCGCCGGCCTCGCGCTTTCCATCCTGATTCGCTACAACGTCCGCGTTCCCGCGCTCGCCGCTCTGGTATAGTCGGGTATCCATGCAAGTGAAGAACCACGGCCTGCGCCGCGAGTTGAGACTGCGCGACCTGGTCTTCATGCAGGTGGTCCTGATCTTCTCCCTGATTTGGATCGGCTTCGCCGCCAAGCAGGGCCCCACGCAATTGGCGCTCTGGCTGATCGCCATCGTCCTGTTCTACATTCCGCTCGCCGCCGTGGTGATGAAGTTAAGCCGTGCGATCCCCGTCGAAGGCGGCTCCTACCAGTGGATCAAGGAAGGTTACTCGCGCTTCGCCGCATACATGGCGGCCTGGAGCATGACCGTCTATGCCATGTTCAGCTCGGCTTCCAACGGACCCACGTTGGCGAATGGATTCGCCTGGGTCGCCGGTCCGCGCGGCGCCTGGATGGCCACCAGTAAACCGTTCGCCCTGGCGCTCACCCTCGGCTTCTGCCTGCTCGCTTACTTCGTCAATGTGCGCGGCCTCCATTTGGCCAAATGGCTGAGCAATTTTAGTTCTGCCCTTTGGTTTGGGATCGCGTTAACCCTGCTCTTTCTTCTCGCCAAAGCCTGGATCGTCGCCGCGCCCCTGGCGCGCGCCTCGTTCTCCTTCGCCTGGCCCAGCTTTTCGCTGCTCACGGTCATCGTCCTGGCCAAAATGGCGATCGGTGCGCTGAGCGGTTTTGACTCCTCCGCCGTGTTCGCCGAGGAATGCCGCAAGCCCGAGAACGACGTGGCCCAATCGGTTCTGATTGCCGCGCCCCTCATCGCCTTGATGTACATCCTCGGAACCGCGGCGCTACTGTCCTACAACACGCCTGCCAACATCGACCTCGCCGCCCCCGTGCAGCAGGTGATGCACTCCGGGTTCGGATCCGGTCCCGGCGCCGTCGCCCTGACCTGGATCGCCGTCGGTACGTACAGTATCACCCTGATCGCCAGCCAGGTCGTCTTCCTGGGAATGGTCGCACGCTTGCCTATGGTGGCCGGCTGGGATGGGCTGCTGCCCGGCTGGTGGAGCGAACTTCACCCGGTCTATCGAACGCCGTCCAAAGCGATCGGCGCAGTGATGGCAAGTGTCCTGCTCGTGAGCACTTTTAGCTTGTGGGGCGCTGGCAACCAGGAAGCCGTGCAGGTGACGCTTGCGGCCGGCGTTGCTTCACTTTGCGTCATGTACATGCTCATATTCGGTGTCGTTCTGTTTGCGTTCCGCGCCGCAACTGTGCGCGCGGGCGTGGGTTTGCGCCTGGCCGCGCTGGCCGGTTTCCTGGTGGCGCTGGTGTCCTTCGTTTTTCAGATCGTACCCCTGGGCGATGTCGCGAGCCCGGCCATCTTCGCCGCCAAAGTCATCATCGCCATCGGCGCCACCACGGGCACCGGAGCTTTTCTATACTGGCGCGGAAGCGCGCGCGCCCGAGCCTTTACCCCCATACCCGCCGACTGAGGCTTGCGTTCCGGTCACTCACAGGTCAGTGACCGCGTGTGACTGCTCTCGCCCTGGATTTCCTCCAAGGCTTTGATAAACTGAGACCGAACCGAAATACCCCGAGCCACATCTCCGTGCTGATCACTAACCCGCTCAATTCCTCCGAGCTCGTCTTTCCTACGCTCGAGTGCTTCCACATTGTCGGGTTCGCGCTCTCCATCGGCACGATCGCTGTAGTGGATTTTTCCCTGCTCGGAGTGGGAATGACCCGCCAAACGCCCGCCCAGCTTCACCGTGACACCTGGCTCTGGACTCTCGGCGGTCTGCTCCTGATGTTCTTCTCCGGGCTGCTCCTGTTTTCTTCCGACCCCGACATGTACTATCTCAATTGGGCCTTCCTGATCAAAATGGTCTTCTTCGTCTCGGCCGTGGTGTTCCACTACACCATCCATCGCAAGGCCGTCTCTGCCGATTCACCGCCCTTGAGCGGAAAAGCCATCGCCTGCGTCTCGCTCGCGCTCTGGGCCGGCGTCATCTTCGGCGGCATCTTCATCGGCTTCATTTATCCGGGGCTGAGTTTCAGCCGAGGTTGACCGCGCGATGTTGCTCTCCTTCACCCAGTGGATCCAGGCCACGGCGTTCTTTACCTGGCTTCGCGGATCGGCCAACACCTATCCCATCATCATGTCGCTCCACATGGTCGGGATCGCCTTCTTCGGCGGCATGATCTTGATGACGGACCTGCGCCTGCTCGGCGTCGCCATGCGCAAGCACTCCATCGCCGACGTGATCGGTCAGTTTCGCGTCCCCAAGCGCTGGGGTTTGCTCCTCACCGTCACTTGCGGCATCCTCATGGCCGGCTCCAAGGCCGAAGAGTATTACTACAACGCGTTTTTTCGCGCCAAGCTCATCCTGCTGGCCACTGTCATAATATTTGAGCTGGTGTTTTACCGCAGCGTGTATGCCGACCCCGCCGCCCTGGACCAAGCGCCCAGAACGCCTGGGACTGCCAAAACCGCCGCGGCTCTTTCGCTGGTTCTGTGGATCTCCATCGCTTGCTGCGGCCGGGGCATCGGCTATATCGAGCCGCCGCTCGACAAAATTCACGCTCAAATCGAAATGAAATCTCGTTTCGTCAAACAAGCCGCGCTGGCCGTTCTCGGCCCGCGTCTGGCGGAAGGAAGAAATCCCTGATGCTGCCTATAGAAGCCCTGCTCCTGCAAACCAATGCAATTTCCGACGCGCTGAACAGCTCCGAATGGGTGTTCCCCATCGCGGAATGTTTTCACATCGCCGCGTTCGCCTGGTCCATCGGCATGATCTCGCTGGTGGACTACCGGCTCCTCGGCTTCGGCATCCAGCACTCCAAGCCCTCCGAAGTCGCCCGTGCCACCGCGCCCTGGACCTTGATCGGGCTGGCCGTGGTCCTGATTTCCGGCCCCGTGCTGTTTCTCTCGGACCCGCGCATGTACCTGCGCAATCCGTCGTTCGTCTTCAAGATGTACGCGCTCGCCGCGGCCATCCTCTTCAACTACACCATCCATCGCAAAATCGCTTATTCTGACGGTGCATCGTCAACCACGCGCATCGTGACGGCCATCGTTTCGCTCGTGCTGTGGATCAGCGTCGTCTTCGGCGGTCTGTTTATCGCCTTTGCTTGAGGGATTAAAATGATTCTCGAATTTTTCACTTGGCTGCAAAGCTTAAGCTTCATGACCTTCATCCGGGAGTCCGGTCTCGAATACCCGATCGTCATGAGCACGCACCTGACCTGCATCGCCATCTTCGGCGGCCTGATCGTGATCACCGATCTCCGGCTGCTCGGCGTCGCGCTCACCGAGCGCTCCATCGCCGACGTCGTCAATGGACTGCGCTGGTGGAAGCGCGTCGGTTTTCTCATCATGTTCGCGATGGGGTTCACGCTGTTCGGCTCGAAAGCCGCCGACTATTACCCGAATCCTTATTTCTGGATGAAGATGTCGTTTCTTGGCCTGGTCCTGATCCACGCAATCATCTTCCGCCCGCTGGTCTACAACCACCCGGAAGAACTGGACAAATCACCCGTGATTCCCACGCGCGCCAAAGCCGCGGGCGCCCTGTCGCTGCTACTATGGACCAGCGTGCTGTGCTGCGGCCGCCTGATCGGCTACTGGGAACCGCCGCAGCAAAAGGGCCATGCGCCCACCATCGCTGCCGTCACGAAATAACCTAAGAAGAGGAGAACCCTCGTGAAGATCCACCGTATACTTCTCGGCGCCGTATTGGCGCTGCCGGCATTCAGCCCGGCATTATTCAGTCAAAGCCTGACATCCACGGCCCTTACGAACCCGGCGGGAGCGGGAAGCTTGCAACCGAATTGGTCCGTGGCGCCGGACGGAGCGGCGGTGTTCAGTTGGATTGAGCCGTCGCAGGGCGCGTCACCTCAAAACGACGCATTCGCGCTGAAGTATGCGGTACGCCGTGGAGGCGCTTGGTCGCCCGCGGTAACCATCGCCGCGAACCGGCACTTCTTCCATCATCCGGCCGAGATGCCGGAAGTGCTGGCGCTTTCAAATGGCCATTGGTTCGCGCATTGGGTGGAAGCCCCGGGCGGCGATAGCGACGCCGAGTACGTGTATGTTTCATCTTCTACGGATGGCAAGCATTGGACGATGCCGGTTCAGGCGCATCACGATCACGGCCCGGTGCAGCATGGGCTGGCATCGATGATCGCGAATCCGGACGGCACGGGCTCGATCTTTTGGCTGGAGGCGCTGAAGGGCGAAGACAATCCCGTGTCGTTGAAGCGCACGATCGTGGACGCGGCGGGCAAGGAAGTGCGCGAGGAGGTGCTGAATCCGGACGTTTGCGGGTGCTGCCCCACGGCGGTGACCATGACGTCCAAGGGGCTGCTCGTCGCGTTTCGCGCGCACACCAAAGACAACATCCGCGACATCGCGGTGACGCGGCTGGAGAACGGAAAATGGACCCAGCCCAAGATCGTCAGTGCGGATAACTGGGAGATCGAGGCGTGCCCGACCAATGCGGCTTCGGTGAAGGCGGCGGGCGATCACGTGGCGGTGGCGTGGTTCACGGGCGCGGGCGACAAGCCGCGCGATCTCATGGCCTTTTCGAACGACGCCGGCGCGACGTTCACCAAGCCGGTGCTGTTGAGCACCGGACATGCGTTCGGCTACACGTCGCTCGCCCTCGAAGAAGACGGCGGGGCGGTGATTTCCTGGCTGGAGCAGAGTCCGGAAGGCGCGAAATTGTTGGTGCGGCGGGTCAGCGCGGCTGGCGCGCCGGGGCCGGTCATCGAAGTGGCCAAGGGCGGACGGATGGCGCTGGGCTATCCGAAGCTGTTTCATCACGGAAGCGAGACGCTGATTGCGTGGGGCAACGGGAACAGAGTGGAAACGGCGGCCCTGCGGTAGGGCCGAAGCGGCCAGAAGTAGTTTCAGGCCAGATCGTCCGGAACCGCGCCATCGCGCACAAACACGGTCCATCGATCCAACGCCAGGCGAAACGCCGCCTGTGTGCGCGCGTGCTCCGCGTAGAGTTGTGCCAGCCGCAGGTTTCCATCCGGTAACGGAAGGCTGTCAAGCTCTGGGATCAGGTCCCGGTAATAGCGCGCGGCGATACGCCACGTTTCCCGCGCCTCGCGCAACTGGCGCTCGAGAGTCCGTTCGATCTCCCGCTTTCGGAATCGGTCTATTGCAACTGCCAGGATGCACCTCCCCAGGGTTCGCCTCGGTGCCCCGCCTCCCGCGCGTCGTCTTACACGTATGCTACTTCATTCGTGAGCGTCCCGATCTTCTCGATGGTCACCGACACCGGCCCGCCCAGCTTGTTCAAATCGATGTTTTGCACCGCGCTGCCTTTAGCGGATTTCTTCAGCGCTGTCCCCATCGAAACGATATCGCCCGGCATCAATGTCAGGTGCTTCGAGAGAAACTCCAGCACTTCCGGAATCTTGTAGAACAGGTTTTCGGTATTGTCTTCGGTCACCAGCTCGCCTTTATGGCTGCACGACACCGTCAAATTGTGCGGATCGGCAATCTCATCTTTCGTCACCAGCCAGGGCCCCATGCACGCGAAAGTGTCGCAGCATTTGTAGCGGCCCGGATAGCTTACCCACGTGTCCACATACTCGATCTCCTTCGCGTCTCCCGCCTTGGGATGGATCGCGCGGTAATGAAATGTATCCTCGCCCCGCATGGTCGGCGACGTGATGTCGTTATGGATGGTGTAGCCGAAGACGTAATGGTACGCCTGGCGCGCCGCGATGTTCTTCGCCGTTTTTCCGATCACTACCGCCAGCTCCGGTTCCGGGTGCACGCGCCCGTAGCCCGGCTTGCACTCGATTGCCCCGTCGTGCCCCACGAGCGCGCTGGCTGGTTTGATGAACATCGCCGGATGCTTCGGCCCTTGCAGGATCCGGTCGCTGTTCGCGCTATTATTCAGCGCCAGGCAGCAGATTTTGGATGGGCGCCGCACCGGCGCGTACCACGTCACTTCACCCATCGAAAATGTTTCGCCCGTGCGCCGGAAATCCCCACCCGACTCGATCAGTTCGAGAATGCTTGCCGGCCCCGCGATCTCCGCTAGAAAGCCGTCTTCCGCCACTCCGATCCGGTCGCGGCCGCGCGCATGAACGCTGGCGAGTCTCATGCTTCTATTTGTTTTGCGAAATGACCGCCATGACCTCACACTCGACCAGCAAAGGATCGCGCAGATCGGGTGTATTAAACGTGTGCCGCGCGGGCCGCGAGTGCGCGTCCGGGAACAACTTCACCCAGTGCTTGTTCATCACTGGCCGGTCCGCGATGTCTTTCAGCCAAACGCTCAATTTGATTACATCTTCCGGCGTCGCTCCGCCGGCGGCCAGAACCGTTCGGATATTGGCGAAGGTCTGCTCGCACTGCGCTTCAATCCCTTGCGGCACTTTTCCGGTGGCCGGATCTTTGCCAAAGATTCCTCCGCTCACGAGAAATGGCCCTACCCTGCTGGCATTCGGGATCGGGTTAACATGCTCCAACCCCGGCACTTCGATGCTTTTTCGATCGCTCATTTTTGTAGTGTATCCTCAACCGCTCCCGCCGCGAACACTCTTGTGAGGGTGTTTGCCGCGCGATCGCGCCTTCCCATACATAGAGTGATGCCCGATGCGTAATCGTCGCTTGCCGGTGAGCCCGGCTCTGTTCGCGGTACTGTGTACCGCTTCTTTATTCGCGGCCGATCGAATCTCCGGCCCCATCGATGATTCACGCCGCGTCATTTTGCCCGGCCATGTCCGCACCATTTCCAGCGCCTATGTCGACGAAGGCGCTGCCGACCCGTCCCAAGCGATGGGTGACCTCGTCTTATTCCTGAAGCCGTCTCCAGCTCAGGCAGCCGCCCGCGACCGGCTGATTGCCGATCTCCATAATCCCGCTTCCCCCAATTACCATCAATGGCTCACGCCCGAACAGTACGCCGATCGCTTCGGGGCCAGCGCCTCCGACGCATCTAAGATCGCAAGCTGGCTCGAATCGCAAGGATTTCAGGTGGGCTGGGTCGGACGTGGACGATCCCTGATCGTCTTCAAAGGTACCGCCGGCATAGTCGAATCGGTGTTTCACCCTGCCCTGCACCGTTTCCGCTCCGCGCATACCGTGCACTACTCCAACGTCCGGAATCCCTCGATCCCGCAGGCTCTGGCAGATGTCGTCCTCGCCCTCGGAGGACTAGACGACTTTCTGCCGGAGCCCGACGGGCGCTTAACTCCGGCCGACACTTCCAGCACGGGAACCCACACCTTGGCCCCCGATGACCTGGCTACCATTTATGACTTCTCGTCGCTGCTCTCCAGCGGAATCGACGGCGCCGGACAAAGCCTGGTGATCGCGGGCGAGTCCGAGGTGCAGATCTCCGACATCGCCACCTTTCGCTCGCAATATAACCTCCCTACCCAGAACCTCCAGATGATCTCGGTCCCAGGAATGACCAATCCCGGCTACAGTTCCTCGCAAGGCGAGGCCGATCTCGACCTCGAAATGTCCGGCTCGGTAGCCCGCAACGCGACCTTCCTGTTCGTCTACACGAGCAACGCCTATAACGCCGTGAGCTACGCCATCGATCAGGCGCTGGCGCCGGTAGTCAGCGCGAGCTTCCACATCGGCTGCGACACGTCGGTAGCCCCCAGCGAGCTCGCAAGCTATCGAACGCTGGCCCAGCAGGGGAACACCGAAGGCATCACCTGGGTCAATTCGAGCGGCGATATCGGCGCCGCCGGCTGCGACAACAATGGCGTCAGCATCGCCAAGGACGGCCTGGCCACCCGCTTCCCAGCCGACATCCCCGAAGTGACCGGCGTCGGCGGAACCACTTTTAACGAAGGGACTGGAAATTATTGGGCCGCGACGAACACGGCGAACGGCGCATCGGCGCTTTCCTATATCCCCGAAGCAGTTTGGAACGACACCAACTCCGGCGGCATCGAAGCCAGCACCGGCGGCGTCAGTTCTTTTTTTTCGAAACCGTCCTGGCAAGCGGGTCCCGGGGTACCGAACGACGGCCAGCGCGATCAGCCCGATGTCGCGCTGGCGGCTTCGGGCGACCACGATCCCTTTATGGTCGTTTCAAAAGGCCAGACGGAGGCATCCGGTGGAACCTCCGGAGCGGCGCCCATGTTTTCCGGGATGCTGACGCTGCTCAATCAATACCTGGTCTCCAACGGCGCACAAAGCAAGCCCGGCTTGGGAAACGTGAACACTCTGCTCTATAGCCTGGCACAAAACGCGCCCACGGCCTTCCACGACATCACAGCCGGCAACAACATCGTGCCTTGCCAGGTCGGCACGCCCGATTGCAGCACCGGCCTCATGGGTTACAACGCCGGTCCCGGCTACGATCTTTGCACCGGCCTCGGCTCCATCGACGTCGCGAAACTCGCTGCCGCGGCCCTGGCCAAGCTTAACATTTCGAAACCGGCCATCACTGCTACCGGCAATGGAGCTTCTTTTCAATCTGTCTACGCTCCCGGAATGATCCTGAGCGTCTTCGGCTCCAACCTCGGACAAGCCGAACAAACCGCGAGCACTTTGCCGCTGCCGGACCAGATGCAGGGATTCACCGCTACGGTAAACAACATTTCGGCGCCGCTCTATTATGTTTCGCCCACGCAAGTGAACATGCAAATCCCCTACGGCATCGCGCCCGGCGCGGCCACGTTGACCGTTTCGCAAGGCGGCGAAAGCACCAGCGCCCAGATCCAGATTGCCGCCGCGGCGCCCGGCATCTTCACCGACGCGAACGGCAACACCGTACCCTACGCGAGCGGCGCGCCGGGGCAGACGCTCATCCTCTTTATCACCGGCGACGGCGAAGTTTCTCCGGCGCTCGCCACCGGCTCGGCGCCAGCTTCTTCGACGCCGCTCAGCAGCCTTCCGAAATCCATCCTGCCCGTGACGTTGACCATCGGAGACAAGACCGCCAACATCGCTTTCGATGGAATTCCCTACGGCCTGGTGGGCGTGACGCAGATCAACTTCGTCGTGCCCTCCGGCTTGGCCTCCGGCCCGCAGCCCGTCGTCGTGACGGTAGGCACAGCGGCGAGCAAAGCCGCCACCTTCACTATCACCGGTGGCTCGTGATCTCCGCGTCTTTAGTTACCGGCTCAGCGAGGACCAACCGGTCCAGAATTGCTCTCGGAGGCGCCGCCTCGGAACCCTTGAAAGTTTCGAGGCGGCGAAAAATCTCGGCAGCCGCTCGAGGAAACTCGGGTGGCACGCCGGCACATTCGAAGGTCGCCGCGATCTCGTGCATTTCGGCCGCGAAGCGCCAAGCTTTCGGCGCTGCGCCCGCGATCTGGCGTTCCAACTCCTCCAACGATGGCCCGCTCCTGGCCCACTGCCGCTTCAGATCATCGAACACATCCAACTGCCGCGCCGCTGCCAAAATCGCGCACGCGAGCGCGATCGACCCCTTCGAATAGGCAGCGAAGCACATCTTCAGCGCGGACGCGCGCCCGATCCCGCCTTCGAGCACTTCCACTTCGATCGGACCCGCGATGAAATATCCCGCTGCTTCCGCCGCATGCTCGCCCGCCAGGTACAGCCACGTGCGGTTCCGCGCCGTGGCCGGCGGACCGATGATCCCGCCGTCGACAAAACGCGCGTGGCTTGCTTCCAACTTCCCGGCGATGCGCTGGGCACGCTCGGGCGAGATGGCGTTGGCATCCACGAACAACCCGGTGTAGAAACATTGCGCGACTTGCTCCGCCACCCGCTCGGCGAACTCCGGCGGGCACACGCTCACGATGACCGGACAAATTCCGCAAAGCCTGGCCATCGTCCCCGCATCCAGCAAACCGGCCTCGGCCGCGCGTTTCGCACTCGCCGCGCTCCGGCCTTCGGAAACCCAGAACACCTCATTCCCGCTATTGCGCACGGAAATCGCGACCGTGATCCCCATCTGCCCGGGATGCAAAATTCCAATTCGTTGCTTCATTCTGGATTCCTGAATTCCTGAATTCTTGAATTCCTATTTCAGCTCAACCGTCGCGGTCCCACCTTCTGTCACCGTCATTTCCTGCCCTCCCTGGTCCGGCATGGGAGTGCCGTCATCGGCAACCACGAGGCGATATTTTCCGGGCGCGAGTCCATCTATCTTGAAATTGCCGTTCCCATCCACGGGGGCCACTTTCTGTACCTGTCCCGGCTCGTCTTCCTCGGCCTGCGCGAAAATCAACTTACCCGCCGGCGCCGTACCCGCTATTGTCGCGGTGTTCGTGCTCGCGACGATCTCGAGCGCCGCTGCCACTCCCGACATCAGATTTAGCGGCTGATTCGTCACATCATCGCCACCCATCCGCGCCGACTGGAGAAACGCGCCCGGCGCGAACATCCGGATGCGCCACTCGCCCGGCAGCACGGACTTGAAGGTGAAGCTCCCGTCTTCAGCGACCTGCGAATCGACAGTCCCCCCTCCATATTGAATCAGCGGATCAATCTGAAGATGGATCTGAGCGGGCGTGACGCTGTGCGCGTCGCCCGCAATCTCCACCTTCCCGCTGAGGTCCATGGCCGGATGCAGCGCGAGCGAAACATTGAGCGGCCGATCGGACACGTCCACCCGCATCACGCCGCCTTCCAGGAAGGCCCCGTCCGTTCGCGGATTCTGCGGCGTCGATGCCACCAGATAATATGAGCCGGGGAACACCTGGTGTATATCGAACGTTCCATCGTCATTGACCTCCGCTCCGCCGCCGAAGACGCTAGGATTTTTCGCGTCCACGGGCACGAGCTCCACATGTAGATCGCCGCGCCGGCGCCCATCCGCGCTTCCTCCCGCGAAGGTTCCGTGAATGTGCGTCACCGGAGCCGGATGCATCTGGAAATCCACACCCGATTTTTCCGCGCCCGCCGCCACGTCGATCACTTGGGCCGATTTTGCATCGCTCGCTCCGGAATAATATTGCATCGGATAAGCCTGCATTGGTGGCGGATCGGGCCCCGCCGACAA
>JASHQT010000188.1 GCA_030039005.1 Bryobacteraceae bacterium
CTTCGATGGATGGTTGCGAGCCGCCGCCAAAGGCGCCGGACTCATAATAGGAGTTGTCGTATCCGGTGTAGTGCTGTTGAATCTCGTTGCTATAGCTCCGAGTGACTTCCTTGATCGACTCGCTTTCCTTCTCCAGTTCGCGCATGTGAGTTTCGAAAGTGGCTTTGAGTTCGCTTTGAGCACGGCGAAACTCCGTAATCGCTTTTCCGATCGTCTTGCCTAGCTCGGGCAGCTTCTTGGGGCCGAACAAGACAAGGGCAACCAGGAAAATGACCACCATTTCCTGCACACCCACGGGACCCATGCAAAAACCTCCGCTTTCATAATACCAGGGCCAGCGGTGCGGGCAACGAAATGTTACACCACGGGCATGATCATCCTCGATGACGGTGTGCGGTTGTATTACGAAAAGCTTGGTACTGGATCGCGCACGGTGCTGGTGCCAAACGGTTTGTACTTAATGACGGACTTTCAATTCCTGGCCGACGACGCCACCGTGGTCTTCTATGACGTTCGCAATCGCGGGCGCTCCGACACTGTCACGGACCCTTCGAAGCTGGCTCGCGGCATCGAGCAGGACGTCGACGACCTGGACGCCGTCCGCCGCTACTTCTGCTCAATGGACCCGGGCGCCGATCGCGTGGATCTCGTCGGCCATTCTTACATCGGCCTCATGGTCGCCCTGTATGCGATAAAGTACCCGGCGCACGTGCGGCGCGTGGTTCAGCTTGGCCCGGAAAAGCCGGATGCCGCGAAACAGTACCCGCCCGAGCTCGCCTACAGAGACGATCTCTTCACTGAAACCATAGCCGAACTCGCGCGCATGAGAAGCGCGCCGCCTGAACCCGATCCAGAAACCGCGTGCCGCAAGTTCTGGTCCGTGCTCCGCGCCATTTGCGTCGTCAATCCCGCCGATGCCGGCCGCATCGATTGGAGCCGTTGCGATCTTCCCAACGAGCGCAACTTTATGCACTATTGGTTGCAGCACGTCGCCCCTTCCATCCAGCGCCTCCATCTCACCGCGGAGGATTTCGCCAAGGCGACGGCTCCGGTGCTGACCGTCCATGGGACCAAGGACCGCAACGCACCTTACGGCGGAGGTCGGGACTGGGCCGCTCTACTACCGAACGCCCGGCTGCTCACCGTTCCCGATGCCGCTCACGCGCCTTGGATCGAAGCGCCGGACCTGGTCTTCGCCTCGATTCGCGCTTTTCTCGATGGCTCCTGGCCCGAAGCCGCCGAGCGGCTGTCCTGATGCAGCAGCCGGATCGCTGGATGGCGCGGCGCATGTCCGCGGAAAAGCCGGCGGTCAGCCGTGATCATGGGGCAGTCGAGCTCAATGGCGAGTGCCAGATAAACGCAATCCCAAAGAGACATGTGACGCTCCAGCGCCAAATCCAGCGCACCTCCGAGGAGTTGCTGTGTTTCGAACAGCATTGGAGCCGTCTCTTCGAGCAGGTGAAACGCCTCCCGCGCCTCCCGGTCAAGGATCTGCTTGCGCCTGCAACGCTTGGCCGTCGCGCTAGCGAACTCCGTGAGCAGCAGATCGGGAGCCACCAAAAGCACCTCGCCCGCGTTATCTTGTTCCAGTAGACGCATGGCTTCAGGCCGGCCAGGCTCGGGCCAAGCCCACTTAACAGCGACACTGCAATCCACCACCAAGGCTTCGCTCAAGGCTCAGCCAGTCGTCTTTCTCTGCGCTCCCTTTCCCGCCGGATGATCGGTGCGCTGTCGTCCATTGGAGGTAGCGAAGCTGCGAACTGATTCAGCTTTCGAATCAATTGTGGAAGCTTCCGGCGCCGTTCCAACTGCGCGGCCTCCATCTCGAGCTTCTGGATAATGTGGGCGTTCAGGCTCCGCCCCTCCGCTTTCGCCGCCCGTTTCAGTGCCTTATGCACTTTCGGCGGCACATTCTTGAGCGTGATGTTCATGGAACCATTTTGGAACCGTCCGGGTCCTGTCGCAAGGATCCCTCGGCTGGGCGAAATTAGTATCATTGGTCCACATGTTGCGAAATGCCGCCGTCATTACTGCGACCGCCGCGATTTTCCTTGCGTCTTGGCTTGCTCCATCGGCCGCCCGCGCCGCCCACCATCCGCCCCCGCCGCCGAACTCGCTGCGGCTCTACGTCTTCAACTGCGGCAGCCTGAACATCTCCGACCCCGAACGCTTCCGCTTCCACAAAGAAGACCTGGCCACCACCAACATGTCCGTCGCTTGCTTCCTCATCGTGCACCCCAATGGCACGCTGATGTGGGACGTGGGCGCGGTGCCCGACAGCGCGCTGAAGCCGGGCGAAAAATCGGCCACCGAAGGCTATGCTACCATCACGGAAACTCTGAAATCGCAGCTCGAAAAAATCGGCTATGCGCCCTCCGACATCGAGTACCTGGCGTTCTCGCATTATCATTACGACCATGTCGCCAACGCCAACCAATTCGCGGGCGCGACGTGGCTGGCGCGCAAGGTGGAACGCGACGCCATGTTTGCCCCCAAGCTGCCGGATGCGAAGATGAATCCGGCGAATTACTCCGCGCTCAAAAACAGCAAGACCATTCTGATTCCCACCGATGATTACGACGTCTTCGGCGACGGGACCGTCATCATGAAGCTCGCGCCCGGGCACACGCCAGGCCACCAGGTGCTGTTCCTGAAACTGAAAAAGACCGGCCCCATCGTGCTCAGCGGCGATCTCTATCATTATCCGGAAGAGCGCAAGCTAAAGCGCGTCCCCACGTTTGAGTACGATCAGGCCGAAACCGCGGCCACGCGCGAGAAGATCGAAGCCTTCCTGAAACAGTCGGGTGCGCAGCTTTGGATCCAGCACGACTACATCGCGAATTCCAAGCTCAAGAAAGCGCCCGAGTACTACGAATAGACGTCACTGCGCCGCGCCGGCGTCGAGAACGATGCGCAGCGGCGGCGGCTGATCCGGCTTGATGTACTGATTCACCAGAAAACGTTTCCCGTCCGGCGCGACATCGTAGTTGAACAGATCCGTCGAAGAAATGGCCGCCCGTGTGTGGAGCTGAAATAACGGGCGCGGAACTGCCGCCGCAAACGTGTCGCGGGTAGTGATGTCTACTTCCGTCAGCATCTGGCCCGGAGCGATGTAGAAGATCGCTTTGCCGTCGCGACGCCAGCGGGGTTCCATGCCGCCACCCCGCGATACCTGCCACTTCCCCGCCGCACCCGGAAAGCTCGTGACATAAATCTCCGATTTTCCCGTCTCGTCGGACGCGTATGACACCCACTTCCCGTCAGGCGAGAACTGCCCATTGGTTTCGTTTCCCGAGCCATTCATCAAAGGATGAATCTTAGTCCCGTCCACGGGCACCAACATGAGCTGGTAATGGTCCTTCGCCGGTTCCCAGGTACACAATACTTCTCGATCGCCCGGCGCCCAGCTATTCGGCATGATGTCGTCGGCCTGGTCGGAGAGAACCGGAAGAGCGCGATCGGGCTCCAATCCGTTGGCCTTCTTCAAATGCACGGCGACAGGGACAATATTGCGGTAAGCGATGGTGCTGCCGTCGCGCGACCATGCCGGCGTCGTTTCTTCCGTCGGCGCGAATGTGAACCGCGAACTGGAGTCCCGCTCTAGATCGGAAATCCAGACGTCCACGTTGTTCGCTTTGAAATCCTCGCTGTCGAACGCGACGCGTGTTCCATCGGGCGAAATCGAAGGGTTCGCCAACACGCCCCGGGGCCCGACGCGCCCCAATTCCTTTCCAGTCTCATCCAACCACGTGAATTGAGACTGGCTCGGAGTAGTGTTGGTGCTGTAGACAACTGTCGCATTTAAGGAAACCGCGAAGACTCCGTAGAACGTCGATGGCGATCGGGCCATTTGGTTCGCGATCACGCTGGGGGCTCCTTCCAGCTTCCCTGCGCCCAAATCCAACTTCTGCGCTACCAGAGCACCGTCGTCATTGATGTAATAGACGCTTCCATCTCCAAACCCGGCACTAGACCCGGTCGAAATCAACTCCTTGTTCTCCACTTTCGAAAGAGAGCTGAGAATGATGCGGTTTCCGCCTTTGATGGCGGCAAAATTGCCCGCGAACATCAGGAAGTGATCGCCGTCCGGCAAGAAGACGGGCCAGCGGTGTGTGCCGTCTCCTTGCTCTCCGGGCCTAAACAATTTATCGGTGAACGATCTCGGGTCGCTGCCGTCGGCATTGACACGCCATAGCGGGCCGCCCGAGTCCCGAGCATAGATAATCACACCCTTGCTGCCCCAACTGCCACCTCGCGGCGCTCCACCCACCGGCGTGATGGTTTGCGGCTCGCCCCCGGAAATCGCGACCTTTTGCAGCTTGTTGTTCGCGAAAAAGGCTACGTACACGTCATCGGGCGACCAGAACGGATAACTCGCGCCCTCGGTTCCCGAAAGGGCTCGCACGTTTGTGGAACCGATAGGCTGTACGTAAACTTTGGGCAATCCAGTGTCGCCTGGAGAAACGTAAGCCAGCCATTTTCCGTCGGAGGAAATTGCCAGGTGATTCACTTCGCTCGGCACCGCGATGGCGAAGTCCTGGCGCGCGACGTGACGGGCCGAGCGCATCACCGCATAAGTAGCCGCCGCGCTCAAAACCGCGCTGAGCGCCGCAGCCGCCCACACCCGCCAGCGCCGGTCGGATGTGCGCTCGGGCGCCGTCAAGGCCGCACGCTGCGCCGTTGATGTATCGGAAAGCGCGCTGAGCGCGAACCTCAAATCGCGCGCGGATTGAAACCGGTCCCCCGGCTTCTTCTCCAGACAGTGGTGAACGATGCGCTCGAGGCCTGGCGCCACGCGCAGCTTATTGGCGTCGAGCTGCGGGGGATCTTCCTTCAGGATCGCGTTGAGCGTTTCCACCGAGCTTTCCTTGTGGAACGCGCGCTCGCCGCTCAACATTTCGTACAGCACCGCGCCGAAGCTGAAAATATCGGCGCGATGATCCACGGTCTGCCCGCGCACCTGTTCCGGCGCCATATAGCCGGCCGTTCCCATCACGACGCCAGGGTTCGTAGCGGCTGCCAGAGTTGCCGTCGCTCCATCGCCCGAGCCGTTCTTGTCTAGGGTCTGCAGCTTGGCCAGCCCGAAATCCAGGATCTTCACCCGTCCGCCGCTGGTCAGGTAAGTATTTTCGGGCTTCAGATCCCGGTGCACGATGTTCTTCTCGTGCGCCGCCGCCAACCCATCCGCGATCTGTTGCGCATACTCGACGGCTTTGCGCGCCGGAATCGGCCCCTGGTCCAGGCGCTGGCGCAGGCTTTCTCCCTCCAACAGCTCGGAAACTAAGTAAGGGACGCCGTTTTCGATGCCGGTATCGTAAACGGAGAGAACATTGGGATGGTTGAGCGCCGCTACGGCGCGCGCTTCCTGAGTGAAGCGCCGCATGCGATCTTCATCGCGCGCGAACCCTTCCGGCAGAATTTTGACCGCAACGTCACGCCCCAGCCGCGTATCGCGCGCGCGATACACCTCGCCCATCCCACCGGCGCCGATTGCAGCGACGATCTCGTAGCTACCCAGGCAGTCGCCTGTGTTCAGATGCATGCTAGCTCGCAAAGGGCGCGTGGGCACCCTCGTTTCAGTCAAGCAAACAGCCCACGCACTCCGTTTTGCAGGCCGTTACTTAAAAGCGCAAAGGGTGCGGCGCGCACCACAAAACAGGCCAGGAACTGCTTCGCGCCGCGCTCCGTTTTGCGCGAGTCCTCATTAGCGTAGAGATCAGTTTACTCGATGCGGCGCCGGTTTGAGGCCGCGCTTTACGGCTGCCGGCGCTGGCTGGACGGCGGCACCAGATCTTTCAGCCGCAAGTACACTGCCAGCTGGCCGTACATTTCCTGGTCGTGCGTCAAGTTGAAATTGAGTACGGCCAGCTTGGTGGCTTTTCTCGGCCCGAACATCGACACCATCTTCGCGGCATCGGCGTCCGTCATTCCGTCGTAGACGCCGTCGCAATAATCGAACGACGCTTTGAGCGCAGCCACCAGATCGGCTTTGCTGGTCTTGGTTTTTTCGGCGTCGCCCATCTTATGCTCTCCGTTGGCGTTCCCGCACAGCGCCATCTGGACATCGGCGATGTGCCCGATCATCGCGCCGTAGGTCCTCTCGGCCGGGGTGGCCTTGAACGAGTAGTCCGCCTCCGGCATCTCCTCGGCGGCTTTCATGATGTTGTTCTTAATCCCGTTGTAGCTGTTCTTCACATCGTCCGACAACGGATTCTGGGCGTAGATGGCCGCGGCGCCGGCCAAACATCCCAGCAGGGTGAGGCTGCAAATGCGATTCACGTGGTTCTCCTTGAACAATCGAATTTCAAGGGAAGTATAACAAGCTTCGGACTCGCTTAAACGCCGGCCCGGGTGGGCAAATGCCCCGGGGGAATTCTACTTCTTGCCGGAGGGCGAAAGCATGACGGCGGCGGCCCGTTCCGGTTTGGCGGGAGCGGCGGCCGCGGGTTTTGCCGGGGGCAGATCGTCATTGTACGTTTGATTGCGCACAATGATCGAAATGCGCCGGTTGGACGGATTGGTCGGATCGTTCTGCAGCAGCAGCCGCTGATCGGCGAATCCGCGCACTTCGGCGATGCGTCCCGTATCCAGGCCCGAGTCGGTGAGAATCCGCCGCGCGGCGTTGGCCCGGTCCGCCGACAGCTCCCAATTGGAGTAATCCTCGCGGCCGAACGGCGTGGAATCGGTATGGCCTTCGATGACGATCTTGTTCGGAAGCTTGGTTAACTCACTGGCCAGCATTTTCAGCAATTGGCTCCCCGCGTCGGTAGGCTTGGGATCGCCGTTTTCAAAAAACAGCCCTCCCTTGGTCTCCAGCAAATCGATGCGCAAGCCTTCCGCCGTGATGGTCATGCGGATTTGGTTCTGCATGTTCTTCAAGGCCGGAATCTGCTTCATCGCTTCCTGTACTTTGTCCTTGATCTGGTTGAGCTGCTTCTCATTGAGAGACAGCGTCTCGCTCACGCCCGATCGCGTCGTGCCGGTCTCCCGGCCCTTTCCGGTGGGATCCTGAAAATATCCGCCCACCGCTTTCTGCACTTTCACGCTCGCACTCAGCAGCCAGAGCACGATAAACAGCGCCATCATGGCCGTCACGAAGTCGGCATAGGCCACCTTCCAGGCCCCGCCATGTTCGTCGTCATGATGATCGCTCTTCTTGCGGATGATGACGATCGGCTGGACGTTTTTGTGGGCGCTCAAGCCGCCGCCTCTGCCGGAGCACCGGCTGGCTTGCGGCAGGCCTTATCCATCTCCTGGAATGTCGGACGCACATGATGCGGAATGGCCCGCCGCGCCGCCTCCAGCGCCAGGATCGGCGGAACGCCCTTCATGAACGCCAGCAGTCCCATGCGCAGGCAAAGAAAGTACTCGCTCTCGGCATTGGTTTGTTTTTTGATATTAGCGGCCATCGGACCCAGAAACCCGTAGCACAGCAGGATGCCCAGGAAAGTCCCCACCAGCGCGGCCGCCACTTTATGGCCAATTTCTTCCGGTGGCCCACCCAGCGCGCTCATCGTGATCACCACGCCTAATACCGCCGCCACGATTCCCAACCCCGGCAGACTGTCCGCCATGGTGGAGAGGGCTGACGCCGGCAGCGCGGCCTGCTTGTGCAGCACTTCCAGATCCGTCTCCATGATCTGGTCCAGGTCATGAATCTCCACGCCGCCTGTCAGCATGGTGCGCATGGTGTCGCAAAAGAAATGCAGCGCTTCTTTATCCTTGGCGAACGAGGGATGACGTTTGAATAGCGCGCTTTTCTCCGGTTCGTCCAGATCGTTTTCGAGCGACGTAATGCCGTTTTTGCGCGATGTGCTGAAAAAATCGTTCAGAAATCGAAGCGTATCCAGATACGCGGTGGACGTGTACCGCCCGCCCTTAAACACGCTCAGGATTCCCGCCACAATGGACTTCAGGATGTACGGTGGATTGCCGATGAGAACTGTCCCAATCGCGGCCCCTCCGATAATAATCAGTTCCGCCGGCTGCATGAGAACCAGAAGGTTCCCTTTTTCCATCAGATAGCCGCCCGCAATGCAGCCCAGGACGACCAGGATGCCAATGATTGGAAACAACGGACAAGTCTCCCGTTCGCAGTAATTCCGTCTTAAACCTGCATACTATTCATCGGCCGACAGGGGTTAGCACTGTAGGTGTAAGATTATCCTCTGATGAGGGGGTTCGTCCTGGAACTGCGCCTCCCTGGCAGACGCATATGCTGAACAGACTTAGGCAATATTCCGCCTTAGTTTTGTTTGCAGCCTGGTGTCTGCCGG
>JASHQT010000189.1 GCA_030039005.1 Bryobacteraceae bacterium
TCACCGGCCTGCTTACCGGCTCGGAAGGCACCATGGCGCTGGTGACCAAAATTATCGTGCGTCTGATGCGCCAGCCCGAACTGGTAAAGACACTGCTCGCGATTTACGACACCGTGGACGATTGCGCGGATTCGGTGGCCGAGATCACCGCGCGCGCCATCACACCCGCCGCTGTCGAAATGTTGGATGGCGTCATGTTGCGCATGGTGGAGGAGGCCACGCACGCGGGCTATCCGATGGATGCCGCCGCGGTCCTGCTCATCGAGCTGGAAGGCTTGAAGGAAGCCGTCGAAGAGCAGGTGCAGCAGATCGAAGACGCGTGCAAAAGCTGCCGTGCGCGCGAAGTCCGCATCGCCAAGTCTGCCATCGAGCGCGAACTTCTGTGGAAAGGCCGCAAGAACGCGTTCGGCGCGGTCGGCCGCGTCAGCCCGGCTTACTACGTGCAGGATGGCGTGGTGCCGCGCACCCAAGTAGCGCCCACGCTGCGTGAGATCCACAGGATCTCGGAAAAATACGGCCTCACCATCAGCAACATTTTCCATGCGGGCGACGGCAACATGCACCCCATCATTCTGTTCAATCACCACAAGCCCGGTGAGCTCGATCGCGCCAAGGCCGCGGGCGACGAGATCCTGCGGTTCTGCATCGAGCAAGGCGGCTCGATCACGGGCGAGCACGGCGTGGGCATGGAGAAAATGGAATTGATCGGCGAGCAATTTCCCGCCGAAACGCTCGACATGATCGCGCGCTTCAAGAGTTTATTCGATCCCGAGTGCCGCCTGAACCCCGGCAAAATGCTGCCCACCGGCAAGGGCTGCATGGAAATCCGCCAACCGGCGGCGATGACGATTTAGGGTTGCGGAGGCCCCGCAACCGCAGATACCGTGATCGCGAGCGTCGCGGTGTTACTGGTTCTGGTGCCGGATGTAATCACGACTGGCACCGAGGAGCTTGCGGGATCAAAGATAAGCGCTCCGCTGGGAATCGTGCAGTTGATCTGATCCAAGCCCTCGTAGTTCGGAGCCGCGCCCGCGAACACAACGGGGCAATTGACGCCGCCGACCGTCACGGTGGGCTGCTGGACCGCGACCTCATACCCGTTGCTCGGCATCGTCGCGCCCAGGCCAGTGGCGAAAATTTCCACGGTGTCGCCCGGGCTCAGCGGATTGCTTGCGGTCACCAGGCTCTGATCGGTCGCCTTGAGCGCTGAAGCCGGACCCGATCCCGAGGAGTTCTGCGTGAAAATCGCGGGCGCGGCGGCGTCCAGGTAAACGTTTAGCGTATTCTGGCCGTCGGCATTCTCGACCGTGAGCGCGGTGAGCCCGGAAGCATTAGACGGGAGCACCGCGTCGATCTGTGTGGCCGAAACATAATCGAGGGTAAGCGGGGTGCTGCCGATCGACACGGTGCTGGACGCGAGATCCGTGCCATAGAGCGCGACGATCATCCGCGGCGCGAGCTCCAGCGGAAAATTGGCCGCCGCCGCGGGAAAGACACCTGCGACCAGCGGACCCGGTTTCACCAGATACGGCTCATACCCGCCCGCCGGCAGCGTAATGGGCCGGATGGCGCCCGTCGACCCGGACGAAACGTTGAGTCCAAAGCCGCCCGATGAGAGCAGATCGACATAAGCCAGCCCATCGGACGAAGTATCGAGCTTCAACGACAGCGCCGTTAAATCGAAGCTGACCGATGCCGAGTCAACCGCCAGGCTCGAATCGTCCGCCGCATGCTCCGCGGCAATCACTCCGCCGTCTATTGACAGAAACTTATCGTCGTCCGCCGCCGTCCCTACGCTCTGCCACGCGTCGGTGCCGTTGAAGAACGAAACAATGATCTGCGCCGATTCGTGCATCGCCGAATCGATATCCGCGATGCCCGGCGCGCCGGCGGGGCACAAGCCGTAATCGGTGATGATGCCGCCGCCGGGAATGTGGCAGTAAGGCACCACGCGGGTGCGGCCGGGCCCATAGAATCGTAATGCCCCGCTGGTGAGCGGCACCACGCCGTCGTCGAAGCCATCCGTCCCAGTCAGCAGGCCCGTTCCGCCGTTGCCAACCGCGGCGATCGCATCCACGCCCCGCAGGTCGTCGGTCGCGTCGTTCCAGGTGTCGAGATCGAACAGGAAGGTACTGCCGCTGGCCATTTCATCCACCTGCGTGCTCACGGGCAGCAGCGTCGCGATGGGAGTCCCGAAATGCGGGGTCCCCAGGAACACGGCCCTGCGAATTTGGACCGTCGCCGGAGGTTGAAACATCCCAGCCGCGTCCTGTTTGCCGCTCAAATAACAGCGCAGCACCAGGCCTCCCATGCTATGCGCCACCACGTCCACCTGAGTGACGGGCGTGCCGCCGGTATAGGTGAGCCCGGCAAGGAACGTCGCGAAGGCCGCGCCCAGGTCCTCGATGGTCGCGGTCGACGCCAGGCTGCACGTATTGAAAAACAGGCTCACCTCGCCATTGGCCTGCAGCACCTGGTCGGCGATTCCGAACGAATCGGCGAACGTCGTGGGGCAACCTTCGAATTGATAACCGTTGATGAACACCACTGGCGGCAGCGTGGTATGCGGTATGGGCGAGCCGCTGGGAATCAGTTGCGCCTGCGCCGCAAGCGCCCACGCCAGCGATAAGACAACGG
>JASHQT010000190.1 GCA_030039005.1 Bryobacteraceae bacterium
CCGGCAACATACAAAGTACAGCCTCTAGGCTATAATCATCCGATGGACCGCGATTTGCAAAACGGTCCGTTCAACATGCGCAGTATTCTTTTGTCTGCACTCCTGCTCGCGTCCGCGGCTTTCGCGGAAGAACCTATCGCGCCTGTAACTTCCGGCGTTTCAGTGGTCGAATCGGTACGCGTGGATGGCACCAAGTCACCCGTGGAACTAAAGACACAGGTGGGCCAGAAGTTCGACGAGGCCACCGTTCAATCCGATGTCCGGCGGCTGTGGGCGACGGGCCGGTTCGATGACATCCGCGTCGAGTCTAAGCCAGACGATCAGGGCACTGCCATTACTTTTCATGTCGTGGAAGCGCCGCAGCTTCAGCTCCATGAAATGAAGGTAGAGCCGTCCACTTACGGCTTGCAAATGAGCCTGCCGGAAGGCACGCCGATGAGCCCGCTGCGCGCGCACCAGATCGCGTATCAGGCCGAGCAGGACCTTCGTTCCGACGGCTTCCGGACGGCAACCGTGGATTATAACCTGGTGCCGTATGCCGGCAACAAAGTGGATCTGCATCTCAACATCGATGCCGGGCAGCGGATTCGGGTGAAGGAAGTGGACTTCAGCGGAAGCACCGCGGTCAACTCCAAAGACCTGCGGGGCCAGTTGCGGTCGCTGAAAATTCGCCGCGTGACGCCGCCGATTCCCGGTGTTTGGGGGGGCTGGCGAATGTATCCGGGATACAGCCCGGAAGGCGTGGAGGGCGACCTAGCGCTGTTGCGCTCTTATTACATCTCCAAAGGATATTTCGACGCCAACGTCAAGCTGAACGACGTGCAAGTAGACAAGAAGGATGCGCGCGTGAACATCCAGGTAGACGCCGGGCAGCTTTATCACGTACGAACCTTGCAGGTGATGGGTAATGGAGTTCTGCCCAAGACGGTGCATCCGCAGAACGAACAGATGGTTTCGCAGAACTTCTGCTCCACTTTGTTTGTGGCACGCCGCAATGCCGAGCGCGCCGGTATTTTGGACTTTACCGTCAACCTGCAAGTGCAGCCCACCATGGCCAGCACCAAGGCAGCGCCGGAAGCCGATTTGACGGCCACCGTGGACCGCGGTAAGCCGTTTCACGTCGGCCGCATCGAATTCATAGGAAACCGGCATTTCACAGAGGCGGCGGTGCGCAGCAACCTCCTGCTGGACGAAGGCGATCTGTTGGACGAGCACAAGTTGCGCGAAAGCATGGCGCGGCTCAACGAAGCGAAGTTCTTCGCCCCGGTCAGCGAGCGCAATACCATGATCCGGACCGATCCGGATACGGGCATCGCCGATATCGACTTCCGCGTGATGGAACAGAAACACGGGTCTTGGAGCATCTCGGGACCGGTCGGGCCGGTCAGCGTCGCAGGACCCGTGGAAGGTTCCGTCCGCATGCGTCTTCCGGCGTGGGGTTCGGGCATCCTGGAAGCCTCCACGTATAGCGTTTCGCTGAGTATGTTCGCGTTCCTGCACACCTTCCTTCCGATTGCCGGAATTCCAAAAGTTCCGCTCCTTCCGCTGGCCGCGCTGAGCCGGCCCTATACGCCGGGAGAAGGCTGGAAGTCGGGTTTCTCGATCATTCCGCAACTCGGCTGGGAATACATGGTGATGGGTTACGGCGTCACGCAGATCTCGCATCGCCTGATCCCTGTTTTGGAAGGCGACCGCGGTCTGGAGCCGCAGATTCCCGTCACGGTGGACACTCCCAGCAGCCGGACCACGATGTTTTGTCAACCGCCCGCGCCCCGTTTTTTTGCTGTGCGCGAGATCCTGGCCATGGGGCTGCGGTTTGCCAGCTCGATGTCGGGACTCTAGGAAGCGGAGATCAGCGTCCTCCGAACACGTAGAATTCGCAGCCGGCTACAATTGCGCGCGAGGGCATCACAATTCCCGGAAGTTCCTGGTAATCCGCGTTGGTGATGTTGGTGAGCTGCAGAAACGGGCGCACACGTCCGGTGGCGTAGCCGGCAGAAGCGTCCCAGACGGCGTAGGGATGGCGTTCGAGCCGCTCCACCACTCCCAACCGCGTACGGCCAATCACCTTTTTGCCAATGAAGCCACGCCACTCGATCACTCCGCTCTGGACGGGATAGTTGAACGTGTACTTGGCTTCTTCAATGTCGGGCGATCCATTTACGCCATGCAAGCCGCTGAAGGTGACGGCAAAATGCTGCCCGGAAATCGGGTCCCAGGCAACGCCGGTTTCAACACCGGTGAAGGTCAGATTGTCGAAGTTGGTGGCCGTGTAGACGGTGCCTCCCGGAGGCGCGACATAATCGATCACATTCTTGTCGTGGCGCTGGAAAGCGGTAACAAAGGCACGGAGGTTCCGGCGCAAATAAGCATCCAGGCCGGTATCGTAGCTGATCGCACTTTCGGGCTTCAGGTTGGGGTTGCCCAGGTCCGAGGGGTCGGAATAGTAGAGATCGGTAAAACTCGGCAGCCGGAAGGCGCGGCTGGCCGAAGCGCGCAACTTGAATCGCGCGGACAACCACGCAGCGGCGCTCGCCGACGGGCTGGTCGAGACCTGATGCGCGCCGTAAACTTCTTCGCGAATCCCTAGCGAGAGCGAATACCGGCGCGCCGAGCGCAGATCGTAGAATACATACCCGCTCCCTCGCGTGCGGCTATGGATGCCGAGATTGGTGCTGTGGATGGCCTCCGATAATCCCTCGACACCGTAGCTGATCACGCCGTGCCGCGGCAGCTTGTCGTGCCGTCTGAGGTCCCCTTGCCAAGTGTTTTCGATGTGGCGATTGGTGTAGAGCTGCGGATCGTACCAATAGAGGACGAAAAGGTCCGTGTGCCGGCGGTAGGCAAAGCTCGCCTCCGTTTTATCGCCCAGATTCTGGTGCGCGGAGACAAACCAGGTCTTGATGCGCTCCCAGGACGGGTAGGGTCCATAGAACTGGTTCGCGCCGTACGGGCGGTCGCTGTAAGCGAACAGAATGCTGCCTGCGCCAAACCGCGACTTCAACTGGCTAAGGGAGCTCAGCGCGAGATTGCGATAATCGCGATCCGGCATGAAACCGGTTGAGAAATCGCGCGCGCCAGCCAGTTCTTCACGCCACCATCCTTCGCCAAATGAGGCGATGGCGTGCTCTTCGTTGAAACCGAAGTTCCCCCCTCCGGCGAGCAGACGCAGTTCGTTCTGGTCAAGCGGTTGCGCGATCACATTGACTACGCCGCCAATGGCATCCGACCCATAAAGCGTCGAGCCCGAGCCCTTCAGTATCTCCATGCCGGAGATCATCTCCATCGGGATTGGCAGATCGAGGTTGAAATGACCGGTCTGGACATCGTCCAACCGCATGCCGTTGAGGAGCACCAAAGTTTGTTCGAAAGTGGCGCCGCGGATGGATAGGTCGGCCATGAATCCGCCCGGCGCGCGTTCCTGCAAATCGAGGGAGGGGTCGAGCTCCAGCAGATCGAACCAGGAGTCGTACAGAGGCCGCTCCTGCTCGGGGACATTGATTGCACTTACGTCACGGTCGGCTTCGGCGAGCGGAATCGGTTCCGCGGTGCCGGTAACGATAATCGAATCCTGCTGGGCACAGAGGCAGGCTGTGCTGAGTAAAAAGGCAAACCAAAATTTCATTGTGTGGAGGGAAGTCTTGAGGCCATCATCCACGATAAAACATTCTGTCTAACCAGGCGGGGCTGGTGGAGAGCGCGCGGACGCGGCCCGCTAGCGGCGATTGATCAGCCACAAGACCAGCGAAAGCACCACACTGATCAGCAGGCAGGTCACCAGGGGGAAGTAGAACACCGAATGCTTGCCCCGAATGACGATGTCGCCGGGCAGGCGTCCCAGCCGGATAGGAAGCTTTTCGGCGAACGAAACCAGGACGCCCAGCGCCGCCACCAGCAATCCCAGCGCGATCAGCATCCGGCCTAAGTTCATCTGCCTCCATGTTAGCTCCGTGGGGATGCGGGCCGCCCTGCTGCGGTACAGTAAATGTGGCCGGAGGTCTTCAGTTTATGAATAAACTCCAGATCATGAAGAAAGCCTGCTCCCAGCCGCTGGCTTTCGCCCTGTTGGCGGCTTCTTTGCTTGGTGTTGGGCCTGTTTTCGGCGCCCCCGAAACGCTGCCCAGCGCCGATGCCGTCATCAGCCGCTTTGTCGAGGTTACGGGCGGTAAGGCAGCTTGGGAGGCCCGCCACTCGCAGATCGAGCACGCGACTATCGAATTCACCAAGCTAGGCGTAAAAGGGACCATCACCATTTACGAGGCCGCCCCCGACAAATACCTGGCACTGACGGAATTGGCCGCGGTCGGCAAAATGGCAACCGGTGCCGACGGCCAGGTGGCCTGGGAGAATTCGGCGCTCCAAGGCCCACGCATCAAGCAGGGCGCCGAACGCGCGGAAGCGCTTCGCGACGGAACCTTCAATGCTCCGCTGTATTGGAAAAAGATGTACGTGAAGGGCGAAACAGCGGGCTCGGAGATGGTGGAAGGGCACGATTGCTATAAAGTCGTGCTCACGCCGCAGGAGGGCCAGCCAATGACCGAGTTCTACGATAAGAAATCGGGGCTCATGATCAAGACCACGGCCACCATCAGCTCGCAGTTCGGCGATGTGAGCGCGGAGGTGGTTTACGAAGACTATCGCAAGGACGGCGATCTGCTCTCGCCGCATCGGCTGGTGAACCGCGCGGCGCAGCAGGAGTTCGTTATCGAGATCGAAAGCGTGGAGATCAATCCCGAGCTGCCGAAGGACCGCTTCGATTTGCCGCCTGAAGTAAAGGCGCTGCTCAACAAGCCCGCGGCCGTGGAAAATCGCTCTCCGGCCGATCACGGCACGCCGGCTTCTGCGAACGCGGGCAAGCTCGCGATTTACATGGGCGGCACGGAGATGGCGAACGAAACCTATATGGTAAAGAAATCGGATCGTGGCGTCGAAATTGACGGCTCCGGATCGGCCATGATCGGCACGTTGAAGATCGATATCGAACGGTTCTATGTGAGAACCGATTCCAGGTACCAGCCCGTGGAAGCGATCGCACACGCCAAGCTGGGGACCATCCCCATGAACATCACCGCCGCGTTTCGCGATGGGCAGGCCAGCAATCAAATCAGCAACGGGCAGGGAGACCAAAACAAAGACATTCCGGTCCACAACGACGCCATCGTCGTCAACGCCAATCTTCCACTCTATCCTTGGACACTGCTCGCGATGCGCGCCAACCTGAACACGCACGATCCGCAGCAGTTTCCGGTGTACGTACTGGGACAAGCCGAAGTGAACGCGACCGTGTTGGCAAAAGGGCGCGAGCGCGTGGACTTCGCGGGCCAATCGGCGGAGCTGAATCATTTGACGGTGAGCGGCTCAACGCCCGAAGGCCAGCCGATCAGCCTGGACTTTTGGGTGGACGACAACCGCAAGTTGATCAAGGTCGCGGTGCCGTCCCAGGGCGTGGAAGCCTATCAGGAGGGCTTCGAGCCCGTGCTGCACCGGGCGGCAACCGAGACCGCGGACACGCACTAACGGAGAGCGGCTTGGAGCCCGCCGGCCCAATGGACCCTGCACTGGAGTGCTATCTCCGATCGATTCGGGAAATCGGCGAGGTCATCGAGGCGATTTCTCCGGAGATCGCCGCTTCCTTACGCGGTGCACTGGACGATTTGCAGTCGCACTTGGCGGGCCATCCCAGTCCCGCCGAGATCCAACGCAGCGGCGAGGCGCTGCACGGCATACTGCGAACGTTCCGGGAGAAGGTGCGCCTCCAGAACGAGAGGCGGGCGCGCGACCTCAAGCAAGTGGAACTGCTGGCCTCGCTCGACCCCTTGACCGCGGTGGCGAATCGGCGGGATTTGGAACGCGAACTCGCCGCGCGCATCGCGGCCGGGCAAGAATTTTGCGTACTGCTGTTCGATGTGAACGGCTTCAAGACCATCAACGATCGTTATGGGCATTTGCATGGCGATCAAGTGTTGAAACAGATCGCCGCGCGTCTCGCCAGCCAGGTGCGCGTCCAGGACTACGTCTGCCGCTGGGGCGGGGACGAGTTCCTGGCGATTCTGGCCTGCGATCTCGCGATTGCAGCCTCGCGCTCGCGCCAGATCGCCGAGCGCTTAAACGGTCCTTATCACATCGCAGCCCAGGGGCGGGAAATTCGCGTGGCGGTGACCGTGACGGTGGGGTTCGTCCAATATCGAATGGGCGAATCGGCCGAGGGGCTTTTTCGCCGTGCCGACGACGCGATGTACCGTCAGAAGCAGGTAGCACCCAGGTAGGTGTTTCCGCCGGGTAAGGCAATCGTCCTGCGCGTTGTACTAACCTGAATTGGCAGGAATCTGAACAGTGGAGACTCTGACCAACGCCGGTGTGCTCGTCACCGGGGCCGGGCGAGGCATCGGCAAGCGGCTTGCGATCGGGTTCGCCGCGGCCGGGAATCGCGTGGCGCTGCTCGCGCGCAGCAAAGCCGAACTGGACCTGGCGCACCTGGAGATCGAACACGGCGGAGGCAACGCGCTGCGCATTCGCGCCGACGTTACTGATTTCGAGCAGATGAACGCCGCGGTGGACCGGGCGCGGGTCCATTACGGCGAAGTGGACGTGCTGATTTGCGCGGCGGCGATCCCCGGGCCGATCGGGCCCTTCGCCGAGCAGTCGCCCAAGGCGTGGGTCGATACCATCCACACGAATCTGCTCGGCGTCATGCACGCCTGCAAGGCCGTTCTGCCGCACATGATCGCGCGCCGCGAAGGGAAAATCATCGTGCTGAGCGGGGCAGGGGCCACGGCGGCGCGGCCCAACCTTTCCGCTTACGCCGCGTCGAAAGCGGCGGTAGTCCGGCTTGTGGAGACCATCGCCGAAGAGGTACGCGATCATAACGTCCAGATCAATTGCATGGGCCCCGGCGGCACCTACACGCACATGACGGACGAGATCCTGCGCGCCGGCGAGCGCGCCGGTTGGAAGGAAACCGAGGAGGCGCTGGAGATCCGGCAAACAGGCGGGGTAGCGCCGGAAAGACAGATTCAACTCGCGTTGTTTTTAGCCTCGCAACAGTCCAATCACATCAGCGGCAAGCTGATTCATGTTACGGACGATTGGAAGAAGCTGCGCTCGGAGAATATCCATCCCGAAATTTACACGTTGCGGCGATTGCAGAAGGTCAATCCTTAGCCGGAGATAAACAACGGAGGAGCAGAGACCCCGTGAACCCTTTGGATGACACCAGGACCATGAACTCGAAAGTATGCTCGCACCGGCTGGCACAAAGAGAGTTGGTGCGTTGGCTCCGAGCCCGCGGGCACGGAGCTCAAATGAATCGTACGCGTTCAGAGGAACGCATCTTGTTCAGGAAGAGCATTCCGCTGAAGATAGCCGGATGCGGAGCAAGGATGAGATTCGCGGCCCCGTTGGGGGATTTGCGAAAAGCGGGATGACGCGGCGCGAGTCTTGCGCCAAGCATGGCATCGGGATGTCCACGCTGGACTACTGGCGGCGTGGGCGGCGGAAACGGAAGCCCACGTTGGTGCGGGTCGCCATGGAAGAAGCGCAGCCGCGCACCGGTTTTGCACTCGTGCTGGCCAACGGCCGGCGTATCGAGAGCTCGTGGAGCTTCAGCGCGTGTGGCATGGAGAAGTTGATTCGAGCGGCCGAGGGCTGAGTCGCGTGTTCGGCCTAGGGCTGGCGACGAAGATCCATATTGCGGTCGAACCGGTAGACATGCGGAAGGGTTTTGAAGGGCCGTACGGATTGGTGCGGGATCGGTTGGGATCAGATCCGCTGAGCGGGCATCTGTTTCTATTCTCCAATCGCACGCGCACACGTCTGAAGGCGCTGACATGGGACGGCAGCGGGCTGGGTGGGCGTTTGATCCCATTGGTCTGTTGCACACCCGAGATGGCGGGGCGAGTTCATGGGCTCCATGTGTCCGAACTGCCTGCGAGCGAATCAGATCACTGGTGGGAGTACGGCATCCCGCTCGAAGCTAGAAGTCACATTACTTCTCGCGATGCTGCGTCCCGGCAAGGACTGTGTGCTCCAGTACCAGCGGCTGTTTGTGCTCAGTATCAAGCCAATGCACGGTGGGCTTTCGCCCCTGGTACCGCAGTGTTGCCCGAGACTGGACGGATATGGGGCTCCCCGTCGAGGATCCAAGTGTTGAACCCTTACGGGTGTCCTTTGCCTTCGCCAGCCCGCCATCGCCGGTAATTAGCGGCTGCCGCTCAGACGTGTAAAGAAAGTTTCCGGAGGACAGCTCCAGGCCCACCAATACGGACACCTTGGACTTGCGATTTCCAAGCACGCGCTGCGGTCCCAACTGACCAGACGCCGGCTCGGGCGAAAGGACAAGATCATCTCGATGGATCTTCTCTATCGGTTTGAGCGATCCGTCCGCCATCCGTACACGGGTACCTCTTGCAAGACACCCGCCGCCCGCTCCGCCGTGGCCTGGGTCACCCTCATTGCCATCATCGTCGTCGTCGTCGTCATCGTCGTCATCGTCGTCATCATCGTCATCGTCGTCGTCCTCATGCGAAGCTATCTGGGCAACCCCCCAATTTGTCGCGTCCGCCGACGCCTGCGTCATGGTGGGGGCGGTAACCACGATCAACACGGTATTACTGGGGGGAGTCGTGAACACGTCGACGCTACCGTCGTACCAAAGGTTGACGGTCACAACCCAATCGTCGGTCGTCCCTTCGACCAGCGTTGGATCGCCCACTATTTGAACTTGATTACGGGTGGCCATTCGAGTCCTCGTCGTCGCAGTCCATTTCGGCTGAGCCTGTTTGATGCTCTGGCCACTGTATCACGCCTTTCCGTCTGCGAACGCCGCATGCGAAGGTGAAACACGGATCGAATGGCAAGGCGTCGCATGCCTCGGATGTGCCCGCCCTGTTCCGAGCCAATCGGAGGCGGGATTGCGGACGGCCTTCGACGGCAATGGAAGAGAATGGCGCATGATAGGACCAGAGCGCGGCCTGGCACTTTCCAGATACCGACTTCATCGGAGAAATGGGCTTGCGGCACGCTGACCCAATACGCCACATCGTACGAACACGAGATCCAAGATCTTGCGGCATTTTCCTGCTTGCAGGGCCGTTTCTCGAATCGCGGCTCACCAAGCTCGATACCGTATTGATGTATCAGGAGTTCAAAGCCGGGCCGGTCGGCTTAAAACAGAGCCTTCGCTCAGGAGGCTTAACCAATGAAATGGCTTACCGTCGCCATTCTGGCGCTGGCGTTCTACTGCACTGAAATTACACGCTCTGGGCAAAGCGCAATATCTCATCGCACAGATCCGCGACACGCAGTTCAAACGCCTGAGTAAAGCCACAAAGAAGGACAAGCCTAAGGCGCTCGCCTACGGCTGGTCTGACGACGAGTTTCCAGAGGTCGGACGAGGACCGGGGCGCCAAGACGTCGCTGCGCCGTCGACGAAGGCCAAGGCTTCGATCGATAGCTGCTCTCTGCTTTTCGCAACGGTCGCTGTCGGCCGGACGCCTGGCGGGCAAGCCCAGTGGTTAACAGGCTGGGAGCAGTGCCTTGAAACGCCGGCGGCCCAATTCTCACTATGATTTTGGAACTCGGAGGGGGATCAGCGTGGTTCTCGTTGCGCCAACCCGGCCGGACGAGAACCACGCGATGAGCTTTGAAACGCTCCCGGTTCGATTCTCACTATAGACTGTACGCGGCGGAAACCCTGACTTTTGGGGCGGAAGCCATTTCTCATGAAATCGAGACCAAGCGCCGCAACGTGTGCCAGGACCCGCACGATTCCCGTCCTGCCAGTGCCTGTGTTGAGACCCCAGTACACTTTTAGTACGCTAGCTTCTACTGGAGCCCCTTTGGATTACGCGGCCTTCGACGCCGACTATTTGAACCGTCTGAAACATCGCGATCCAGAGACGGAACGTCACTTCACGGCCTATTTTAGTAACATCATTTGGCTGAAGTTGAGAAGCCGGGTACGCTCGGCACACTTGATCGACGAAATTCGCCAGGAGACTTTCGCCCGCGTGCTGAGTTACCTGCAATCCGGCAAACCCATAGAGTATCCGGAACGTTTTGGGGGCTTCGTGCAAGCAGTCTGCCACAACATCATGCTGGAAGTCTTGCGTCAGGAGAGCATGCACAGAACGGCGGAGGACCAGCCGTTGGACCCGCCGGATCGCCGGGTGAGATTCGATGCCGACATCGTGAATGAAGAGCGCAAGCAAGTGGTGAAGGAAATCCTTTCGGAACTGCCGGAGAAGGACCGGACTCTGTTGCGAATGGTGTTTCTCGAGGAAGGTGAGCGCTCGGAAATCTGCAAGCGACTCGAAGTAGACGGCGCCTACCTGCGAGTTTTATTGCATCGAGCCAAGCAGCGGTTTCGGGAGATTGTTCGCAAGCGGGGCTTTGAAGCGATGTTGTCATGAGCGGGAACTCGGGAGTAAGTCCGGCCTGGGAGACATGGAACGATGAACCACGCAGAGGCAGTTAGTACTGGTGCTGTCGAGCGGTATGTTCTCGACCAGCTATCGGCCTCGGAATCGGAGGCGTTCGAGCGGCATTTCTTCGATTGTCCGGAGTGCACGCGCGATCTTCGTGCCGCCGCGGCGTTCGAAGAGAATGCGCGAGCGGTTTTTCTAGAAGAACGCGCCAAGGGCAAACCGGCCGGGGAAGAGAGGCGTGATCCGACAGTGACGAAGCCATCGCGTTGGGCGTGGCTCTGGCGTCCCTGGTCTCCAGCTCCGGCATTGGCCACTGTCGTATTGGTCGGGGTACTTGTCTATCAGATGTTCGTCGTGATTCCAGGCTTGCGCCGCCAGATCAGCGAGGCATTCGCCCCCCAGGCGGTAACGAGCCATGTTCTGCCTCCGATCTCGCGCGGCGATTCTCGTGTTTTGGAGGTTCCGTCCGGCGGGCGGTTCTATGCGATCTACATGGATCCGACCTGGGGTGACTCGTTTGACTCCTATGTGTGTACAGTCCAGGATGAATCCGGGGCGACCAGGTTTAGCGTTCGCCTGCCCACTCCCGCACCGGGCAACCCCCTTCAAATCCTAATGGCCCGATCATTGCTACCATCAGGCCGATACACCGTTGTGATTTCCAACGCGGCCGAAGACGGCAAGCCGCAGGCTGAACTGGCTCGCTATTCGCTCGTTTTGAAACTTGACTGAACGACTTAAAACCCAGAGGAGATCCCGTGCCCATCCAAACGAAATCGAGGCGGTACATCTTTCAGGCGGACGCGACCGGCGTTGCGGCCCAATTCGTTCAACCCCTCCAGGATGTCATCCCCATCCAGGCAACCTCGGCAATCGCGTGCGACGGCGGGTTCGGCTGTTCGCGTAGCGCCGGCTATCGGCACGATGTCTTTTCATTCCGTTCCGCCTACACGGAGGTTCGAGGAACCAGAACGGGCCAGGGCTATGAAACCGTGGCGATCTCGGTGGTGGAGGGTTTCAAGCTGCTCGATATCATCGAATGCGAGCGCATGGAAGCGCGCCTCATAGGAACGTATCCTGCCGACCTCAGCGATTCAGCCGAGGTCTCCATCGTGCCGGCGGCGAGCGTTTTTGAGAATCTGCGCATCGGTGAGTTCTATTTGCCAAGGCTCGAAGTCGCCCCGGAATTTTGCACCGCGGAGCTTTCCACCTGGAGCGGTCTGCTTCGAGCGCTTGACAACGGAGACGAACGAAGGTTACTTGAATCCTTTACTCTGCCGGCGCCCAATGGCGATCCAGTCCCGTTGCCGGAGGCGGGCACGACCGTAAATATGTTGGGATTTTCCATCGCATCCGCGCATCCGGACGCGGACAGGCTGGGCCACCCGCCGATGTTTACGCTGCCGGGCGGTGGCACGGTATCTCTGGGCGAGTATTACTGCAAACCCAAGTACCGCCGCTTGATCATGCTTCGCGCCGAGATGACCGGGAATGTGCAAGGATCAGTGGTGTTGGGAGATCCCGCCATAGGTAGCGACCCCTACCCATAATGAAAGCGGCTTTGCTCCTCTGCCTTGGTCTGACTGCCTGCGGCACATCGCGCGTCGAACAACTAAAGGCCCAAAGTGAACAAGCGCGGAGTCTCCTGAGGAATGGGGACGTAAAGGAGGCGCTGCGTGTGGCCGATACAGCTTTGGCCCGCTGCGGTTCGTCGCTGGAATGGTGCTGGCGCCTTCGCATTTTGAAAGCCGAGGTTTTGGTCACCAGCCGAAGAGCGGAGGAAGGCCTGGTACTGTTGAACGGTCCGGATTCTCCGCCCACCTCCGAGCTACAATCGCTTCGGGCCATGCAACGGGGATGGGCGTCGTTCTTGCTCTCGAACTACACACAAGCCGATCAGTACCTGAGCGAAGCCAACCGGCTCGCCCAGGCCAGTGCTTCGCCGGATCTCGTGGCGGAGGTTGATCTGCGTCGAAGCCTTCTACTGGCCGAACAAGGCCGCGTCGATGACGGAGAGGCTGCATTGCGTCAGGGGTTAGAGTTGGTCCGTACTCATTCGCATGACGAGTATCTGGAGGCCGAGCTCATGGGCAATCTGGGGGTTCTGTTCAGCAACCGCTTTCGGTACGAAGAAGCCATCTATTGGCTGCAGCGCGCCTACGACCTGTTTGGCCGCCTGGGCGCGAGCAGCGCCGCGGCGCGGACCATCGGCAATCTCGGGACGTGTTACTACGGCCTGGGCGATACCGAAAAGGCTCTGGCTTCCTTCGAGGATGCGACCGCGCGATTTGAGAAAGCCGGAGATACTCGCAACGAACAAACCTGGCTGGGCAATAGCGGCACGGTCCTGAGAGACGCCGGGAATTACACGGCGGCGGCCGAACACTATCAACGTGCCCTCGCAATCGCGAAGGAACGCAAAGATCGCTATTGGATCGCGGCGTGGATGAGCAATCTCGCGGTCGCCAATCTTCGGGCCGGGCAACTCGATGCGGCGGAGCGTTACAACCAGGAGTCGCTGGCCATTAACAACGATCTCAAAGACGATGTCGAAGTACTGTACAACCAGCTCAACACCGCCGAAATCGCCGTTGCGCGAAAGCAGTTCGCGGAAGCCGAGAGGCTTTTGTCCGTGATCCTGAATGCCCATTCCGAGGACCCCACTCCCGCGCTCGAAGCCGAGGAAGACCTCGCGGGACTCTATATCGAGACCGGAAAACCTTCTGAAGCGGAGGCACAATTTCAGTCCGCTATTACGGCCGTCGAGCGGCGCCAGGCCGGCATCACGAAAGAGGACTATAAGATTTCCTACCTCGCCAGCCTGGTTCGCTTCTATCGCAGCTACGTGGATTTCTTGATTGGGCGAGGGGAAATTGGCCGGGCGCTCACGGTGGCCGAGTCCAGCCGGGCACGTATTCTTACCGCACGCGCCAATAGCGGAATCCTGGAACACAAAGCCGGGAGCGCTTCGCAATTTCAAGCGTTGGCGCGGTCGTCGCACCGCCTTCTGTTGTCGTACTGGCTTGCGTCCAAACAGTCCTATCTTTGGGCGATCACGCCGCAAAAGATTCAGTTGTTCGAGCTGCCTCCGGAAAATGACCTCCGTACGCTAGTGGAAAGCTATCGAACAGCTATTGAAGATCTCAGAGATCCGCTGGAGTCTCAAAATCCGGCCGGGTTGAAACTAGCCGAAATCCTGCTGGGACCTCTCCGTGGCCTGGCGCCGCCGGGATCTCATGTGGTCATCGTTCCCGATGGCGCGCTGCACTCTTTGAATTTTGCCTCATTGCCGGCGCCGGAAGATCCAAAAAAATATTGGATCGAGGAAGTCACAACCTCGGTAGCGCCCTCACTCGGCCTGCTGTTGACCTCCCGCGCCAGTGACGCTCGAAAGACGGCGGGCCTGCTGGCGATCGGGGATCCCGAGCCGGCGGGCCAGGAGTTCCCCCGGCTCCCGAATGCGGGTCAGGAATTAGAGACCATTGCGCGACTATTCGCCGATTCTGGCAGCGTCGTTTACCAGGGCGCCCGATCGCAACCGTCGATGTATGTGCGCTCCAACCCCGCTCGCTTTGCGTTCATCCATTTCGCCGCGCACGCAACGGCGAATCGCGCGAGCCCGCTCGATTCCGCGCTCGTTCTTTCGCCGGAAGGGAGCAACTACACGCTCACGGCGCGCGAGATCATGCAGGTTCCACTCAACGCCAGCGTGGTGACGCTTTCCTCTTGCCGCAGCGCCGGAGCGCGATCCTACTCGGGCGAGGGACTGGTGGGTTTGGCCTGGGCCTTTTTGCAAGCCGGTGCCCACAACGTAATGGCTGGGCTGTGGGACGTGGACGATCAGTCGACCTTCCGTTTAATGGCGGAAACGTATCGAGGCTTAGCCGGGGGAGCGCATCCGGACGATGCATTGCGAATGGCCCAGCTCCGCCTCATTCACGATGTCCCAAGCCCGTTCCACAAACCCTATTATTGGGGTCCATTTCAACTCTACGTGGGACGTGGCGAATGACGCGAGCTTCGAAGAGTCTGCCGCCGCCGGCATGAAACGCTTCGCGCTTCGGCGTCACTCCTAAGTGTGCATCCGGACGATGTGCCGGCCCGCGTGAGAGTTCGTCTTGGTCCTCTCAGCTGCATGCGCTGTCGTTCCGGGTGTACAGGAATTTGTAGACATATGACCTGCGCGGGCGACTCGCAAATTCGGAAAATGAGAAGCATCTTTGTGGGCATCGAGGAGTATGGGCGAATCTGCATCTTGCGCTGCGAGGGACGATTCGGGTCCGGCCCCGAGCTCGAATATATGCAATCCACGTTGAACGAGTTGAAGCGATTAGGATGCACGCGCGTACTGGCGGACTTCGGTGGCGTCAGCGCCATTGGGTCCATGGGTCTCGGTTTCGTGGTGGGCATCTACACCTCGGTCGTGAGCCAACCCGGCGGCCGCTTCGTCTTGGCAGGAGCAAATCCGCTGGTGCGGAAAGTTCTGGATCTCACGCGTCTGGACACGGTGATCCCGCTGGCGCCCGATCTTGCGTCCGGTCTGAAGCATCTGGAGGCCGAGCCGGTCGTACAGGATTGACTCGTCGAGTTCTACTCCCGAGCGCGCCGATAACGGTCCGCCATTAATGTTGATGGCGCCGATCCATTTACGCGGTGTTCACAGCGATGTTCCCGGGACTTTCGCTCGGGAGCTGTGGTTCGAAACGTTCCCTGCTGTTGAGATCCGTCAGGATAGCGACTTCAATCGGGGCCGTAGCGCGGCCGCTCCTAATCCAGTGCTGCAAGGTAGGCCGTACACGTCAACGACGGATTCCTTCCGAGTTGCATCCAGACGGAGCGTAACTGAACACATCCACGAATCGGGCGTTTATACACCCAGTGCTGCCCCAGGCCCCGTGCAACGATGTGTCCGGCCAATCTCGGCGTTTAATAGGATCAAACGAGCGCTTGCAAGCGGGGATAGTTCAGCACTCGTTCCGTTTCGCGCAACATGAATGGTGACATGACCAACACGTCGTGAGCAAAAGAACCCGCGCCATGCTTTTCAAGCGCAGGTTGGCACGAGCAAAAATGTTAGTATCGAGAACGATTCTCGTTTCCGCCGAGCGCCGATGTGATTCGTTGCTTCATCAACGGCGGCTGACAAAAATGCGGGACTAGTGAGACAGATGAGAATAGCGCGACGTGCGAGTTGCTGAAAACGTGGAGCCACCCGCCGGGCTTGAACCGGCGACCTGCTGATTACGAATCAGCCGCTCTACCAACTGAGCTAGGGTGGCTTGCTTATTTTCAGCGACTTCCGAAGGAGCGTTTCACTCTGAACGCTGTATGAGCGCTATTTTACCAAACTGCGCTCCAGCCGGTTTACCAGTTCCAGTTTACTATCAAGTGTGCTTTGTGTGTAGACGTTGACCGAAACGCCGATGTCATGCCCGCATTGATCGGCGATGGCCTTCGGGTCGCCACCACCGGCCTTGCACAGGCTCACGAAGGTTCGCCGCATCACCTGAAACGTGGCCCACTCCAGCCCTACTGCCTTCAGCTTTGGCTGCATATTCCTCTGCCACACGTTGTGGCTGCTGAGCGGCGTTCCGCGCTCTGATGAAAACACGAATGCATCTTCCGGGGTGCTGCCGACGGTCTTCCTCCATTCCGCAAAGTCGGCGATCACGCCATTCGCCAACGCACCATCCCGCTTTCCGCGTTCTGACTTCGGCGTATCCAGAACACCCTCATAAACCCTCTCACGCACCTCTAGGAATTTTGCCCCGACGCTGCTCCAGCGCAGCGCAAAGACCTCGCCGGGGCGCATACCGCCTAACACGCACAGTTTCGCAACCAGGCGCTCGCGGAAATCAAGAGCCTGGAGCACCACCGAAATTTGCTCGGTAGTCATAACCCGTCGAATAGGCCGCTTCGCTTCCTTCGGGCAGAACAACAGCAGCGCCGGATTGAGTTTCAAGATTCCCTCGGCTATCGCCATGTCGAAAATCTGTTTCAGATCAAACCGGAGCTTGTTGACAAGCGAAGACGAGAAGTTTGCTTTGCTGTCCAGGAAGTCCTGAAGCTCATCGCGCTTGAAGGACGACATCTCGCGCGTCTCGAATGCGCGCACCAGATGCGCCCTTACGCGGATGACGTTTTTATCCCTTGTCGAGTGCTTCCATTTCCGGCTGTAGAAACCGAAATACGGCCCTTCGACGAACGGGCCGAATAACGTTGTCTCTGTCAGTTGGTGAGACTGTTTAATGAGCCCCGCCAATTCTTCCTTGGCGTCGCCCTTGT
>JASHQT010000191.1 GCA_030039005.1 Bryobacteraceae bacterium
AACGGACCGGGGCCTAACGGTGGAACCGGAACTCCGATCTCCGGCTGCTGCGCGTGGCCTGAGAAGGGCAGCACAAGAAACAGCACTACGGAGCAAAACGCGACGTTTCGGAAAGAGGCGTGGGGCGTCCAGTAGACCATCGCATCAGTGTATCGCTCGCGCGAAAGCCATGCTTGTCAAGAACCGGCTTGCTAGAATTATCGAAAATGACACATCGTTGGCTTCTTGTCGCCGCCATCCTTGCTCGGGGCGTGGCGCAAGCCCAGTGGCTCAACTATTCGCCGTCCGGCACGCCGTTGAAAGACGGCAAGCCGGATCTTTCCGCGCCCACGCCGCGCACGCGCGACGGCAAGCCGGATCTGACGGGCGTCTGGGCGCATGAGAAGACTTCCGCGGCCGAATTCAAGCGCATCCTTGGCCCAGCGTACGAGAAGGAATCGGAATCCGCGCTACTTGGTATGGAGCTTGAAGTGGTGCATAAGTACGGACTCAACGTGTTCGCCGATCTGAAGCCCGGCGAATCGCTTTTGACGCCAGCCGGAGAAGCGGCGATGAAGGAACGGGCGGCCGAACAGCGCGTGGACAATGTCTGCCACGGCGAGTATGGCTGGCCGGTGGCCGGTCTGTTGGCCGAGCCGCTGAAAATCGTGCAAGCGCCCAAAGAGACCGTGATTTTGTACGAAGTTGACGGGATGCACCGCCAGATTTTCGTGGATGGGCGCCAATTTCCGGATGAGTTCGAATTTCCGGCGTATCTCGGATATTCCATCGGCCGCTGGGAGGGCGACACGTTCGTGGTGGAAACGCGGGGATTCAACGATCGGACACCAATCGACGGGATGGGGCATCCGCGCGACGAAAACATGCACGTAACGGAGCGCTATCACCGCCGCGACTTCGGGCATCTGGACAGCGAGCTGACGTTCGACGATCCAGCGCTGTACACGCGGCCGTTTACCGTGAAGATTTCCTACGATCTGATTCCCAACTTCGATATTTTCGAAATGATTTGCACGCAGAACGAGAAGGATCGCGCGCATATGGTGAAGTGAGTGCGAGGCGTAAGCCGGTTCGCCTTCATGAGGCCCGAAAGCGTCCACCGACTTACGCGTTGCAATATAGACGCGGCCTGCTGGTAGACGGCAAACCTTCGCCGCCTCGACGCCCGCGGTCTGCCGAGGTCGCGTTGAAAGAAGTCGCGTTCAAATAAATTGTCGGCGCCCTTGCCCGCGTAGGCCGCAGCTTCGAGCTGGACTTGTCGCTCAACATCGACGGGCTCACGGCAGCGAGTCGCGTTTTTCGTCAACTCAGCAGCGGCTGCCCCGACTCGCTGATTCACCAACTCAAGCCATAGCCGATCGAAGTCCGTCGATAGCCCCGCCGAGTTTATCAATTCTTCATGACTTAACAATGACTTCTTCAGGCTTTTCAGCATAATCTCAAACCAAGAAGGCTCGACGTTGCGCCCTCCACCAGCGAACGTTCCGGCTTCTTCTGTAGGAGGAAATATGAAATTGCAAACAATCGGCACGGTGGTGTTCGCCGCCTTGGTTCTGGTCAGCCCCTCGCTTACTTTTGCCGCGAACCAGTCCACGGGAATGCACGTGCCCAGCAAGAGTGAGACGCAGAATCGTGACGGAGTCACGCGGGCCGTCCAGCAGGGAAAAGGCAGCGGGATGACGCGTAACCAAGGGGTTCGCGCGAATGCCTATCGCTCGCTAACGGCAGCAGAGAGCACCGCCATCATCGATAAACTAGGGGCTGTGCGTTCCGCATCTGGTGATAGCGCATTTCGTAAGTGACCGGCCGGATTTTGGCAAGCCCGACTCGCGCTCAGGCCGGAACTATGGTTTCTTGCCATCGAGCTCCAACAGGGCATCCGCAATTCCACTGACCGCACGCTCCTCGCTGCCGCGGCTGGCTTGGCCGCGTGGGAGAGAGGCGAGATCGAGGTGAACCAGTTCGTGGACTACCGTCAACTCCATGTCGCCCAGCATTTCGCGAAACGGCAACCGGTAATCGGAAGGATCTAGCACCAGAATAACCGCGCTTTTCTTCTTCTTATCCCAGCGTATGCCGCCCACGGTCCTAGGCGGCAGATCACTCAGGCGGACCAAAGCGATTGAAATTCGCCAATCCTCCAGCTTCAGACGCTGCTGCCAAACAGCCAACCTGTCATCCAGGAACCGTAGCGCAAGTGGGGCCTGTTCGTTGACGGTCACTTGCGAAGGAAACTCCTGCGCTGCAGGCGCATTGGTTTCGAGCCGGGTTGTCTGCCCAAACGCTGAAGCGAGAGCGCTCAGCATAATCAAACAACCTATTCTGATGTTTCTGATCGAGGCCATCGGACCTCCGAGTCCCGGCTAGATTACTGACCAGGAGGGGTATGCTCGGAGTATACGGGCCGGAGCTTGGGGTCGCAATCGAAAGGCGTGATGTCATTCATAAAAACTTTATGTGGCATCCAATCCATCAAAAGTTCGCCTCACCCTGCTATTGCGGCGTGCGAATCGCCCGGAACTACTTCGCGCGCCCGGTGTAACCCTGCGCGAGCGAAGGAATGGCGATGATCAGGTTGCGGGCGTTCGGCGTTCCCCATCCGCCGTAAAACACGATGCCGAACAGCGTCTTCTTGTCGCGGCCGCCGAAGAACGTTCCGTGCAAGCCCTGCGGGCCGGGGATGGTGCCGAGGAATTTTCCATCCGGTGCGAACACATCCACAGACTTGCCGGTCGCCACATAGACGCGGCCCTGCTGATCGACGGCCGAACCGTCGCCGCCTTCGCCGCCTCGCAATTTGCCGAACTCGCGCTGATTGGTGAGTGAGCCGCCGGGTTGCACGTCGAACGCGTAGACGGTGGCGCCGCTAGTGACGTAGAGCGTCTTTTCATCCGGGCTCAGGATGATGCCGTTGGCGAGCGGAACATTATGCCCGTACTGCGAAACCACGCCTTTCGGATCGGCGTAGAACACTCCGCTGTCCTTGACGCCGGTCACCGAGAAGTACACGCCGCCACGCGCGTCGGCCATCAAATCGTTCACCACGCCCCCGACGCAATCGAGCGGCTCGCCGTGGAACGAATTCGCGAGAACCTTCCGCTGCGGCGACAGCTCTTCGATGGCCGAGCCGAGCCCGCGTTCGGTGACGAACAGTTCGCCGTTCTTGCCGCGCGAGACCGCGCCACCGGTGTTCGTGTCGCGGTAGAGGACTTTGGCCAGGCCGTTCGCCGGGTTCATCTGCATCACGTTGCTCGCGTCGTTGTTGGCGAACAACACGGTGCCGTTGCCGTCGGCGATGGGGCCGTCGACGTTATTGCCTTGCCACGACCAAACCACCTTCCACGTTTGCCCCGCGGCGAGAACGCCGGGAATTGCGGTCGTGGGCGGTAGGGCCGGAAGCGGCGGCGCTTCGTTCGCTTGCGCCGATTGCGCGATGGGAATCCTGAACGGCGCAGGCGGATTCTTGCACTTCGCGAGTTCCGCCTTCAGTCCGGGATTCTGCCAGTTTTGCAAGCTGCTGCCGCGAGGAAACGAAGAGGAAGGAGACCAGGAAGAAGAGCTCTGCGCGTAGACGACAGCCGCCGCGCAGCCCGCGAGCACCGCGAGAGCGACTGGCGACCTCATTCGGTGATCCCTTTCGATTTCACATCCCAGTTCGAATTCGTGCACAGGCCGCAGTTCTTGCCGGCGAACATCGCGCCGGCGGTCTTGTCGCCTTTGAAGGTCCACAGCAGCCAATTCGACGCGACATTGGCGAACTCGCCGCCGCCGGGATGAAAGACGGTCGCGGTGTGGCCGGCGTTGTGCCGGGCGCCGTAGAACGCGGGCAGGTTGTTGATCAGGTCAAACGTCTGTAGCGATGTCTCCATCATGAAGTCGGGTGTGCTCCCGTTGATGAGCAGCACGGGCCCGTGCAACTTGGGCAAGTCATCCGCAGTAGGAAACCGCGAAGGCGCTTTCTGCACGCCGGAATTGAACACGCCGATGGTCTTGACGCGGGGATCGGCGCCGAGGGCGATCGATAGAAATCCTCCGCAGGACTGGCCCATGACCGCGACTTTGTCCGTGGCGATCTTGCCTTCCAGCGGCGAACCGGTTCGCGCGTTTTCCTTGCCGGCCCAGTCGATTGCGGCGCGTATGTCATCGGCATTCTCCTGCCGCCGCACCGCGCCTTCCTGAGGGACCGTGCCCATCACCAGGAAGCCGTGCGAGGCGATC
>JASHQT010000015.1 GCA_030039005.1 Bryobacteraceae bacterium
AAGTTTGATCATCGCGTGCCGGCCAATATGGTGGTGCTGCGCTGCTTCCTCGGCGGCAATGCGACCGGCCTTTCCGATGAAGCGATCGTCGATGCGGCGCGTTCGGAATTGCACAGCATCATGGACCTGGAAGCCGAGCCGGTATTTCACAATGTGGCGCGTTGGCCGAAGTCGATGGCGCAGTACACCGTCGGGCACGCGCAGCGCGTGGAACGCATCGAGCAACTAGTGCGTGAGATCCCGGGCTTCTATTTAGCCGGCAATGCGTATCACGGCATCGGCATTCCCGATTGCGTCCGCATGGGCCAGGAAGCCGCGGCGAAAATCTCCTCTAGTTACGATCAGGCCGAATATAAACCAGAGCCGCAGCCGGCGTGATTTCGATGCGCTCGACGCTCGCGGCGAGCTCGAATGGTTCATCGATTTTCGCATCGGGATAGAACGGCAGGAGAAAATTCCGCACCAGAAAATCGAGCGTGGCGCCGGAAACCTCCAAACCGCCGATGTCCACGCTCTCCAGGTGAACGCTGGCGCGTCCGTGCGCCGATCGAATGGTGGCCCGCACGGTGACGGGTTTTTCTCCCTGGATCAGTTTCGCGACCAGAAAGTTGGTCGCCAGGCCGCTCGAGTCGCGCACCTTGAGAAAGTCGATGAGCGCCGACGCGGTGGCTTCGCCATTTCCCAAAACCAGCCGCGGATTGCGAAATCCGTCCGGTACAATCATCGGAGCTTTCACGCGCACCCACGCGTTCAGCTCAGCGGGCGTGAAGCGAATCACCGATCCTGGCGCGGCGCGGCCGCTATCGATGAGATCCAGTTTGCGGCTGACGCCCGCGGCTAGCGGCCCGGCAGCGCGGAGCGGACACAGGAATGTCATGGAAACCATCAGGACGCCTGCTAGAATCGAGCCTGAGGAGACCACGATGAAATTAACGCATGTAGCGCTTCTTTTGGCAAGCAGCACGATGTTATACGCCGCCGGCGACGCAGCCAAGCGGCTCAACGATTCCGCGGACATGTTGGGCGAGATCATGTCGGCGCCCGACAAGGGAATTCCCCAGGATCTGCTGGCGAAGGCTCAGTGCGTCGTCTTGGTCCCCGGCGTCAAGAAAGCAGCGTTCATCGTCGGCGCCAAGTATGGCAAGGGCTTCATGCTGTGCCGCAAAGCCAGCGGAGTGGGCTGGTCGGCGCCGGCCGCGATTCGCGTGGAAGGCGGGAGCTTCGGATTCCAGATCGGCGGGTCAGAAACCGACGTGGTCATGTTGGTCAACAATCAATCGGGCGCCAAGAAACTGATGCAAAGCAAATTTACTCTGGGCGTAGACGGATCCGTGGCTGCTGGTCCTGTAGGACGCGATAGTTCCGCGGAAACCGATGCCCAACTGCACGCCGAGATTCTCACTTATTCCCGTTCGCGCGGCATCTTCGCCGGAATCTCGCTGCAGGGCGCCACTCTCCGGCCAGACGACGATTGGAACAACGAGCTGTATGGAAAGCCGATGACCAACCAGGAAATCGTGATGGGCAGCACGCCTTCGCCGGCGGCTGCGGCGAAACTAGACATGGTGCTCGACAAGTATTCGAGCCGGAAGTAGCGCGCCGTTCACGGCCAGGGCGAATTCCTGCGAGAAGCCCGTGAGAGCGAGCGGAATTCGGATTTCGACGATCCGCTGCCTGGCCAACTGAACCAGCGGATTGTCGAGCAGAGCGATGGTCTTGCCGTCCGTGCGCAGTTCGAGCGCGTGCAGCTCGAAGCCCGAGTCCAGATCGAGGCGCAGGTAGAGGTTATCGCGGTCTGAGCCGTAATAGACGTCGCGAATACGTGGCTCGGCGCTGTGCATGGCTCCCGACCGATTGTCGGGATGAAAGCGGCCGGCGCCGGTCCACTCGAAATACGAAGTCACCTCGCCGTCGATCGTCGGATGAATCGGATGCGCGGGCGGCTGATTCAGGTTCGTAACGCCCGACTTCAGAATCGGAAGCGATAATTCCGCGGGCGCGGTGACACCGAGAGCGTGGTACACGTTCGCCAGATGCTGCCGGTACAGTTCATCGAACTCGAGGCGGTTTTCCGAGATGTGTTCAGGTCCGTACCACCAGTTCCAGTCGCTGCCTTCGGCGATCAGCAGTTCTTCGTAGGCGAGCGCGCGCTGTGGTTCGCTGACCCCGGAAGCGAGCTCATCGAATCTCTTGCGCGCGGCTAGCAAATACTCCCAGGCGATGTTGTCTTCTTCGGCGCCGATCCAGACGTCGAAATTCGCGTCGATCCAGGATCCGGGATGAATGTGATCGATGCCGCGCGGCGTGTCGATCGCCAGTGCTTCGCTCACCGTCAGCGCCGCCAGATCGGAGGATTCCGAGATCCGGCGGTACAGGTCGCGCAGAAACGGGCGGCCATTCTGAGGGTAATATTCCCAGGCGTTCTCGCCATCCAGAATGATGGGGACCAAAACGTCCGCGCCGCGCTCGAGCATCGGCTGCGCGTTCTGCCGGATGCGGTCCAGAAAATTCGCCGCGGCGTCTTCGGCATGCCAACCGGAGTAAACGAAGCCTACTTCATCACTCAGGAAATGATCGCGAAAGATCATGCGCATTTCGCGGCCATTTTGTTTCCAGAGATAAGAGCGATACGTCACCTCGGGACCCGCGTCCTGGTGGACGGTACGCGCGAGAACACCGTTGTCACTCGCGGCCCACTCAAATCCGGCCTCGGCGGCGAGCGACAGAACCTCATCCGATACGGAGCCTTCGGAAGGCCACAGTCCTATGGGCGCGCTTCCCAACTGGCGCTGCATGAACTCGCGCGCGCGTTTCAGTTGATCGAGCGCGTCGTGGGGATATTGAAAACGCGGCGGGAGCGTGACACCGGGATGGGAGACGGCGGCGATGTCGGAATCGCAGATCAAGGGCAAAATGGGATGGTAAAACGGCGTGGTGGAAATCTCGATCTGGCCGCGCTCGGCGAACTCCTTGTAGACCGGCACCACCCGGCCCAGGATCTCGCGCTCCTTGCGCGCCATGAGCGCCTGATCGTCGCGCGAATAGTCGCGGCCCTTGGCGATCAGGTGTTTGACCTCCTCGTCGTGTTCCTGAAATTCTTCGTCGAACCAGGCCACCTGCGAAAGCACTTGCAGATCGCGCAGGTCCTGCACGTTGAAATGCTGCTTGGCGACGCGCGGATCGGCGCCGCATGCTTTCCACACGTTGAACAACTCGCCGTAGCGCGGATAACGGTAAATGAGATGGTCGGCGTTGGCTTGAAAGAAGTAGCGCAGGACGAACTCGCGCTCGGCTTCGCTCAGTTCCTCGGCCGGGTTGACCGCACAATCGAGAAACGGATCCGCCGCAGTGCCAGCGGCGTACTCCTGGATCTGCACAATCATTGAGGGAACCAGGTTGAAGGTCTGATGGACGTGGGGAAAATCCTCCAGCACTTTCACCATGCCGTAGTAATCCTTGAGCGCGTGAAAGCGCGTCCAGGGAAGGCGATACTCGCCGGTCACCAGGTCCTTGTACAAAGGCTGGTGCATGTGCCAGACGAAACAGAGTAAGGCGCGCGCCAATGGATTCCTATCTCGCGAACCTGCTGGGCATCTATCTAGTAAACATGCTTCGCATCGGTGGCGGAGGATCGGCGCCACGCAGAGCCAGCCACAGGATGTCGTTCACCTCGTTGTCGTCGTTTAAATCCTCGCGGCTGAAATCGAGTCTCGCCGAACGCGACGCGGTGGGTGAATTGGCGGGGTTGCGGTCCTCGAGCGAGACGCGGGGCTTCTCGGCCTCATAAGGCGCGAGCGACGGTTGCTCGGAAAACGCGGCGAACATGGGCAGCGCGGCTGCATCGAAATGGGTCATGGGGCGCAAATGCAGGATCAGCTCGATGGTCCGCAGCATAGACGTAGTGTTGTACATGTGGCTGTCGACGATGCCGCGGCGCGTGTAGGGCGAGATCACAAAGGCGGGCGAACGGTGCGAATCCACGTGATCGGGGCCGTTTTGCGCGTCGTCCTCGAGCACGAAAATCGCGGTCGATGGCCAGAACTTGCTGCGCGAGATCCCTTCGACGATCATGCCCAGGGCGTAATCGTTATCGGCGAAGGCGGAAAGCGGGGCGATCTTGCCGGGCGTGGTGGCGGAGGTGTGATCGTTCGGCAAGCGCAAAAACATCAGCGCCGGCATTTGATTGGAAGCCTCGAACACCTTCAGGTCGTCCAGGAACACTTGCGCGCGCTTCACGTCCGGGTAATCGAGGTCGAAGCTGCGATACTTCATATTGGTGACTGTAGACAGCACAGGATCCAGCACCTTCTCGATCTGGATGCCGTCCGGTCCGGCCTCTTTCTTGTTCACCACCCAATAACCGTAATTGCGCAAGGAAAGGCCGGCGGATGCGGCGTTCGTCCATAGGTAACCGGCGGGAGGGTAGGCGGCGGGCTCGCCGCCTTCGAAATCGTAGTTGGGATTGCGGCGCGCGTAATTGCTCGGCCACATTTTTTGTACGAAATCGTTGGCGATGGCCGAAGTGGACCAGTTGTGCCCGTCCGCGCTTACGTCGGCATTCACGTAGAAGTTGTCGAACAATACGAATTCGCGCGCCAGCTTGTGATGGTTGGGCCCGACTCTTTCGTTGAACAGGCACAGCGACGGATCGCTCTCGCCTTTCCCGATGTCGCCGAGCACTTGATCGTACGTACGATTTTCCTTAACAATGTAGAGCACGTGCTGGATGGCCGCGGGAATTCCGGGCGGAACTTCGTCGAGCTGAACGTCGCTATAAGGCGAATTGTTCCGCACCTCGTCGGTATAGCCGGCGAGCGATTCGTCAGTGATCGCAGGAATGAAAGAGGCCGAGCCGGTCTGGATGTGTGCAACATATTGGACTGCCATGTTGCTTTCGCGCCTGGCGGGACTCGGGCCTTTCGGGTTCGGATAGCTACGCGATCCCTTTCCGTTCAGCACCACCAGGCGGCCGTCGGGCAGGACCTTCGCGGCGGTCGGATACCAGCCGGTGGGAATGAAGCCGAGCACCTGGCTGCGCGCAGCGGTCACATCCACCACGGCCGCGGCATTGGCGTCCGAGCAGACCACAAACAACCGGCTTTGATCGGGGCTGAGGGCCAGTGCGCTCGGCGTCATGCCCAGGGGATGGTTCGGCGTGGTGGACACGTTGATGGCTTCGAGCGTCCGCAAATCGCCGCTATCGGAGACCGCTACGGAATAGACATTGTTCGTATTGGCCGCCGCGACGAAGATGCGCGCTTTGAAATCCGCCTGCCGGACCGTTGCGCGGTCGCCATCATTATCTGGTTCCACCTCGGCGCGAGTGGCGCGATCGCGCCAGACCATATCCGTCGGATGCGCGCCCAGACGCAGCGTCTGGACGATCGCGCCGTCGCTCGTCTGGTGATGGTACAGCGACCCGTCGGCCCAACTGGTCACGTAGAACGACTTGCCGTCGGGGTTAAACAGGATGCGGTAAGGGCGGCGACCGGTCTTGAACCGGTCAATCACCGTGCCAGATTGCGTATTAATTAGATAAATCGCGTCGTGATAGAGATCGCAGGCATACAACAGGTGGCCTTCGGGGTCGATGGCCACGTCGCCAATGAAATCGCGCGCCGAGCGCTGCGCGCCCTTCACCACTTCGAAGGTTCGCGTGGGCGTGAGCTTGCCATCCTGGCTGAGCGAGAATTCGTAAACGGCGGCTTGCGATCCTCCACCCACCCACAGCGTGCGGCCATTGGGCGAAAGTGCAAGCCCGAGCCAAGCGTCCGGAACCGGCGTACGGCCGATCTCGCGCTGTTCTTTCGTATCGAGCACGCTGAGAGACGGTGGATTGTAGCCACCATTGAGCACGATCAAGAAGCGGCCGTTTTTCGAAAGGATGGACGACATCGGCAGCGTGTCGAGCGGCACCTGCGTGCCCGCCGGTTTCACTCGCCAGCCGCTGTTCAGCAGGAATCCGCCGTCGGCGAGTGGCCCCACTTGTTCGCGCGGTGGCGGCTGGGAGGAAGAGACCAGCGCGGCGGCGATCAGGATAACGGTGGCAATCAGAACGTGCAGTCTCATGGGAACCTCTGGCGCTATTCGGAAAATCTCTGGGCGATCGGAAAGCGCCGGCCGATGCCGAACGCCTTGGTGGTTACTTTCAGGCCCGGCGCGGCCTGCTGGCGTTTGTACTCGTTGCGATCCACTTTATTGACAATGTCCCGCACCAAGGTCAAAGGCAGATGAAGCGTGTCCGCGATGCGGCCGGGAGCATCGTTGTTTTCGATGTACAGACGCAAAATCTGATCGAGGATTTCGTAGGGCGGCAGCGAATCGGTGTCTTTCTGGTCCGGCCGTAATTCAGCCGAAGGCGGCTTGGTGAACGTGTTCTCGGGGATGGCGTTGGCATGACGCTGATTCGCTATGCGCGCGAGCGAATAGACCAGGGTCTTGGGAACGTCGCTGATCACAGCCAGTCCACCGCACATGTCGCCATAGAGCGTGCAATAGCCGACAGCCAGTTCACTCTTGTTGCCGGTAGTGAGCACCAGCGCGCCCCATTTGTTCGAGAGCGCCATCAGGGTGACGCCGCGGATCCGCGATTGCAGATTCTCTTCCGTGACGCCGACGGGGCCGCTGGGGGGCTTTGTTCCATCGAACAGCGATCCGTCGAACAGCGGCTCCAAGATGTTTAGAAACGCGTTGTACTGGCTCTTGATCGGAATGATCTCGAAGCGGATGCCGAGGTTATGAGCGAGCGTGCGCGCGTCGGTGACGCTGTGCTCGGATGAATACGGCCCGGGCATGCTGACGCCGATGACGTTTTCCTTGCCGACGGCGTCCACAGCGATCGCCGCCGTGAGCGCGGAATCGATGCCGCCGCTCAAACCGACGATCACGCGCTCGAAACCGCATTTGCGAATGTAATCGCGCGTGCCCATGGCAAGCGCCTGATATACGGCGTCGCATTCATCGGGGTAATTTTCGTGACGTTCGCCCCAGAGCGCCGCGGTGTCCACCAGGACCAGATCTTCCTCAAACGAAGCCGCGCTCGCGATCACTTCGCCCGCCGGGTTCATGGCGAAGCTGGACCCGTCGAACACCAATTGATCGTTCCCGCCCACCTGGTTCACGTACACGATCGGCACGCGGAAATGGCGCGCGGTGGCAGCGAAAATCTCGGTGCGCTGCGCGCGTTTGCCCATGTGATAGGGCGAAGCATTGATGCTGATCAGAATGCGCGCTCCGGCACTGGCGAGCTCTTCCACCGGATCGCGGCTGTAGCGGCGGCGTTCCCAATATTGCTTGTCGTTCCAGGCGTCTTCGCAGATGGTGAGCGCGGAGACCGCATCGCCCAACGCGAGCGGCGATTGTTTTGAGGCCGGCTCGAAATAACGCGCTTCGTCGAAAACGTCGTACGTCGGCAGGAGCATCTTGTGTTGGCGAAACACGACGCTTCCGCCGCGCAGGACGGCGGCGCTGTTGTAAATGGGATGGCCGGCTTTGGAGCCGGTGCGCGTCACCGTGCCGCAGACGATGGCGAGATCGAGCGGCGCGGCGTCGGCGGCCAATCGTTCCAGATGCTGTTCGGTGCGATCGAGGAAGCTTTCTTTTTCGAGCAGATCGCGCGGAGGATAGCCGGTGAGAGAAAGCTCGGGAAACACCACCACGCTCGCGCCCGAAGCGGCGGCGCGGCGCGTGAATTCGAGCATGCGTTTGGAATTGCCGCAAAGATCACCCACGGTGCTGTTGGTTTGTGCCAGGGCGATTTTCATGCTGAACCCCTATTTTAGCGGGGTCGCGGGGTTGTCGTTAATTCACCGTCGATTGGGTCACTTATTCTGCGGAGGGCGCATGAACAGGGAGGGATTCTGCAACAACTTCTCGAAGCGCACGATGTCTTCGTTGTTTTCGATGCACTCGTACTCCTCCAAGCGCTCGCCGGGGCGCAGCGAGAGGTAGGTCGCCGGCGGGCTCCAGATCTTGGTAAACGCCTTGGGATCGTCGATGGTGACTTCGTAGGTGATGGTGTCGTAGGCGACGCGCGTGTAGCGCTCGATGACGTGGAGCGCGGTGGTGTGCAGCGTGGCGCCGCCCACGCCCAGCCAGGTCTTGTCGTTGAAGTTGGTCACGTCCACGACCAGCGTGTCGCCGTCCCAGTGCGCTACCGAATCGCCCATGAACGAAGGATCGATATCGTCGCGGTGCGGGCGGCCGTCGGTCGGGATGACGCGAAAGGCGTGAAATGTTTCGTAGAGGAACGTGATCTCATCCTTGGTCTGAATGATCTTGATGGGCAGCGGTTCATTCGTGATGCGCGGCACCCCAACGAGCAGGCAGCGCGACTGCGGATCGTCGATATTGCGGCGCGCGCGAATCTCTTCCACCTTGGGCAGAATCCAGTCCTGATAAGGAGGCGTGAACTTGGGACGAACCACCGCGGCCGGTGCGCTGGATACCGCGGCGTCGCTGGGGCGCGCGGCCTTCGCATTGTCGGAGCCGATGGCGAACGCTAGTCCGCTGGCGCCTCCGCCCTGCCAGACACCGGAAAGGTCGGGATGGCCGTCGGCAGTGCGGGGCACGGGGGGCTTGGCGGACGGCGCGGATTTGGCTGCATCTTTCACGGTGTCTTGGGCGGCGTCTTGGCCGGCAAGGGGGATGGCCACGGCGAGCGATGCCAGGAAGAGAATGCGTCGCATCGCCTCAGTCTATCTCACTTGTTGATGGATTAGATCAGTGGTTGGAAGGCCCAGCCGGAGGACCGCTTGCTCACGCGCGCGGCTCGGTTTGATGAGCAACTTAGCGCTTCGATGCGGCGATCGCGTTCACGGCCTGC
>JASHQT010000192.1 GCA_030039005.1 Bryobacteraceae bacterium
GGCCGCATGATCATCCCGGCCAACATCCACCACACCAACCTGGAGCCGATGTGCATCGGCGTGGCGTCCAAATGCAAGATCAATGCCAACATCGGCAACTCCTCCACCACCTCCAACATCGATGAAGAGGTCGAGAAGCTGCATTACTCGGTGAAGTACGGCGCCGACACCATCATGGATCTGTCCACTGGCGGCGACATCCCGCGTATCCGCAAGGCCATCATCGACGCATCGCCCATCCCCGTGGGCACGGTTCCCATCTATGAAGCGCTCGCGCGCGTGCGCCGCGTCGAAGATCTGAATATCCAGGTGATGCTTGAAGTCATCGAGGAGCAGGCCGAGCAGGGCGTGGACTACATGACCATCCATGCCGGCGTGCTGGTGCAGTACGTGCCGCTCACCACCAAGCGCATCACCGGGATCGTCAGCCGCGGCGGGGCAATATTAGCCGAATGGATGGTCAAGAATCACAAGCAGAATTTCCTATACGAGCACTTCGACGAGATCTGCAAGATTTTCCAGAAGCACGACGTCAGCTTTTCGCTGGGCGATGGCCTGCGCCCCGGCTGCGTGGCCGATGCCAGCGACGCCGCGCAATTCGCCGAACTGAAGACGCTGGGCGAGTTGACGCGCAAGGCCTGGCAGTACGACGTGCAGGTGATGATCGAAGGTCCCGGCCACATTCCCATGGACCAGATCCAGATGCAAGTGGAGAAAGAAGTCGAGCTGTGCAACGAAGCCCCGTTCTACACGCTCGGGCCACTGGTGACGGACTTCGCTCCCGGCTACGACCACATCACCTCCGCCATCGGCGCCGCCATGATCGGCTGGTACGGCGCTTCCATGCTCTGCTACGTCACGCCCAAGGAGCACCTGGGCCTGCCCAATCGCGAAGACGTGAAGCAGGGCATCATCGCATACAAGATCGCCGCCCATGCGGCCGATATCGCGCGGCACCGTCCCGGCGCCCGCGACCGCGACGACGATCTGTCCCGCGCCCGCTATCGTTTCGATTGGCGCAAGCAGTTCGAGCTTTCGCTCGATCCCGAAACCGCCGAAGCCATGCACGACGAAACGCTGCCCGAGGAGGGTTTCAAGGACGCCGCCTTCTGCTCCATGTGCGGCCCCAAGTTCTGCTCCATGAATCATTCGGCCAAAACCGAGCAGTTTACCGCCGAGGAAGCCGAAGCTGTCCTCGCCGGGACGCAGCCGATCGTGACCATCCAGCAGTAGCTCACCCCATGCCACACGGTGTGCGTTCTCGGGTAGGCGCCGCCAGTGTTGTAGCACGATATCCCATCGCCATTCGTGTTGGTTCCGTGCTGGTATGCTTGTTCCTCTTTTTCGGAATCGCACGCGGCGCAGTAAAACCGGTCACAATCGTCGCCGCCCTGGGTGCGGCATGCCTTTCGATTGCGGTTGTATCGTACCGCGCGCACATCGATATGGATGAAATTCAGGTTCGCTATTGGCCATTTTTCACGAAACGGACGCAAATGAACGATGTCATGGCCATCGCAGAGGAAAGGACATTGGTTTTTGTAAACGCCGACCTCGAGAATACCCATCTGGGGACTGACCGCCAAAGTGCGAGAGCATCTCTCCGAAATGCTTCCTCATCGCCTCCGGGTGTCGGAGACGCCGGCGCGCACGGTTGGCGATCCCAATGGGATCGTGCGCAGGCATGTGCGGCGGGCCGTGCTTCTCGCCCTCGCCTTTCTCATCTCGCTTGCCCTCTCGATTCCATTTCTATACGGCAATCAGTGGCACAGTTACGCGGACGGAATCGGCACATATGTAATGTTCCTTTGCCTTTGTTTACTGATACTGACCAGCCTTCAGGGCGTAACCGCATATGCGCTCTGGCGCTATAAGCGAGACATGGACAGGATCGATAGGACCTACGGGCCGGGATAACACGGGCTGGGCGCTCGGTCGCGCGGGTAGTCCAAGCCTCGTTTCAGCCTCTTGATAACATCGAAGTATGTCCACACTGCTCGAAAAGGCACTGGAAAAACTCTCCGTGCTGCCTCCCGACGAGCAGGATGCCATTGCATCCCAGATACTGGCGTCGCTGGCCGATGAGAAGCCTGGAAGAAGCGCTTCGCCGAAAAACGCGACGTGATCCGCCGTATGGCGCAAGAGGCCGTTGACGAAGACGCGCGCGGCGAGACGTCGCCCTTGGACGATTCAAAGCTATCTCGGCAATACGTACGCCCCTAACCCTCCACTCGTACGAGTGGTGTTAGCATGGGCTTATGAGGGTCACAGCTTCCAAACTCCGCGCGGATATCTACAACATCCTCGACGAAACCCTGAAAACCGGCGTTCCCGTGGAAGTGGTCCGTAAAGGACGCGTGCTCAAAATCGTTCCAGAAGCCAAGCCTGATAAACTCAGCCGGCTCAAGAAGCGAAACTACATCATCGGCGACCCCGAGGATTTCGTCCACATCGACTGGAGTAAGGAGTGGAGCGAGCTGAAGAAGTGACGTATCTGGATACCCATGTTGTGATCTGGCTTTTTGGAGGCCAAGCAGAAAGGCTCAGTTCCGCG
>JASHQT010000193.1 GCA_030039005.1 Bryobacteraceae bacterium
AAGCCCGCCGTCGCTCAAATCGTGCGCCGAGGCCGCCAGACCCGCCAATACGATCTCGCGAATGGCCCCCTGCACACGCTTTTCATACGCCATGTCGAGTTTGGGCGGCAGGCCCCACATCGAATCGAGAACCACCTTGGCGTATTGCGTTCCGCCGAAATGCGTTTCATCGCAAGTCCCGAGGCCGCCGAGCAGAACCAGGTCGAGACCCGCGGCGGGGAAATGAATCGGCGTCGGCTGTGCGGTTTTCATCAGGCCGACGATTCCCATCACTGGCGTCGGAAAAATCGCTTCGCCCAGCGTTTCGTTGTACAGGCTCACATTGCCGCCGGTGATCGGCGTTTCGAAGAACTCGCAAGCCTCCGCCATGCCTTCGATCGATTCCACCAACTGCGCCATGATCTCCGGCCGCTCGGGATTGCCGAAATTCAGATTGTTCGTGGCGGCCACAGGCAGCGCGCCGGACACCGAAACGTTCCGGCAGCATTCGGCCACCACCAGCTTGGTCCCTTCGCGAGGGTCGAGCGCGCAGTAGCGGCCGTTGCCGTCGAGCGACATCGCGATAGAGGTCCCAGTTTCCTTCACGCGCACGATGGCCGCGTCAGCGGTGGGACCGGCCAGCGTACTGCTGCGCACCAGGTAATCGTACTGCTCCCAGATCCAGCGCTTCGAGCACAGATCACCGGAGCTGAGCAGTGCGATCAGGTCCGCCTTGACGGCCGTGGGAGCGGAACGATCTGCAATGCGCGGGACGTCCATCGGCGCAAGCCGCGGCGGCTGGGTGTGCGGACGGTCATAGAGCGGCGCCTCGTCCGCCAACGCGCGGTTGGGAATTTCGGCGACGGTTTCCCCGTGATCCTTCACGCGCAGGATGCCGTCAGCCGTCACGCGCCCGACGGTGACGGCGTCCAATCCCCATTTGTGGAACACCGCGAACACTTCGGCTTCGCGGCCCTTTTCCGCCACCAGCAGCATGCGCTCTTGGGATTCCGACAGCATGATCTCGTACGGCGTCATACCGGTTTCGCGCTGCGGGACGTACTTGAGATCGATCTCGATGCCCGTCTCCGCGCGGCTGCCCATCTCGCACGTGGAACACGTGAGGCCGGCGGCGCCCATGTCCTGGATCCCGACGATCGCTCCGGTCTGCATCGCTTCCAGGCACGCTTCCAGCAGCAACTTTTCTAGAAACGGATCCCCCACTTGCACGTTCGGGCGCTTTTGTTTCGATTCCTCGGTGAACTCCGCCGACGCCATCGATGCCCCATGAATCCCGTCGCGGCCGGTCTTCGCGCCGACATAGATCACCGGATTGCCGACGCCTTTGGCCTTGCCGTAGTACACCCGATCCTTGCGAAAAACGCCCAGTGCGAACGCATTCACCAGCGGGTTGCCGTTGTAGCAGTCTTCAAAGACGCACTCACCGCCGACCGTAGGAACTCCGAAGCAATTGCCATAATGCGCGATTCCGGAAACCACGCCTTCCAGGATCCGGCGATTGCGCGGGACGTCGAGCGGACCGAAGCGCAGCGCGTCCATCACCGCGATGGGCCGCGCACCCATGGTGAAAATGTCGCGCAGGATGCCGCCGACGCCGGTGGCGGCGCCTTGAAACGGCTCGATGAAGCTGGGATGGTTGTGCGATTCGATTTTGAACGCGATCGCGTAGTCCGAGCCGATATCGATGATGCCGGCGTTCTCGCCGGGCCCTTGCAGCACCAGCTTGCTGCGCGTGGGCAATTTCTTCAAATGCAGGCGCGAGCTCTTGTACGAGCAGTGCTCGCTCCACATCACGCTGAAAATTCCAAGCTCGGTGTACGTGGGCTCGCGCCCCAGCAGCGAGACGATCTTCTCGTACTCGGACTCGGTGAGCTGATGCGATTCGATAATCTCGCGGGTAATGACCGTGGAAGCCATCGCTAACGTGCCGTGACTAGCGCGGACACCATGGACTGAAAAATCACCAGGCCGTCGCTCGATCCCATCAGCGGTTCGATGGCGTCCTCGGGATGCGGCATCAATCCCATTACGTTACGGCCTTCGTTCAATATGCCCGCGATGTCGCGCAGCGATCCGTTCGGATTGTCAATGTAGCGCAGCGTGACGCGGTCCTCCGCATCGAGTTGATCGAGTGTCCGCTCGTCGGCGATGTAGCAACCCTCCCCATGCGCCACCGGAACCACGAGCCGCTGGCCTCTCTGCGCGTCTGAAGTAAATGGCGAGTTGGTGGTCTCTACGCGCAGCGGCACGCGCTTGCAGACGAACTTCAGGCCGCGATTGCGCACCAGCGCGCCCGGCAGTAAGCCGCTCTCGACTAAAATCTGAAACCCGTTGCAGATGCCCAGCACCAATCCCCCATCGGCGGCGAATCGGCGGATGCAGCGCATCACCGGCGAAAATTTCGCGATGGCTCCGCACCGCAGGTAATCGCCGTAGGAGAAGCCGCCCGGCAGAATGAGAGCGTCGACGTCGCCTACGCTAGTGGCGTCATGCCAGATGATTTCGCACTCTTGTCCGAGGATTTGCGAGACGGCGTACCAGGCATCGTGATCTCGATTGCTGCCCGGAAACACGACCACGCCAAATTTCATCGGGGGTGTTTCCATTGTAACAGAGCGGGTGATTTTCTTCGAGAGATTTTTGTGCAGAGGTTATTGTGCAGTCACTGGAGCTATTCGCCGGTGACAGGTTCGTAAGCTTCATCCGGCTTGGGGCGCAGATGCGGGTTACGCATCAGGGTGCGGGCGCAGGTGTTCCAGCGCAGGATCGCATCGTCGTTGCCCTGCGGGCGCAGGGGGAGGGCGCGCTCATAGCAATCCATGGCTTTCAGGAATGCATCGTGGGCGCTGAAGGACGCATGGGGGGCACCTTTGCGAAGCTGCGCGTGGGCCGAGCGCTCCCAGATGATGCCCGCGTAGTAGCATTGTTCGT
>JASHQT010000194.1 GCA_030039005.1 Bryobacteraceae bacterium
GTCTCGTTTGTGCCATAAACCTCGTGGCGGGGGTTCTACGCAGGCGCCACCGGTTCGCGGCGGCAGCGCACTTCGCGCACCGCGTAAATGCGCCGGCCCTGGCTTTCGAAATAGGTGCGCATCAGCACCTCGCCCAGCAATCCGGTGCTGAACATCATTAAGCCGCCCATGAGCAGCAGCGCTCCCAGGATCACCAGCGGGCCATGATCGCTCATGATCGCGTTGCCCCACAGCTTGGAAATCGCCAAACCACCCAAGATGGCAAATCCCACGCTGAACCCCGCCAGGCCCACGCGCCCGAAAAAGTGCATCGGCCGGGTGAAGTACTTGAGCAAAAACTTGATGGTAAGAATGTCGAACATCACGTTGAATGTCCGGCTCAGGCCATAATGCGAATCGCCCGCCACGCGCAGCGTATTGCGAATGGGCACCTCGGCGATGCGCGCGCCGTAGAAACTGGCGAGCGCGGGGATGAAACGGTGCAACTCGCCGTATAGATTAATGTCTTTGAGAACTTCGGCCCGATAGGCCTTGAACGTGGTCCCAAAATCGCGCAGCGCCACGCCCGAGGCCTTCGCCATCAGCCAATTGGCGATGCGTGAGGGCAGCTTGCGCGTGATGGCGTTGTCGACGCGCTCCTTGCGCCAGCCGCTGGCGATATCGTAGCCTTCTTCGATTTTGGCGAGGAGCGCTGGAATGTCCTCCGGGGCGTGCTGCAAATCGCCGTCGAGCGAAATAATTACGTTCCCCTGCGCTTCGTCGAAACCGGCCGAGAGAGCGGCCGTCTGCCCAAAGTTGCGGCGCAGCCGGATCACCTTCAAGCGGCCGTCGGTTTCCACCAAATTTGCCAGTAAGTCGAAACTGCGATCGGTGGAAGCGTCATCCACCACGATAATCTCATAAGGTTTTTGCATCGACTCTAATACCGCGGTCAAACGGTCGTAAAGCGGCAGAATCGATGGCTCCTCATTGTGGATTGGGATGACGATGGACAACATGATCGTAACTTACCATGGTATCCCACCACCCCAACAATAGTTCGAAAGTTCTACGAAAATGACGAAGCCGCACGACTTTGCGGGCGGCCTCGACCCTTGCTCTCCACTTCGACGCGTCTGTTAGTTCGGCGGCTATTGTCCGCGAATCACGCCCGGTTCGCCGACTCCGACGGTCACGACCGCGTTACTTTGGCGCACTCTCTTTCCGACGCCAACTACCGGATGACCGTACGCTTCCTCAAACATCATGGCGCTCGCCACCCACCAGGCGACGATCGCCGAGATTACCAGCGCGTAACCGGCGGCAATGTGGACCCCGCCGCTTCCGGTAAGCCGCGCGATCGCTTCCAGGGTTGAACCAATGGACAACACAGCGGCCACGGTGCCCAAGCCGATGCTTTCCGCGAATCCGGCGAGGGTGCACATCCAGGTAATCGCCGCCAGAACGATGAACCAGTAGCCGATAGCCGGCGAAAGCATCCCCGGCGCGGCGAGTTTGCCGCTCGCAACCATTAGATTCAGGATGCCGAACGCAATCCAGAAAGAACCCCAGGTTCCGTGCATCGCGGTGGCCAAGCCGTCTCTGGCCTTAAAGGCCCACATTCCGGCCAAAAATTGCGCCAATCCGCCGAAAATCGCGACGAACGGAATTAGATACATGATCGTGTCGCCGCCGCCGTACCATCCTGCAAAGTGCGCCGCGACCATAAACGTGGCGCCCGCAAAACCGTAAAGGCCCAGAATCGAAGGCGCGGCGATCGGTTGCAGGTAAATACGCGCAGCGGCGTTGCGCCGCACCAGGTCGCCCTGATCCAAGGATTCATTGTAATTCGGTGTCATTCAATACCTCCCAAAATCTCCCAAACTGACTTGGGGACCGGGGCTGCCGCTGCTCTGGTTGGGGATTCGCCCATGCGGCGAAAGGCGCGGGAGTGAAAGACAGCCACCCTCCCAGTTTGTAGACTGCCGGGCCGCCCCATTGGCATCGTTACAGACGGTGACCGTCCCGCTCGTCGCGCTACTGCATTGGCGCGAGGACGAGAACCCCGCACGCCGCAGCGTTACCGCCCGGATGCGGCCTTTTCGCCTGGATCACCGAACCCGAGGGCAATACATTCGAGTTGTGGGAACCGCCCAAGGAGCCGGCGCTTAAGGAAGCATGAAGCTCCGTTGCGGCTCCGAAATTTAGAGTGCTGCCCGGCGTCAGCTAGTCCGCGGGCTGCTGGCGCCGTTTACCGCCCGTTGTCGTGGTGTTCCGAATTGACGTAATGCCCCTCGTCGTTGTCGACGCAGGGAGCGGCCTCGTCAAGCGCATCCATTTGCAGCGTCAAGGTGCGGTAAATCGTCCACGGCTTGGTCAGCACCTGAGGATCGTCGGCGGTCATGGTGTAGTCGATCGTGTCGCCCACGCGGCGGAACTTTTCGATCACGTGCAGCTTGCTGCTGTGGAAATAGCCGTTGTCGGCGAGCCAGGTGTCGCTCGATAACTTGACCACGTCCACCACTAGCGTGTCGCCTTCCCAATGACCCACCGAGTCGCCATCGGAACTGGCTTCCAGATCGGGATCGGTGCGGTGTCCGCGGCCGTCGGTGGGGATCACGCGGAAGTGGTTGCCGGTCAAATCGGCGTAGAGAAACACCACTTGTTTCGCGGTCTGGACGATCTGCTGCGGCGGCCCGATGCGCGGAATGCCCGGCGGCATACAGTGCAGCGTGCTGTCCGTTTTCACCTGGTTGTCGCTCAGGGACTTTACCTTCGCCAGAAGTTCCGGTTTATATTCCAAGGGCGCGTCAGGGGTGGGGTGCGGTGCATTGGCCGGCGTGGCGAAACTCAGCGTGAACGAGTTGCCGCCCGCCGGGTGTACCAGTTCGCCAAAGAAGTGATGCCACACGCCGTTCAGATCGGGTTGGCCGCCAGGTAGGTGGGGCGTGGGCTTGGAGGCGGCGCCGGGATATTTGGCGGCCTCGGCGGCATAACTAGTGGCGGGCGGACCGTAGTCGGGAAACTGCGCGAAAGCGTTGCCGGAGATCGCGAGCGTCGCCAGGCCCAAGCCTGCCGCGCTGATGGCATGAATGATTGAACGTAGCTCCATCATAGGTGTCCTCCTACTTGGCTCCTATTTAGCAGGCGCCGGCGCCGCGCTCCCCGATGGCGCCGGGTCAGGATCCGGGCTTAGCTTATAGAAATGTCCGTCCGGATAGGTAAGCTTGAGCAGGAAACCGAAGCCCTCGGTCCCGTCTTTCGCCGGAAATGCGGTAACGGTGGCCTCGCCGCCTTCGAGCAGCTTCTCCTTGGTGAGACCGCTGCCCTTGAAGAACATGGGAGGCGCGGACTGCAAGCGCCAGGTGGTGGTTTTTCCGCTTTCGTCCTTCACATCCACATACACAAAGATGTGCGGGTTCACCCAGTCCACTCGCGATACGGTGCCTTTGAATGTCACCATCTTGCTGGCGTCAAACTCGGCCGATACGGCATGATGCGCAAGCGATGGCAGCGCGCAGGCAAGGGACGCGGCAGCCAGCGCCAGACATATCTTTCTCATCTCGATCTCCTTGATGGTCGCCCGAGGGCCGAAGATGAGTCGGGCGAGACCCCATCCCCTGCTGGCTACCTATTTGAAATAGGTATACCGATGGCAGCTACCGGTGTCAAGCGGCACGGTGGGCCATACGGCCGGTCCAGCTACCTTCCGACCAGGTGAGCTGGATCCTTGTTGTTCTCTTCGCAGATGTGTTCGATCAGCTCGTCCTGGGGGAGCAGATGGATCTTGGCGTTCACCGTCCAGTCTTTCGTGTAGGTCTTGGGATCGTGGATGGTGACCTGAAGATCCATGTGGCCGAGGTCACGGCGCGTGAAGCGCTCGAAGACGCGCAGCGATTCGGAAGCCGGGTGGCCGGCCATGTCGAGCCAACCTTTGTCCTTGAAGCCGGCGGTTTCGACGACTAGCGTGTCGCCTTCCCAATGCCCGATCGAATAGCCTTGCCAGGCGGGATTAGGATCATCGGGGAGCGGACGGCCGTCGGTGAAGATCTGGCGGTAAATGGTGCGCGATTCGTAAAGGAAGACGATGAGGCCTGGAATCTGAATGATCTTGTAAGGGCCGGGCACCATGTCCTTTTCCGGAATCCCCGACGGGAGACAGCGGGCGCCGGGGTGGTCTTTGGAGTTATTGGCCTGGCGTTCGTCGAACAGCGCCTTGGCCCAGGGCTGAAAGGAGACGTCGCCGGGTTTGAGATCGGCCGCGAGATTCAGCAGCAGCCGCGGCATCTCGGACTCGCCAGATTCTTCCCAGACGCCCGAAATATCGGGATGTCCTTCCCCGTCGCGCGGCGTGGGAGCGTTCAGGTTCACTTTCCCGTCGGCGGTGCGGGGGAGTTTGGCGGGAGCGACGCGGGGCCATTGCGCGAAGAGGACGCTGGTGGAAAGAAGGGCCGCGAGTGCCAATGAGCGGAACATGCGTGAAGTATACAGGAAGAGCGGGAACACAAGGAAGACGAGGGAGACGAGGAATTCGCGGCTTTCCCGCGCAGAGCCGCTTCCGCCAAACGCCAATGGCCAACAGCCAAGCGGGCGTGGTAGGGTTACACCAGATGCAGTCGACGGTAGAACAAACAGCCGGCGATACCCGGTTTTTCGGACATCCGCGCGGGCTCGCCACGTTATTCTTCACCGAAATGTGGGAGCGCTTCAGCTATTACGGGATGCGCGCGATCCTGATCCTGTTCATGACCGCGAGCGTTTCTTCCGGCGGGCTGGGCTTCAACGTGGTGAAGGCGGGCGCGATTTACGGATTTTACACCGCGATGGTTTACCTGATGGGGCTGCCCGGCGGCTGGGTGGCCGACCGCATCCTGGGACAACGGCGCGGAGTACTGTACGGCGGCATTTTGATCGTGGCCGGCGAGTTTGCTTTGATGAGTCCAGGTACGGCGGGATTTTACGCCGGTCTCGGCTTGCTGATCCTCGGGACCGGCTTGCTCAAATCGAACGCCAGCACCATGGTGGGGCAGCTTTACTCACAAAACGATCGCCGGCGCGATTCCGGCTACTCCATTTACTACATGGGCATCAATCTGGGCGCACTGCTCTCGCCGCTGATCTGCGGCTATGTCGGCGAGCGCATCAATTGGCGGCTGGGCTTTGGGATCGCAGGCCTGGGGATGCTGGTCGGATTGGTGCAATATCTTGGGGGCGCGAAGCACCTGGGCGCGGCCGGCCTTCACCCGGTGCCGCCTGAGAGTCCGGAAGCGGGCCGGCGCATGAGGCGCAACGTGGGAGTTGGCTTGGCTGTCGCGTTGATTCTGTTCGGAGCCGTCGCGGTGCTGGCCAAAACCGGCCAGATCGCGATTGCCGCCGAGGGGGTTTCGCACGCGCTCGGAATCGTCCTGATCCTGGTGCCGGTGGCGCTTTTTGCCTGGCTGCTCGGCGGGCGCGGCTGGTCGACGCTTGAAAGAAAGCGCTCAGCCGCGATGCTGGTCTTGTTTCTCGCGTCGGCTATTTTCTGGGCGGCTTACGAGCAGGGCGGCTCCTCCCTGAACCTGTTCGCCGAGCGCAGCACACACAACGTGCTTTTCGGATTCCACTATCCGGCAAGCTGGTTTCAATTCGTGCAGCCGCTCTTCGTCATGGCGCTGGCTCCCGCGTTTGCTTGGCTGTGGATCGCGCTCGGAAAACGACAACCGTCCATCCCCACCAAGTTCGCACTCGGGCTCCTGTTCGGCGGGCTCGCGTTCCTGATTCTGATTCCGCCGGCGCGCGTGGCGATGCGGGGCGGCCTGGTTTCTCCGGGCTGGCTAACGGGTACGTATTTTCTACAAACAGTGGGCGAGATGTGCCTGAGTCCGGTGGGCTTGAGCGCGTTCAGCAAACTCGCGCCCGCGCGTGTGGCGGGCATGATGATGGGGCTGTTTTTCGTGTCCATCAGCATCGGCGATTATCTCGCCGGCACGGCCGCGTCGCTGTATGAATCGATGCCCCTGCCGGAGCTGTTCGGGGTAGCTGTCGCCGTTTCGTTCATAGCGTTGGCCGTGTTGCTGGTGCTGATCAAGCCGACGGTGAGGCTGATGGCGGGGGTGAAGTAGAGGATGCTCGGCCGTCTGGCCCTTGTCGGCGCGCTCGCCGGCGTTCTCTACGCGCAGGCAAGGCCCGAAGACATCGACGGGTGGGACAAGGTCAAGTGGGGGATGACGGTGGACCAAGTCCGCGCGGCATATGATGTCGACGCACGGCCGCAGACGCAAGACGGCTGGACGCTGCTACAACTCCAGCCGGTCACGCTGGCGGGCGTCGAACTGGGCGTGCAGGTGGGCGCAAGGCAAGCCAGCGGGAAGGTGAACTCGGTGCGCTTGTGGTCGTATTTCGGTAGCCCGAACTCGCGGCCTACGGCGAGTGGGCAGGACTTCGATACTTTGCGGACGTTCCTGATCCAAAGATACGGGACGCCAGCGAATGAAGATGCGACGCGCGGGGAGAATGGACGGTTTCTGAAGACCGTGACCTGGAAATTTCCATCCACTGCCCTGGTCTTGACGCTGGAACAATCGGCATCGCTGCCGAACCTGGGTAGAATTTTTGTAGAGTACGCCGCAACGAAGTAAGGGCGCCGCCCACCTACAATACAAAGATGGCTCCGCTGCGGGGATCGTTCTGGGTGTTCGTGCTGTACGACGTGGCCGAGGAGATCCGCCTAGACACGCTGCGCGCGCTGCTGAGCGCCGAGAAAGCGCGGCCGCAACCGAGCTTCAAGCATCCGGCGCCGGAGTACGTGCGTTTCGAGCGCCCGCCGGTGATCGAGTATCCGGAGCCGATTACGATCGAGACCGGCGAGCAGTTCGAGGCGCGGATCAAATACTTCGATTACGGCGTGGCGAGCGTGGAACTGCGAACCGAATTCGAGGCGGACTGGCCGCAACTGATCGGGCTATCGAACCGCTGGATTCTGGCGCCCGAAATGGAGCGGCGCACGGCGGAGCTGATCCAATCGAGGCTGGAGAGGGCGGCTCCGGCGTTGGTGCAGGCTTATCCGGCGCGGCTCAGCGAAGATTACTACATCATCCATCTGCGCGATGCGCTGGATGAGGGCGGCGAGCGTTTGACGGCGCCCGCGATGCTGGCCAAGCGCGGACGGGAGATCGCGCAAATTGTGCGCGGTGAGTCGCAACCGCTGGCGGAGGCTGAGCAGCGCGAGGTGTTGCAGTCCAGCTTGTCGTATTATCCGACCGATCTGCTGGTGACCGGATGGGTCGCGGCACTGGTGTACGACACCGAAGAGGCCGCCTCGCCGACCATCCAGTTGCTCGAATACGCGAATACACAATTGCTCGAGTTCCGGCATTACGACGACGTGCTTACGCGCGTGCTGGAGAATGTATATAAGATGTTGGAGCATCGCGGCGGTGGGCTGTTCCGGCGCTGGCGCATGGCGGGTGAGGCCGAGCGGCTGAACACGCTGCGGCTGGACGTGCGCGAACTGACCGAGCGGACCGACAACGCCATCAAATTCCTGAGCGATATGTTTTACGCGCGTGCGTACCGGATAGCGGCGCAGCGCGTAGGCGTCACCGATTATCGCGACCTGGTGGAGGAGAAGCTGCGCGCGGCGGCGGAGCTATACGAGTTCATGATGAACGAGTTTCATCAGGCGCGGGCATTCGCGCTGGAGGCGATGGTGGTGGCGATTTTGGTGATCGAGCTGTTTTCGTTGTTCAGGCATTAACTGCGGAGGGCGCTCGTTTAGTGACCTGAGCCGTTCAAGTTTCCGTTTCCGTTGTACGGGGCGGGAAGCGCACGGCGCGTGATGACGCGATCAATCATTCCGTACTGCATCGCCTGCTGCGCGTCCATGATGTAATCGCGATCGACGTCGCGCTCGATCTTTTCGAGCGGCTGGCCGGTGGCATCCGACAGAATGCGATTCAGGATCTCGCGCGTGCGCAGGATCTCGCGCGCGTGAATATCGATATCCGCGGCTTGGCCGCCGAGACCCGAGGCGTGCGGCTGATGGATCAGGATGCGGGAGTAGGGCAGTGCGTAGCGCTTGCCTTTGGCCCCCGCGGCGAGTAGGACCGCGGCCATGGACGCGGCTTGGCCGACGCAATAGGTGACGATGTCTGGTTCCACCAGATTCATGGTGTCGAGGATCGCGAGGCCGGCAGTGGTGACGCCGCCGGGGGAGTTGATGTAGAGAGAAATGTCCTTTTGCGGGTCTTCGGCGGCGAGGAAGAGAATTTGCGCGATCACCAAGTTGGCGACGTTGTCGTCAATCTGGGTGCCGATGAACACGATGTGCTCGCGCAGCAGGCGCGAGTAGATATCAAAGGCGCGCTCACCGCGCGAGGTTTGTTCCACCACCATGGGAACCATTGTGACCTCCTAAGCCATCACGAGAAGCTCTTCACGAGCAAACCCCGCGAAGCGCGCCGCGCACGCGGGCACAGCGGCTCGCTGCCAGCCTTGGTGCGTGATGTTGACGCGCGTACCGCCGGCGTCTTCGATAAAGCGTACGTCCACCGTTTGTTCCTGGCCACCGGGTGTGAAGGAAGGCCAAGCGAATTTCACGCGATGGGGCGGGTCCCATTCGAGGATTGTGCCCAGGTGCAACTCACGGTCCTCGGCCGCCGGCCACCATTCGGCGAAGCGTTCGGTGAAGAGTTCGAAAGCCTGATCCGGAGAGCAATCAACGTGGACGGTTTGTTCGATGGGTTCGCGCGTTGGTTTTGGTTCTTGGCGTTTTGCTTCCTGCATGGTTGGCAGTCTCCTGCTGGGCGAATTCGGAAAATGATTTCAGGGCGTCGCGCCACATCGATTCGATGTGGGCGCGCAGGTCAGCGAGGCTCTTGGGGTTCAGGCGGAAATAGTGACGGGTGCCGCGGCGTTCTTCTTCGACCAGACCCGCGGACTTCAGCACTTGCAGGTGCTGCGACACCGCGGGGCGGCTTACTGGGAGTTGGCCGGCCAATTCGCCGACGGTTGCTGGGCTTTTGCGGAGCAGGTGAACCAGGCTCTGGCGGGTGGCATCGGAGAGCGCGCCCAGCATCTGGCGTTGGTCAGCCATTCCGTGGTCAGCCATACCTTACGGTAAGCCATTACTTACGGAATGTCAAGGGAGGCGAGCCGGTAGGTACAGAAAACAGTATCGCGCTGCCAGCCAGCCTTTTCGTAAACCGCCTGCGCCGTGGCGTTGGTGAGTTCGGTGGTCAGTTCCAAGCGCACGGCGCCGATGCCGCGGCCATAGGCGGCGGCCCGATGAAGCAAGGCGGTTCCGGCGCCGTGGCGGCGGGCCTCAGGAGATACGAAGAGATCGTTGAGGATCAGGATGCGCGCCATCGAGGCCGAGGAAAAACTGGGGTAAAGCTGAGTGAATCCGATGGCAGTGTTGCCCGCAAAGGCGAGGAAGATGATCGATTGATTGTGGCTGAAGCGGTCGAGCAAAAACCGCCGCGCGCGCTCAAGATCGCTGGGCATGCGATAGAACACGCGATAGGCGTCGAAGAGCGGGACGATAAGGTCGAGATCGTCGACGGTGGCGTGGCGGACGGTGAGCGGCTGGAGATTCATTACCGATCATCTTACGGCGCTAGCGAAGCGCGGACATCGGGTCCATGCGCGTGGCGCGGAGGGCTGGCAAGTAGCTGGCGAAGGAGGCGACTACAAGGAACAGTCCGGCGACCAGCACGAATGTCGCCGGGTCGGTGGCGGTGACGCCGAACAATAATCCCTTCATCACGCGCGTCAACGCGAGGGCGGCCGCGATTCCGATGACGACGCCGGCTAGGGTCAGACCGAGGCCCTGGCCCACGATGAGGCGCAAAATATCGCCTTGTTGCGCGCCCAGAGCCCGCCGTATTCCGACCTCGCGCGTCCTCTGCGCCACCGAATACGAAATGACGCCCCAAAGTCCTACGATTGCCAGCAGCACCGCGACTCCCGCGAAGGCTCCGAGCAGCAGGAACGCCAAGCGCTGCTCGCCGACGGAACCGCTGAGCACGGCGTCCATCGTTTGGACGGCCGAGACGGGCTGATCGGGGTCGATAGCGAGCACCTGGGCACGAAGCGCGCCGGCGAAATGCTCGGGAGCGGCGCCGGTGCGAACGATGAGGGCGGCTCTTTGCGGGGGGAAAATGTGGATGGGAAAGAAGAACTCCGGATTGGTGTGGGCTGCTAGACCGCTTTCGCGGACATCGGCGACAATACCGACAACTTCCAGGCCCGGCGAAGATTGATCGGCGCCGAGCCGAATATGCTGGGCCACAGGATCGAGGCCGCCGGGATAGGACGGCCAAAAGCGGCGGGCCAGGCTCTCGTTGATGATCAGGACGGGCGGCGCGGTTGGCGCTTCATCGCGTTCGGTGAATAGCCGCCCGCGGCGCACGGGGATTTTCAGGGTTTCAAAATAGCTGGGGCTCACGCTCTGATACTGGCTCTGTACGCGCCGCTCGAGCGGCAGCGGCGCTTCGGCGGCGGGCTGGAGGGGAGCCGCCCATTTCGCGCCCGTGGGCACGGTCAGGGACACCGAGGCGCTGCGAACGCCTGATACCGAGCTGGCGCGACGGACGAGTTCGTCGTAAAACGTTGTGAGCTTCTGCGCGTTGCCATAGCGCGCGGGCGGCAGCGCAATTTGCATGGTTAACAAGTGGTCGGGCTGGAAGCCTGGGCCTTCGGAGTACAGGTGCAAGAGAGTGCGCAGGAGCAGGGTGGCGCCGATCAGCAGCATGATCGAGAGAGCCACCTGGAACGTTACCAGGAAGCCGCGCGTGCTCCAGCCAGACGCAGCTTTCGCCGCCGTTCCCCGGCCTTCGCCACCGGCATGCAGGATAGTGACCGCGTTGGATCGAGAAGCTTGGAGGGCGGGGAACAGTCCAAAGAGGATTCCGGTGCCAATGGATACAGCTGCAGCGAAGGCGAGCACGAGGCCGTCCACGCGAATCTCGGAGGCGCGCGGCAGTCCACCATAAGCATCCGCGGTTCGGTCGAAAGCGGCAATCGAGTGTAAATGCGCGATCGCACCGGCGCCCCACCAGGCGAGCAGCACTCCGGCCGCGGCCGCCACCAATGACAACAGAAGACTTTCGGACAGCAGTTGTCCGATCAAGCGGCTGCGCGCGGCGCCGAGAGCGGAACGGACCGTGAACTCGGCCGAACGCGCGTTGGCACGCGCCAGGAGCAGACCAGCGACATTGGCACAAGCGCCCAGTAGCACAAGCGTCACGGCGCCGAACAAGATCCACAGCATGGTGCGAACCCTCGCCACCAGGTGAGTGCTGAACAAAGCGCCGCGGATGATGACGTCCGCTTCGCGGGGGTGAGAGGCGTCGAATTGCCGCGTGAGCACGTCCAGTTCGGCTTGCGCCTGTTCGAGGGTCGCGCCGGGTGTTAAACGGCCAAGTCCGAGAAGAATCGGCGTGGTGGACCAACCCTGCGGCGGAATCGCGGAGAACTCGGCCGGGCGCGTCACCCAAACGTCCAGATCTGCCCCGGGAAACGCGAAGCCAATCGGGAGGACGCCGATGATGGTGTGGGGAATCGAATTCAGCGCGACGGTCTTGCCGATCACCCGCGGATCGGAGTTGAAGCGGCTGCTCCAGAGCTCGGAGCTGATCATGGCGACGGGCGCTCCGCCGCGCCGATCCTCTTCTGGGAGAAAGCTGCGCCCTAAAGCCGGCGCGACACCGACGATGTCCAGGAAGTTGTGCGAGACGCGCGCCCCCCTTAGCACAATTGGCCCGGCGCTTCCCGAGAGCGTGATGTTCTCGAAGGCGATGAAATAGGCTGCCAGATCGGCGAACGACCGGGATGACGATCGGATGGCATCAAAGCGCTCCTGGGTGAAGCCCGCGTCTCTTACGTTGTCCCGCGGATGGTCTTCGGAAAGCCGCACCAGCCGGCTCGAATCGTGATAGGGAAGGGGGGTGAGCAGTACGGCGTGAATTACGGAGAACATGAGCGTGTTGCCGCCGATGCCAAGGGCCAGCGTGAGGAGAGCCGCGAGCGTGAAGGCGGGACTTTTGCGGAGGATTCGCGCGGCGTAGGCGAGGTCGTGCAAGATGGTTTCGAACAAAGGGAACCTCCAGGCATCGTGCGCCTTTTCGTGGATCAGGGTGGCGTTGCCGAAGCGCAATGCGGCGGCCCGGCGGGCGTCCTCGAGTGACATGCCGCGCGCCAGGCAGTCCTGAACCTCCAGATGGAAGTGGGCGTCGAGTTCTTCGCGAAGATCGGATGCGAGCGCATCGCGGCCGGTGAACAGCGCGCGCAGTTTGGACCACCAGCGTTGCATTTTAAGCCTCCGGTGCGAGCACCCGCGCCATGGCTTCTACAAATCGCTGCCATTTGGACGTCGCGGCGACCAGTTGCTTGCGGCCGCGGGCAGTGAGGCGGTAATAGCGGGCGCGGCGCGCGTTGGGCGAGGTCTTCCATCCGGCAGTCACCCAGCCCCGTTGGAGCAGGCGCTGGAGTGCCGGATACAGCGAGCCGTTGTCGACCTGGAATTCGCGCTCTGAGTGCAGCTTCAGAAACTGTGAGATGCCGTAGGCGTGGTTGGGGCCGGCCTGGAGGCTGCGCAGGATCAGGACATCAAGGGTTCCTTGCAGGAATTCGAGCGGCTCAGATGGATTGCCTACGGTAGACATACTATCTATAGTGATCATATGCGCAGGCGTTGTCAAGCGTGGATTCTCGTGGCGGGAATGTGGGCTCGGCCGGTTGCCGGCGCGAATCCGCGGAAAATCAACCCGAAAGACGGCCTCGTGTACGTGTGGGTCGCGCCGGGGAAGTATGAGATGGGATGTTCAGCCGGCGACTTGGCGTGCTTCGCCTGGGAGGAGCGGCGTCACGCGGTAACGATCGCGAAAGGCTTCTGGATCGGGCAGACGGAGGTGACGCAGGAGGCTTATGAGCGTGTCACCGGCGTGAATCCGAGCCGCTACAAGGGCGCACGGCGGCCGGTGGATCAGGTGAATTGGTTCGATGCGCGGCACTATTGCCAGGCGGTAGGAATGCGATTGCCGAGCGAAGCCGAATGGGAGTACGCGGCGCGGGGAGGCGTAGGGGCGGCGCGGTATGGTCCGCTCGATGAGATCGCTTGGCACGACGGCAATAGCGGCGACAGTACGCACGACGTCGGACAAAAGCGGCCCAACGCTTATGGGCTCTACGACACGTTGGGCAACGTTTGGGAGTGGGTAAAAGATTCCTACGAGGTAGAACCGAGCAAGAGGATTTTGCGCGGCGACTCGTTCTACAACCTTCCCGAGCACGTGCGCGTGTCGGACCGGCTGTGGGCGCTGCCGGAAACGGCGCATCGCGATATGGGCGTGCGTTGCGCGGGGGATTAGCGGCGAATGTGTATAATATGGAGTAGGTATACACATCGTGCGGACCAATATCGTAATCGATGACAAATTGATGCGGGACACGCTGCGTGCAACCGGGCTGAAGACGAAGCGGGAAGCCGTGGAGGCGGGCTTGCGCACTTTGCTGCGACTCGCCAAGGAGACCGAGGTTCAACAGCTTCGCGGGAAGTTGCATTGGGAAGGGGATCTCGATGAAATGAGACGAGATCGTTGATTGTTGTCGATTCCAGCGTTTGGATCAATTACTTCAACGGGAGGTCCACTCCCTCTACGAAGAAGCTGGATGAGATACTGGACGGCCAGCGGTCGACGATGGGTCAACTTGCCGTCGGAGCTGCCAAGCCAGCACGGATTGCCGTGGGGGACCTGATTCTGACCGAGGTGCTGCAAGGGTTCGCTGACAACAAAGAATTTTCAGAGGCGCGCATCAAGCTGACGCGTTTCCAGATGGTCGAACTGGGGGGACGCGAAAACGCGATCCGGGCCGCAAGAAACTTCCGCTTGCTGCGGCGCAAGGGCATCACGGTGCGCAAGACCATCGATACCCTGATCGCCACCAAGTGCATCGAAAGCGGCCACGAACTGCTGTATGACGATCGCGACTTCGACCCGTTCGTTCAACATCTTGGGCTGAGGGCGGCGTTGTAACCGCGTTCTGAGGTTGGTGCGCCGCAACCTACCGTAATGCCGATTTTGAGCCGATTATGCGAACGTGGGCCCGTCCTCTATCAGCCTCTGCATGATCGTCAAAAACGAGGCGGCCTCCCTCGCCCGCTGCCTCGAGGCAACCCGCGCCATCGCCTCTGAAATCGTCATCGTCGACACCGGGTCCACCGATGAAACCCTCGAAATCGCCCAAGCTCACAACGCACGCATCACCCGCTTCGATTTCACCGCCATCGATTTCGCCGCCGCCCGCAACCGCTCGCTCGAGCTCGCAAGCCGCAACTGGATCCTGGTCCTGGATGCCGACGAAACTCTCCACCCCGCAAGCGTCCCGCTCATCGTGGACCTCGCGGCCCGCAACCAAAACGCCGGTTACTACTTCGAGCGGGTCAACCATTATGGCGACTCGCGCAAGCCCACCCGCGACTACGTCCTGCGCCTGTTCCCCAACCGTCTCACTCATCGCTACCGCGGACGGGTCCATGAAACGGTCGACGCGTCCATCCTCGCCGCCGGCGGAAAACTGATCCCCACTTCCATCCGCATCGATCACGACTTCTCCCCGCACACTCAATCGCGCGCGGAAAGAAATGTTCGCTACATCGAAATCCTGAAAGAAGAAATCCTGGCAGACCCAACCGATCACTCGCGCCTCGATTTTCTTGCCGCGGAGTATCACCAGATGGAAATGTTCGCCCAAGCCACGCAAGTTCGTGAACGCATCGCCCTTTTGCGCCCGCTCGACCCGGAAGCGCAGTTGCGCGCCGGCATCTGCCACCTCCTCTACGGAAGCGACCGTGGCCGCGCCAACACCTTTTTCCGCGAGGCGCTCCGTCTCCGGCCGGGCTACGCCGAAGCTCAGCGCTATCTCGATCTGTCATGCGCTCGGTAACTCTGACGGGTGGCGATGGCCGCGTTACAAGGCAGGCGACGATGTTGCAGTTGTGCTAAACTCTTCGATGGATTTGTAGTTTCCGGTCCCTCCGCTAATTTCAGTTTTGTCCTCTTTACAAGCGGGTTGTCGTATACAGAGCGAGGGACTTGGGTTGCGGACAGGTGGCCGAGTGGTTAATGGCAGCAGACTGTAAATCTGCCGCTCCTTGCGAGCTACGGAGGTTCGAATCCTCCCCTGTCCACCAGTAATTAGGGTTTCGGCCGTTGTAGCTCAGTTGGTAGAGCGCGTCCTTGGTAAGGACGAGGTCACCAGTTCAATCCTGGTCAACGGCTCCACTGCTTTCTTTTAACTTGCAGCAAGAAGGTTTTTGAGATGGCGAAGGAAAAATTTGACCGCAGCAAACCGCACGTGAACATCGGGACCATCGGGCACATCGATCACGGCAAGACCACGCTTACGGCGGCTATCACCAAGGTATTGGCCAAGCACAATCCCAAGGTCAAGTTCCGCTCGTTCGATTCGATCGACAACGCGCCGGAAGAGAAGGCGCGCGGGATCACGATCGCGGTCGCGCACGTCGAATACGAGACGGCCAACCGGCACTATGCGCACGTGGACTGTCCGGGTCACGCCGACTATATCAAGAACATGATCACCGGCGCCGCGCAGATGGATGGCGCGATTCTCGTCGTAGCCGCGACTGACGGTCCGATGCCGCAGACGCGCGAGCATATCCTGCTGGCGCGGCAGGTGGGCGTGCCTTACATTGTCGTAGCGCTGAACAAAGTGGACATGGTGGACGATCC
>JASHQT010000016.1 GCA_030039005.1 Bryobacteraceae bacterium
AACTCGCGGCCGCCATCACTACCCTCGCCCGCGCCGAAGGCCTGGAAGCACACGCGCGTTCCGTGGAGGTCCGTCTTGGCTAGCAAGAAGATCGATCTGCCTCCCGGCGTCTTGCAGCCGCGCGAAGCGGTCCTCAAAATGGCGCCTTACTCTCCACCCACCGCCGGCCGCGCCGGCAAGCTACGCCTCGATTTCAACGAAAACACCATCGGCGCTTCGGCCAAAGTGATCGAATACCTGCGCCAGCATCTGACCGAATCCGGGCTCGCCGTTTATCCCGAATATGGCGAAATCAAACAGGAACTCGCCGAATTCTTCGGCGTCGAGCCCGACGACTTCATCCTCACCAACGGCACCGACGAAGCCATTCAGGTACTCATCAATACCTACGTTGACGATGACGCGGAGGTGCTTCTGCTGCGCCCTTCCTACGCGATGTATCGCTTCTATGCCGAAGTGGCGGGCGCCTCGGTTCGCGAAATCCCTTACCGCACGCAGAAGCTCGCCTTCCCGCTGGAAGAACTGCTCGAAGCCATCGGGCCCTCGACGCGCGCGATCCTCATCGCCAATCCCAACAATCCCACCGGAACCGGAACTTCGCGCGCCGGTCTGGAACGCATCCTCGAAAAAGCCGCCAATGCCGCCGTCCTGATCGACGAAGCCTATTACGAATTTTCCGGCATCACCGCGCTTCCGCTGCTCAACGACTATCCCAATCTCTTCGTCAGCCGCACGTTTTCGAAAGTCTATGGCATGGCTGCGATGCGCTTGGGTTGTCTGTTTTCGCAATCTGGCAACGTCGATTTTCTGCACAAAGCGCAGTCACCCTACAGCGTGAATTCGGTCGCCACGCTCGCCGCGCACGCCGCCATCCAAGACAAAGCGTACATCGAAAAATACGTCGCCGAAGTCCTGGCCGCGCGCGAGCTGCTGTACGTCGGCCTCGAAAAGCTTGGCATCCCGTATTACGAGAGCAAGGCGAACTTCGTGCTGTTCGAAGCTGGTGCGCGCGCTGTTTCGCTGCGCGACGAGCTTCGGCGCCGCGGCGTGCTGGTGCGCGACCGCAGTTATGAGATCCCCGGCTGCGTGCGCGTCACCGTCGGTACGCGCGAGCAGATTCGCCGATTTCTCGCCGAACTGGAGCAACTCTGGTGAGCGCCGCGGCTATTAAAGAAAAGACCCAAATGCTCGTCTTCGACATGGATGGCGTGCTGGTTGATGTCACCGAATCCTACCGCGAAACCATCGTGAAAACCGTGGAACATTTCACCGGCAAAACGATTTCGCGTGAGTCCATCCAGGATTACAAAAACCAGGGCGGCTGGAATAACGATTGGCTGCTCTCTCAAAAGATCTGTCGCGACTTCGGCGTCGATCTGCCTTACGCGAAAGTAGTTGAGTACTTCAATTACCTCTTCTTGGATCAAGGCATGATCCATCGCGAGCGCTGGCTGCCGCGCCCCGGACTCTTAGAGCAGCTAAGTGACCGCTTCGATTTCGCCATTTTCACCGGCCGCACCACCGAGGAGGCCGAAATTACCTTGAACCGCGAAGGCGTCCGCAACCGCTTCTATCTGGTCTCTGCCAACGATGTCGAATGCGAGAAGCCCGCGCCCGACGGCCTGCTCAAAATCGCCGCCCTGCATCCCGGCAAGAAGCTGCTCTACATCGGCGACACCGTCGACGACGCGCGCTGCGCCAAAGCCGCCTACGTTCCGTTCATCGGCATCGCCTCGCGCCACAGCCCGCGCCGCGAAGAACTGGTCGACCTGCTGCGCCTGGAAGGCGCCATCCAGGTGATCGAGGATATTAATGAGATCGGCTAAGGTCGAACGGATTACCAAGGAGACCCAGATCCGCGGCTGGCTCAAGATCGAAGGCCGCGGCCGCTACGAAATCTCCACCGGCATTCGATTTCTCGATCACATGCTGGAGCTGTTTGCCAAGCACGGCGGTTTCGACCTGAAGTTGAAAGCCACCGGCGACCTCGACGTCGATCAGCACCACACCGTCGAAGACACCGGCATCGTGTTGGGCCAGCTTTTTTCCAAAGCGCTTGGCGATCGCAAAGGCATCAATCGCGCGGGCTACTTCGTTATGACCATGGACGAAACGCTCGCCGTCGTCGCGCTCGATCTCGGCGGCCGGCCGGCGCTCGTTTATCAGGACAAAGTGAAAGTGCGCCTCGTCGGCGATTTGCAATCAGAACTCGTCGAGGATTTCTTCGGCGGCTTTGTCAACCACGCGGGCGCGAACCTGCACGCCGAGGTCCGCTACGGCCGCTCGAATCACCACAAGATCGAAGCCATCTTCAAATGCTTCGCCCGCGCGCTGCGCTACGCCTGCTCCAAGGATGCGCGCCTGAAGGAACAGTTGCCTTCCACGAAAGGCCTGCTATGATTTCGATCCTCGATTACGGTGCCGGCAATCTGCGGTCAGTGCAGAATACACTAGCCGAGATCGGCGCGCAATACGAACTGATTCATAACTCGGGCGAACTCTCACGCGCTTCGAAGATCATTCTTCCCGGCGTCGGCCACTTCGGACAAATGATGCGCGCGCTCGATCAAATGCAGGTCCGCGAGGCGCTGCTCGAACGTATCCGCGCCGGCGTTCCTTTCCTCGGCATTTGCCTCGGCCTACAGGGCTTGTTCGAATCGAGCGAAGAAGCGCCCGACGAGCGCGGTCTTGGTATTTTCCAGGGCGAGATCCGCCGTTTTCCCGCTACCGCGCGCGTTCCGCATATGGGCTGGAACGAAATCGAGCTGCGTAACGGATCAAAGCTCCTCGCCCAGCTCCCCCCGCACCCCTATCTCTATTTCGCGCACAGCTATTACGCGCCGGTAGTTGAGGCGACCGCCGCCATCTGCAATTACACCGTCCCCTACACCGCGGTGCTCGAAACAAAAAACATCTTCGGCGTTCAATTCCATCCTGAGAAATCCGGCCCGCTCGGTTTGAAAATCGTCAAGAATTTCGTGGGGCTCTGATGTTGGCCAAACGCATCATCCCGTGCCTCGATGTCACCGGCGGTCGTGTGGTGAAAGGCGTCCATTTCGTCGGATTGCGCGACGCGGGCGACCCTGTGGAACTCGCCGAACGTTACAACGCGCAAGGCGCCGACGAACTGGTGTTCCTCGACATCACCGCATCAAGTGATGCCCGCGAGATCATGGCCGACGTCGTCGCGCGCACGGCGCGCAAGGTTTTCATCCCCCTCACGGTCGGCGGCGGCATTCGTTCGGTCGCCGATGCACGCAAGATCCTGCTCTCCGGCGCCGACAAAGTTAGCGTGAACACGGCGGCCGTGCGCCGTCCCAAGCTGATCACTGAGTTAAGCGAAGAGTTCGGCGCCCAAGCCGTCGTTCTCGCGATCGACGCCCGGAAAAATATGAATGGCGGCTGGAATGTCTTTACGCGTGGCGGCCGTGACGACGAAGGGATCGATGCGGTGGAGTGGGCGCTCGAAGGCGAGATCCTCGGCGCGGGCGAAATCCTGCTCACTTCCATGGACACCGATGGCGTGCAGACCGGCTTCGATTGCGCGCTCACCCACGCCGTCTCGCAAACTACGCACATTCCGGTGATCGCCTCCGGCGGCGCCGGAAGGCCCGAGGACTTCGAGCGAGTCTTCAATGAAGGCCGCGCGGACGCCGCGCTCGCCGCCTCCATCTTCCATTACGGCACGTACACGGTGAAGGACCTCAAGGATTACCTGCAACAACACAAAATTCCGGTGAGACCGGCACTGTGATCATTCCCTGCATCGACCTCATGGCTGGCAAAGTGGTCCAGTTGGTCCAGGGCCGCGAAAAAGCCCTCGAAGGGAGCTCGCCCCTTGAAATGCTAGAGCGATTTCGATCCTTTCCCCAGATTCAGGTGATTGATCTCGACGCCGCGATGAGTAAAGGCTCCAACGATGCCCTGGTGGAACTGGTGGCTTCGCGAGCCATGGCGCGCGTCGGCGGCGGTGTTCGAACGCCGGAGCGTGCCCGTGCGCTGGTCGAGCAGGGCGCCTATCGCGTGATCGTCGGCACCGCGGCCTTCGATCGTGAAAAGCTGACCGAGATCGCCGATGCCGTGGGTCCGGACCGCCTCATCGTCGCGCTCGATTCCAAAGGCGGCAAAGTAGTCACGCACGGCTGGCAGGAAGCCACGAAACATACTGCCGAAGAAATGATTCCGCATCTGGAGCCCTACTGTTCCGGCTTCCTTTGCACTTACGTCGACAAGGAGGGCATGCTGCAGGGCACCGATCTTGCGTGGTTCCGGCGCCTGCGCGCGGCGACGAAGCACGAACTGACCGCCGCCGGCGGGATTACAACGATCGAAGAAATCCGGGAACTCGCCAAGCTCGGCATCCACGCCGCGCTCGGCATGGCCATCTACACCGGCCGTCTCAACCTCGACGAACTAGCTCGACTGAACTCGTAAATCTTCCGGCCGTTCGATCCAATAATCCGGCTCCCAGCGCGCCATCTCTTCGCGGCCCCCGTAGCCCCACAACACCGCGCAAGTCTTCACGCCCGCGCGCTGGCCGGCTTCCATGTCGGTGGCCGAATCGCCGATGAACAAACAATCCTGCGGCTTCGCGCCGAATACCTCCAGCGAAGCCAGGATCACGTTGGGCTCGGGCTTCGCGGGGAAACCGTCCGTGCCTTGCACATGATCGAAATACGGAAGCAGTCCGAACATTTCGAGCACCGCGCGTGTAGTCGGTGTGCCCTTGGTAGTGGCCGTCGATTTCTTCCCAGGCAGTGCAGCCAGCGCTTCCGCGATTCCCGGGTATAGCCTCGTGCCCGCATGCGACCTCGCCAGATACCGCGCGCGATAATCGGCGAGCATCCGGTCCATCTGTTCGCGCGTACAGCCAGGAATGAGAGCGGACCACAAATCGTCCAAATGCCGGCCGATGTAGCGGCGCAGGAATTCATCGGAGACGCTGCACTGGCCGTCGATGACCGTTCGAATGGCGCCGCAGATATCGGCGGCCGAGTCAACGAGAGTCCCGTCCACGTCGAAGAGGTAGACGGGAAATGTTGGGATCAAGCTAAATTAAGCCGGCTGCGGGCGCTCGCCGCCGAGCAATCCCGTGCCCGGAAGCTTGCCGCCTTCGGGCCGGATCACCTGCTGCTTCTCGCCGCCATCCGGAGGCGTCGATTTCGGATTCGGCATCGGCGTCAGGGTGCCGCCTTCGATCAGCAGCCGCACTTCGGCGCCATCCAGCACTTCGCGCTCGAGCAGCGCCTCCGCGATGCGCACCATGCCATCGGAGTGCTCTTCGATGATCGTGCGCGCGCGGGTGTAACCCTGATCGACCAGCTTCCGCACCTGCTCGTCGATCAGGATCGCCGTTGCTTCGCTGTAATCGCGATGCTGCGCGATCTCGCGGCCCAGAAAGATCTGCTCTTCCTTCTTGCCGAAACTCATCGGCCCCAGCTCGCTCATGCCCCACTCGCAAACCATCTTGCGCGCCATATCCGTAGCGCGTTCGATGTCGTTGCCCGCGCCGGTGGTCACATGATGCATGAAAATCTCTTCGGCGATGCGCCCCCCCATCAGGATTGCGAGTTGCGCTTCCAGATACCCCTTGTTGTAAGAATGTTTGTCGTCAATCGGCAACTGCATCGTCAATCCCAGAGCCATGCCGCGCGGGATAATGGTGACCTTGTGCAGCGGATCGGCTTCCGGGATCATGACCGCCACCACTGCGTGCCCGGCTTCGTGATAGGCCGTGTTGCGCTTCTCGTCTTCGCTGATGATGAGCGACTTTCGTTCCACGCCCATCATGACCTTGTCTTTGGCCAGTTCGAAATCAAACTGCGTGACCACCTTGCGATTTTGCCGCGCGGCAACCAGTGCCGCCTCGTTCACCAGGTTCGCCAGATCGGCGCCCGCGAATCCCGGCGTTCCGCGCGCCACCACGCTCAAATCCACGTCATCGGCGAGCGGTGTCTTCTTGGTGTGCACACGCAGGATCATCTCGCGGCCCTTTACGTCCGGACGACCCACCACCACGCGCCGGTCGAAACGGCCCGGCCGCAGCAGGGCGGGATCCAGCACGTCGGGACGGTTGGTCGCCGCGACGAGAATCACGCCTTCGTTCGATTCAAACCCGTCCATTTCGACCAGCAGTTGGTTCAGCGTCTGCTCGCGCTCGTCATGGCCGCCACCCAAGCCCGCGCCGCGATGCCGGCCCACGGCGTCGATTTCATCGATGAAGATGATGCAGGGCGCGTTCTTCTTGCCCTGCTCGAACAGATCGCGTACGCGGCTCGCGCCCACGCCCACGAACATTTCGACGAAGTCCGAACCCGAGATCGAGAAGAACGGAACGTTAGCTTCACCGGCGATCGCGCGCGCCAGCAGCGTCTTGCCGGTTCCCGGAGGCCCGATCAGCAGCACGCCTTTGGGAATGCGCCCGCCGAGCTTCTGGAATTTCTGCGGCTCCCGCAGAAATTCGATGATTTCCTGCAGCTCTTCCTTGGCTTCTTCGACGCCGGCGACGTCCTTGAACGTCACTTTCTTTTGCTGTGAAGAATGCAGCCGCGCGCGGCTCTTGCCGAAGCTGAGCGCCTTGTTTCCGCCGCTCTGCATCTGCCGCATCATGAAAATCCAGAACGCCAGCAGCAGGACGAACGGAATCGCGTTAATCAGAATCGAAACCCATCCGCCGCCCGCTTCCTTGTTGTACTTGATGTCCACACCCTTGGCGAGCATGGCGTCATCCAGGCTCTGGTGGACGTTCGGGATCACGGCGTGCAACTCTTGATTGTCGTCCTTATACTGGCCGTGAAGGTCGTTGCCGCTGATCTGCACCGACTTGATCTTGCCCGCATTGACATCGTTCATGAGCTGCGTGTAGGAAAGCTGGGCATCCGGGCGGGACTTGGTATTATGAACCACGGTCCAGAACAGGACCACGATGACAATAATGACCACCCAAAATATGGCGGTCTTGAAGTTCGAATTATTCATGCCTTCTCCCTACACGTGGGGCTACACGTACACCTGGGACTCTGCCCAACAGATTGGACGCTAAACCCGGTCCCGCGGATTCTGAAGTTACCAGTCCGATTCCACAACCTTGAGGACGGCGCGGGTTTCCGGCCCTGGCGCGAACTCGGCGGCCGCCCCGCCCTGTCTGGCCCAAATGATAGCTTCATTATACGTGATGATCGGCCACTGGCTGCGTTCCCACAAGGGTATGCGGGCTTGCTGGAAGAAAAACCTGATCTTTTGAGGCTTGGCATGCGCCCTTCGCCTATACTGGTCACCCGGTCTCCAGTTACGCAGCACCAGGCTGGGTGCGCCGCCCCTGTTTAGGCGCTGCCAGTCCAGTTCATCCACCACTGTAACACAGGGAGAGGTTTCCGCTTTTTTCTCCAGCACCTGCAACGTAATACGGGTGGAGGAGCCGGGTAGTTCCACGGATCCGGGCACTGGCAGGACTAAGGCGAAGTCCCGGCGCGCATCCGGGGGATCTCCTTCGCGCGCGATCCGGATTCGATCGAAAGACCGGCAGGCGTCGATTCCGGGTGCTTGGAACCGGTCATGGCCGTTCGCCGAGCGGGCCATTTCGAGGATCCGTTCGATGTGGGCGAAGCTCGCACCGGGGATTGCGTGGTGAAGCCGCCGGCGGGCCAGCGCGACGGGCACGGCCGTGAGTTCCGAGATGGACAGGACGAGCGGCTGGCTGGGATTGGGGATTGGCGAGAGTCGGCCAAGTTCGGACAGCCAGTAGCTTTCTTCGTCGCGGGCGAGGGTGGCGAGGTGGGTGAGGGCGGTGTCGAGCTGGGGATTGAAGCCGGCGCGGAGCAGCGGCAGGATTTCATGGCGCAGACGATTGCGCGCATAGGCATGGTCCCGGTTGCTGGCGTCCTCGCGCCAGTCGAGGCCACGCGCGCGCAGCCAAGCCTCGATTTCGCAGCGGTCGATTTCGAGAAGCGGCCGGATGAGTCCTTCGCGCGTGACCGGCAGAATCCCGGCGAGTCCCGTGAGCCCTGAGCCACGCAGGATGCGATACAGCACGGTTTCGGCCTGATCCGAGAGCGTGTGCCCGGTGGCAATGCGGTCGACGGCGCCGGATGAGATTAATTCGCGATAAAAGCTTTGCCGTACGTCGCGCGCCGCTTTTTCGAGATTGCCAGGAAGTGACGGAACGTCCGCTTGCCGCAAATGAAACGGAAGCCCGAAGTGTTCCGCCAATTCCCGGACGAACTCGGCGTCGGCGAGCGATGCTTCGCCACGAATCCCGTGCTCGATATGAATCACGCTTAGCTTCAGATCGCAGCGCGGAGCCAGTTCCCGCAGTGCGTGCAGCAGGAAGACCGAATCGGCCCCGCCCGAGACCGCGACCCCCACGCGCTGGCCGTGGGAGAGCATCCCGTTGCGTTCGATAAATTGGGCGATGCGGCCGAGCACGTCAGGCCTATTTTAGGCCGATGCCGCGCTCGCTGGAGCGGCCCGGCGCCGCCGCCCGCTGAT
>JASHQT010000195.1 GCA_030039005.1 Bryobacteraceae bacterium
ACGGCGTTTTCCACAAAGTGGATGCACAAGGACATCTCCCTGGCGCTCGATTCGGCCCAGGAGTTGGATCTGCCCATGCCGCTAACCAGCCAGACCAAACAGATGTTTCAGGCTGCAATTTCAGAGGGTTACGGGGATGATGACATGTGCTCAACCATCCGCGTGATGGAGCGCTGGGGTGGTGTCGAGGTCAAGGGAAAATAAAAATACAAAAAACAGTTGCGCTCCAGGAAATCATATATTAGTATTGGAATTAAGCCAGGGAGGCAACTCCCACCAAAGCGAGACTAACCTCATTAAAGACCCCTGAAGCAATCCTCCCTGGCGCCCGAAAGGGTCTGGGTCTTTTCCAAAACGAATAAGCTGCCAAACAGAATCACAAACCGCAAGTTATAGTCCCACGAACTGATCCAATCTTTTGACGTTATAATAGGCCATTGAAGACGCTCACTCTCCTGGGTTGTACGGGTTCTATTGGGGTCAGCACTTTGGACGTGGTGGGACGTCACCCGGAGCGCTACCGTGTGCACGCGCTGGTGGCGGGGTCGAACGTCGATCTCCTGGCCCAGCAGATTCAGCGGTTTCGGCCTGCAGTCGCGGTGACGGCAACGGAGGCAGCCCGCGCGAATCTAATTAGCAGGTTGAAGGACTGCGCCCTTTCGCGCGACTGCTGGCCGGAGCTTGCTTGGGGGGCTGTGGCGAGAGTGGAAGCTGCCGTAGCGCCTAGCGTGGATTTCGTGATGTCCGCCATCGTCGGGGTCGCGGGGCTTGAGGCTACGTATGAAGCCATTCGCCGCGGCAAGCGGCTGGGTTTGGCGAACAAAGAAGTGTTGGTTTCGAGCGGGAAGCTGGTGCTTGAAGCGGCCAGGAAATCGGGGACTGAGCTGATTCCAGTGGATAGCGAACACAACGGGGCGCACCAATGCCTGCGGGCCGGACGGCGCGCCGAAGTGGCCCGGCTGATCCTCACAGCCTCGGGTGGCCCGTTTCGGGAGACTCCCGCCGATAAACTGGCCGAAGTCACCCCCGCCGACGCCCTGAAGCATCCCACCTGGAAGATGGGGCGGCGCATTACCATCGATTCGGCCACGATGATGAACAAAGGCTTTGAGGTGATCGAGGCCTGTTGGTTATTCGACTTTTCCGCCGATGAAGTGGATGTGGTGATCCATCCCCAATCCTCGGTTCACGCGATGGTGGAATACACCGATGGCAGCGTGATCGCGCAGGTATCGGCTACCGATATGCGCATGCCGATCCAGTATGCGCTCACCTATCCGGATCGCGAGCCGGCGCCGGTTCCGCGGCTGGATTGGACCGAGCCGCGACAGTGGAGCTTCGCGGCGCCCGATGCGCGCAAGTTTCCCGCGCTGCGGCTGGCTCGCGAGGCTTTTCGCGCCGGAGGGTCGGCCGGATGCACACTGAACGCGGCGGACGAAATCGCGGTGGAGGCTTTTCTGGATGGGCGAATTTCCTTTCCCTCGATCGCCGAGGTGGTGGAGGAAACGCTGCAGCGCGTGCCGAATCGCGAAGCCGCATCCATCCAAGAGATACTGGAGATAGACGAACGGTCGCGCGTAGTGGCGCGTACCATTATTACGGAGCGTTCCGCGAGCGCTGGTGAAAAGCATGGGGTGTCTTCCGTTGAGGCCTAGATTATTATGAGCTTCGTCGTATTACAGAACATCTGGTGGTTCCTGATCATGATCGGGGTCATGATCCTCATCCACGAGTTAGGCCATTATTGGGCGGCGCGTTTCTTTGACGTGAAAGTGGACACCTTCAGCTTTGGGTTCGGCCCCCGGCTGTTCGGTTTCAAGAAGGGCGAGACGGATTTTCGTTTCTCCCTCATCCTGCTGGGCGGGTACGTGAAGATGGCCGGCGAGCAACCTGGAGACGAGCAAGCCGCCGCCGAGCCGCGTGGCCTGTATTGCAAGCCACGCTGGCAGCGCTTGATCATCCTTTTTGCCGGGCCGGCCATGAACATCATTCTTGCCGTGGCGGTGCTCACGGGACTCTTCATGGTGCGGTTCCCGAAGATTCCGGATACGCGTTCACCGGAAATCGGCTATATCGTTCCCGATAGTCCAGCCGCCAAAGCAGGCCTGAAGGAAGGCGACCGCATCGTCCAAATCGGCGATGAGGCGAATCCCACTTGGGAAGACATCTCCATGCGCGAGGGGGCCAGCGCCGGCCATACGATGAGCGTGTGGATTGTTCGCAACGGGCAGCGCCAATTGTTGCACGTAACGCCGGCGCTCGAACCGAAGACGGGCACCGGGTTTGCCGGGTGGGACGAGCCGAACCAGATCCAGATTGGCAACCTAAGGGAGGGTTCGCCCGCCGCCAAGGCCGGGCTTCAACCCGGCGATCTGATCGTAAGCGTGGATGGCCAGCCGATTCATTCCACGGCCAAGGTTCACGATATTATCAGCGGCAGCGGCGGCAAGCCCGTGGACGTGGTCTACTCGCGCGGCGCGAGGACGATGACCGCGCAATTGACGCCCGCCAGGCTTGAGAACAACGGCGCCAAGGAATGGATGATCGGCGTGACGCTCGAAGCCAAGATTTCCTTCGTCAGCCTGCCGTTCCCGCAAGCGCTTTCCGAGTCGGTGCGTGAGAACGCCAAGAACACGACGTTCATTTATCAATTCCTGCGCGGCATCGCGGAGCGGCGAATGTCGCCGAAATCCGTCGCGGGTCCCATCGGCATCGTTCAGATGTCGGGCGAGGAAGCGCGCGAAGGTCCCATGGCGTTTCTGGGCCTGATGGCCGCGCTCAGCCTCAACCTGGCCATCGTCAATCTGCTGCCGATTCCGATCCTGGACGGCGGCACGATGCTCATGCTGCTGGTGGAGATATTCATGCGCCGCGATCTCAGCTTGCAAGTCAGGGAAGCCGCGCTGCGCCTGGGTTTTGTGTTTATCATGGCGCTGGTGGCGTTCGTGATTTACAACGATATTTCGAAACTCGCCGGCTGACCTTCTAGCTGGCTGCTTCCGGCTGTTGTTGGCGCGCTCTGATTCCCGCGCGTATCGCCTCACGGCGCCGTGTTAGGGTTGCTTCCGCATGGGGAGCTGCCATGACAACCGCCTCCATGTGTTTGCAAAAGTCCGGCTCACCGCTCGCGGACCGCATTTCTGCGAGAAACGGTTGAATCTTAGCGAATGTGGCGAGAATCTCGCCGTGCGCGGCCCGGAACGCATCGCCGTCAATCGCGCCCGTGGTGACCATGGAGGCAGCCATGTCCCAATACCCGAGAACCATGCGGAACGAGGCGTTGCGCTCCCCGCTAACCGCCGAAACGAGGTCCGCGAAACTATCGGGATTGAACTCGAGCAGGAACCAGGCACGCGCCTCCCGCAAGACGGGTTCGCGGCGAAGGTCGAACAACTGAAGGTTCAACTGAGCATTCTCGAAGGGTGTTGGCATAACAATCTGGTTCGAGCGGCTAAGTCAATTACCGCTTCTAGCGTGCTCCGGCGCGATCTGGTCCGCCGTCACAAACACCGGCTGAATGTCCACGGGGATGTGGCTCAGTCCGTTCAACGCCTTCTGCATATTCGGCCGGATGACGCCCAATTCATCCAGCATCTTCTTGGCGCCCGTGTAATCGCCCGTGGCTTCGATGGTCAGCAGATCGTGATCCAAGTCCCGCACCGCGCCGCGAATCTTCTCCAAGTTCACTTCGAACGTGCCGTCGGGGTGCGCGATGAACCCGCCTTTGTCGGTGATGTAATTCACCTGCATCGCCATCCCCTTGCCGTGCGCGTCGTTAAGGCCGAAGCGCAGCGTGCGGAACGTGGACGCGAGAAACGTGGTATACAACTGGCGCTCGGTCGCGGGACTCGCCGGAATCAGCTTGCGATCATACAAATGTTGCAGCATGTAGAGACCCGTAACGTCGGCCTTGGCTTCCTCGATCGCGCTGTACTGTTCCTTCAATTCCTGGCGCGGTGAAGTGGCGCGCCCCGAGACGGTGATCTGATGCGGCCCGATGCCATGGCTCAGCTCGTGCGCCAGGATGTGCGTGAAGAAGGCATCGAAACTCAGGTCCTTCTGGCCGGCCGCCGTGAGCACATGCTTGGCGATCGGCTCCAGCGTGGAGTGAAACTTGGCCTCCTGCACGTTCTTCAGCATCACGCGCTTGCTGCCCTTCAGCGTGACCACGCGCTCGTCGTTCGGCAAGTTGTACGCGGCGGTCTGGACCGCGTGGGCGGCATCGCCTGCATCAAAAACTTCGTTCACCACGCGAATGGGCGAACTCGCGCCGAGCTTCGGATTGCGATACTTCGGCTCGATCGGCAGGTTGTTCTCTACTTCCTGGAGATGATCGGCGAACAACTTCAGCTTGGCCGTTTCGGCCTCATCGCGCACGTTCACGTAAGCTTCGAACGCGGCCTTATAGCCGAAAATATCGTCGTTGTAAGTTTCATAAGGCCCGATGGTAATGTCCAGGGGGGCGTCCAGATCCATCCAGGTGATGTCGCTCTCGTAATAATCGTTGGAGCGAAAGGCGGCGGCGCGCTCCGTCAGGAATCTCTTGAGCGTCGGGTTATCCGTGAGGGCGGCCGCTTGTTCGAGCAGCTTGGCCGATTTCTCCAGATCGGCGCGATACTCCTGGTTGTAGGGAACCGCGTGCAGTTTATGATTGGCATCGCGGCGAATCACGGTGAAAAATCCTACGGCCTGCTCGCGTTCCGGTTTCGAAAGCGTCTTCACCCAGGATTCGAACTCCCCGCGCGTCATGTCCTCGGGATAGAAATTCGCGCCGGGCAACTTCTTCGGTGGAACATCCGGCAAGAACGCTTCGTGATCGTCGATTTCCGACCATGGCGATTTGTTCAGCCAGAAATAATCCAAGCGCGCCTTCCCGAGTGGTGTTTTGTCGCGGAGCAGCTTCGCATAAAGCGCGTGATTGCCGCTCCACATCTGCGTCAGGAAGATATCGTTAAGCACGTGCGACGCTTCAATCAGCTTGGCCAGCGCCTGGCGGTCGCCGGGCGAAAGCCTGGAGATGTCGACGCGGAGTTCGGTCGGCTGAAAGCGCGCGATCATTTTGTCGAGCTGCGCGAGATCGGGGGTGGCGGCGGTAGCGGTAAGCATGGTCCCTAGAATTAGCGTGAACGGCAGAATTCTCTTCACTGATCGCATGCTAACACTTCCTGTAAAATGACGAGATGCGCGGAAACGACAAAGTCCTGGAGCACCTGAGCATCGCGTTGAAGGCGGAGCTGACCGCCATCAACCAATACTTCCTGCATTCGAAGATGTGCGAGAATTGGGGCTACTTCCGGCTGGCCGGCGATTACCGCAAAGAATCCATCGAAGAGATGGTACACGCCGAAAAGCTGATGAATCGCATCCTGTTCCTGGAAGGCACGCCAAACATGACGGACTTGAGTCCGATTCACGTCGGCAGAAACGTCAAAGCCCAGTACGAGAGCGATCTGAAGCTGGAGCTGGACGCGGTACACCATTTGAATTCGGCGATCAAGCTGGCGGTGGAAGTGGGCGACAACGCGTCGCGCGCGCTGTTCGAAGAAATTCTAAAGGACGAAGAAGAACACGTCGATCATCTCGAAGGACAGCTCCACGCCATCGCCGAAATGGGTTTGGAGAATTACCTGGCGCAGCAGCTTCACAAAGGCGAGGACGAAAAAGACTGAGCCGCGGGCGTAAGCTGGGGTGCGGACACCATGACGGACGATTGGGGCCAGGTCCAAGAGATCTTCGACGAGATTTATCCGCTGGATGAAGAGGGCCGCCGCCGGGTTTTGGACCAGCGCTCGAATGGCGACGCCGCTCTGCGCGACAAGGTGCAGCGCATGGTTCGCGCCTTCGACGACGAGCGCGTCGCCAATTCACAAGCTCGCGCATCGTCCAGCGGCCGGCGTTTCGGCCCTTGGCAGGCAGTGACTCTGATTGCTCGGGGCGGCATGGGGGAAGTGTGGCTCGGCCAGCGCGCTGACGGCCAGCACGAACAGCAAGCCGCCATCAAGATCCTTTCTCCGTACCTGGCCGAGCCGGATTCGATCCATCGTTTCCGCCGCGAGCGCGAACTGCTGGCGCGCCTGGAGCATCCCAACATCGCTCGCCTGCTCGACGGCGGCGTGAGTTCGCAAGGCGAGCCATACCTGGTGATGGAGTATGTGGACGGCGTTGCGCTGGACCAGTACTGCGACAGCCATCGCCTGTCCATCCGAGGGCGGCTGGAGCTGATGATCAAGGTCTGTGCGGCAGTCAATTCCGCGCATCAATACTTGATCGTGCATCGGGACCTGAAGCCGGGCAATATCCTGGTGACGGAACACGGCGAACCGAAGTTGCTCGATTTCGGCATCGCGAAAATGATCGACGCCGAGTCCGGCCGCGAGCGAACCGCGACCGTGAACCTCTTTCTCACGCCGACGTACGCGAGCCCGGAGATCCTGCGCGGCGAGCCGGCGACGGTGACGAGCGACGTCTACTCCCTCGGCGTCGTGCTGTATCAATTGCTGACCGGACGCCGGCCGTTCTCCACCTCCGCCGCGTTTCCGGCCGCCGAACTGGAACGCGCGCTACGCGAAACCGCTCCCGAACGCCCCTCGCAGGTGACCGAAGCCGCGGCCGAGCAGCGCTCTACCACTCCGGGACGTTTGCGGCAGACGCTGAAGGGCGATTTGACGACCATCCTGGAGAAGTGTCTCGAGTACGATCCCCCGCGCCGGTATCCATCCGCGGAACGGCTGGCCAATGATTTGAGGCGGTACTTGTCGAATCGTCCCATCCAGGCGCGCCCGCAGACGTTGAGCTATCGCGCGGCAAAGTTTGTCTCACGGCACAGGATCACAGTGGGGCTGGCGGCATTGGCGCTGCTGGGAGCAACAATCGGAGTGGTCTCTACGGTGAGTGAAAAGCGCGTGGCCGAGCGGCGTTTCGACGAAGTGCGAAATTTGGCGCACTACGTGCTTTTCGATTTGTATGACGGCGTGAGCAACCTGAGCGGTTCGGCGCGGGTGCGCGCGCAAATGGCCAATCGCGCCACCGATTATCTCAACACGCTGGCGAAAGAAGCCCGGAACGATCGAGGCCTGCGCCTGGAGCTGGCGGAAGGATACCTGCGGCTGGGCGACATTCAGGGCAACATGTTCCGCACCAATCTGGGCGACACGCGCGCGGCGCTGGCCACTTACCAGAAAGCGTTGGACCTGATGGATCCGCTCGGCAACGATCCCGGCGCGGTGCGCGTGCGCACCTTGGTCGAGCTGCATCGCGCGCAGGCAACCGATGCAAAGTCGGCGGGCAAAGATGCATTCAACCGTCTTCGCGCGGCCGTCGAGCGCTACGAGAAGCTGGCGGGCAATCCGCCGTCCCGCGAAGACGATTATCAATTGGGCCAGGCGTACAGCATGCTGGGCGAGTTGATTCAGCAGCAAGGCGGTTGGGTCAGGATGTCGGGGACGAGCATCGACGAATTCGCACGGGCGGAAAAATATTTGCGGCGCGCGGTGGAACTGGAACCGTCGAACCCCGATTACGGATATTCGCTGGCAGAACTGCTGGATCGCCGGGCGCAGATCTATGCGTCGCTCCAGCCGCGCGAGACGATTCGTTATGACTTGGAGGCCATCGACGTATTGAACGCCGTGCACGCGCCCAATCGCGGCTACGCTTCGTTCCGCATTCTGCTCGCCCGAATCCGCACGGACTTGATCTTTGCCTACGGACAGTTGAATCAGTTCGACGCGGCGATCGAACAGGCACATCTGGCTGAACAAATCTATCTGCCGCTGGTGGCCGCCAATCCGGAAGATCACGACGTGCGCTATCGGCTCGCGGTGCTGCGCCGCGTGGCGGGTATCATCAAGGCGTACGCCAAGCGCTGGAACGAATCGGCGCGGGATTTCTCGAACGGCATCGGAGATTACGATATCTTGCTTCGCACCGGACCGAATGAGCAGTATGAAGGCTACCGCGCCGAACTGCGCATGCGCATGGCGGACGAT
>JASHQT010000017.1 GCA_030039005.1 Bryobacteraceae bacterium
ACCAGGGCGATCACCGATTTAATGCCGCCGGCCGGCGATTCGCTGACATCGGTCACTTCCACGCGCCAGCGCTGCGATTCGGCATAGCGTGTGTACATGCGGAACACCTCGGCCGCGAACAGAGTGGCTTCGTCGCCGCCCGTGCCCGCGCGGATTTCGAGCACCACGTTCTTTTCGTCCAGCGGATCTTTGGGAAGCAGCAGGACTTTCAAATCTTCTTCGATCTGCGCGATCTCCGGCTCCAGCCGCACCACTTCCTCGTTAGCCATCTGGCGCAGATCGGGATCGGGATCCTCGATCATCAGGCGCGCTTCGTCGTAATTGCGCTTAGCCTGTTTGTATTCGCGGTATTTGGCGACGATGGGCTCCAGCTCCGAGCGCGTCTTGGCCACTTTACGATAAGCCTCGCCGTCGGAGATGACCGCCGGATCGGCCATCTGGCGCGTCATATCTTCAAACCGGCTTTCGATATCGTCTAGTTTTTGCGAATATTGCATGGCAAGCTCCTCGGGCCACGCGGCCCGGAGGCGTTCGGGATGTTAAGCGATCACCAGTTCGCCGCCCTGCGCTTCTTCGAGCTGCATGGCGCCATCGAGCGCATGGATCGCGACGGCGGCCATTTCGTCGCTTGGCTCTTTTGTGGTCACGCGCTGGAGCCACAGGCCGGGCGCCGTCAGCGCTGCCATCAGGCCTTGTCGATGACGCGCCGCGTAACGGATCAATTCATAGCTCACGCCCACGATCACCGGCAGCAGCGCGATGCGCGCCACCAGCTTCGCTACAAATCCGTCGAACGGCACGAGCGGATACACCAGGATCGCCAGCACCATGATGAGCAACAGGAAACTGGTCCCACAGCGCGGGTGGAAGGTCACGAACTTCTGCGCGTTCTCCACGGTCACCGGTTGACCCGACTCGAAATTGAACACCACCTTGTGTTCGGCGCCGTGATATTGGAACATGCGCCGGATGTCTTTCATGCGCGAAATCAGGTATAGAAAACCGAGGAAGATCGCGAGCCGGATCACCCCGTCCATCATGTTCACCGCGAACCGGCCGTGCAGCGAAGGAACTGCCTTACCAACCTCGGTAGCCAGGAATAGCGGCACAAACTTGTACATGAACAGGAAAAACAGCAACGAAAATGCGATCGGCGCGGCCAGCATCCAGCCGTTCAGCTCCGGCGCCTTTTCGTCCGTCTTGCCCTCCTTGGCTGCCAATTCGCTCACCGCGACATTGGCGGAAAACTGCAGCGCTTTGATCCCCAGCGCCATCGCGTGCCCCAGCGTGCCCAGGCCGCGCAAAATCGGGTATTGGAAGATCGGGTATTTCTCCGAAACGCGCGCAAGCGGCTTCTGTTCGGTGACAATCTCGCCATTCGCCCTGCGCACGGCCACGCAATAGCTGTGCGGCGCGCGCATCATCACGCCTTCCATGACAGCCTGGCCGCCCACCAGCGTCTCTTCGCCGCTTTCGAGCACCGGCAGCATTTGAATATGGGCGCAGAGGCGCACAAACTGTCTAAAGTTCAAGGGGTAAAGCTCCTCTGTCATTATATCGCGAACCTGCCGTGGCCTCGGTACAATAAGGCCATGCAAGTTGTGCAGGCGGGTGAGCACAAGTTCCTTCTGCTCGAGCTCGACCCCGATTTCGTCGCCGGCATCGCCAAGCAGGCGGGCTTCGAGTACCGTATTGAGGACACCCAGCGATCCTTAAACTTGCACCTTGCCGCCGTCGACCGTCAGGCGCCGCTGCTGCTGTTCGATGCCGCCGACCCCGGCAACCTAGGCTGGTTCTCGCGCTGCCAGTTTTATGTGGACGGAAAGAGCGGCGCGGTGCTGCAAACCCCGATGTCGCTGGCAAACCAGAAGGACCGCTCGGGCCGCACGCTCCCCGATGCCGTACGTCTGCAAATCGCCAAAGAACTGCCGGTCTCGTTCCGCATGCCGGGCAAACAGCCCATCACCGAGCAGATGGTCTACGCGGTGTTTTACAACCTGCTCAATGCCCTGCTGAACACCGGCGTCGGAGTGTGCGGCGGACCGATCGTCAAGCCGCTGGCCGGGCGCACCGAAAGCATCGGACCAAGAAACTAGGGCGGAACCAGGGCCATTTCGCCGCGTCCCGTTTTTCACGGGGGGGTTGACGTACTCAACACGCCTGACCGCTATTTGGCAAGCACCGGGACTTCGGTCTCAATGAAGCCGCGCTCTCGAACCATCGCGAAGGTATCGTCGAGCGCGAGCCGGAAACGTTCCAGCATCAGACTGATTTCCACTTCATTGATGATCAATGGCGGGCAGAAAGCGATGGAATCGCCGAGAGCGCGCAGGATCACGCCATGGTGATGGCCGCGCTTCACCAGATACGACCCTATGGCCGCCGCGGGATCGAAAGACGCGCGAGTGGATTTCTTAACCACCAGCTCCACGGCGGCGATGAGTCCCACGCCGCGCACTTCGCCCACCAGCGGGTGATCGGAGAACTTCCGCAGCCCTGCCTGCATTTGCGGGGTGACGCGACGGACATGGGCCAGGATGCCGTCCTTCTCGTAGATCCTGAGCGTCTCCAGCGCTACCGCGGAGGCGACCGGATGCCCGGTGGAAGTGAAACCGTGGCTAAACACGCCGATTTTCTCGGACTGCTTCACCAGCGCGTCATAAATCGCTTCCGAGATCATGACGGCGCCGATCGGCATGTAACCGGCCGAGAGTCCCTTGGCGCACGTGATCATGTCGGGCTTCAAGTGATAGGTGGTGCTGCCCCACATTTCGCCCGTGCGGCCAAACCCGCAAATCACCTCGTCGGCGATAAAAAGAACATCGTATTTCCTTAGGATCTCCTGGGTTTTTCCGAAATATGTGGGAGGCGGAAGTATCACGCCCCCAGCGCCCATCACAGGCTCGGCAATAAAGGCCGCGATGGTATCGGGACCTTCACTTAAAATCCGCTGCTCCAGCGCCTCGGCCATGCGGGTGGCAAAGGCCTCTTCGGTCTCGCCGGGCAGATGAAAGCGATAAAAGTGCGGGCATTCGACATGCAGGATATTGGCAATGGGTAGATCGAAGTCGCGATGGTTATTAGGCAGCCCGGTGAGACTGGCGCTCGCCACCGTTACGCCGTGGTACGCCTTCATGCGGCTGATAATTTTCTTCTTTTGGGGGCGGCCGAGCGCATTATTGTAATACCAGACCAATTTCACCACAGTATCGTTGGCTTCCGAACCGGAGTTGACAAAAAATACTTTGGACATCGGAACCGGAGCGATACTGAGGAGCTTTTCGGCCAGCTCGATGCCGACACCTACGGCTTTGTGCGCGAAGGTGTGATAAAAGGGCAGCTTCAACATCTGCCGATAGGCGGCTTCGGCCAGACGCCGCTCGGAAAAACCGAGGCTGGCGTTCCACAGGCCTGCCAGGCCTTCGAGATACGCTTTGCCGTTTTCATCGCGAACGAACACGCCCTCGCCCTCGGCGATCACCAGCGGGCCTTCGCTCTGGTGGAGTTTCAGGTTGGTATAAGGATGAAGCGTGCTTCGAATGTCGCGCCCGGCCCAGTTCGTTTTCCCCATTTTCCTGTCCAATCAGCCTATCATAAACTTTGGCGAAATGAATAAGGTTGTGAGAAAGCAAGGGCCTGCGCGAGCGGCTCCCAGTCCCGCTGGGGTTCCTGGCGGGTTGGACCAGCGGCGCAGATCCAGCTCACGCGTATCGGCAATTGAGTCGTGCAAAGCCGGTTAAACTGGGACCAAGCAGGAACGAGAACCGTGGATTGGAAAACTCAGGGCGTCAAGGTGATTGCGAAGGAGTCCCTCGATGCCAACACGCCGCAGACGCCGGGGATGAATCGCGCGGCCGCCATCAATTACGCCCGCGTGGGAGCGCACAAGATTTGGGCCGGGACAGTCAGCGTTCACGCCAACGCGAAAACCGGCACGCATCATCACGGCGCGCTGGAAAGCGTCATTTATGTCGTGCGAGGCCGCGCACGCATGCGCTGAGGCAACCGTCTGGAGTACACGGCGGAGGCCGGACCCGGCGATTTCATCTATGTACCGCCTTATGTCCCGCATCAAGAGATCAACGCATCGGCCGATGAGACCCTGGAATGCGTGCTGGTGCGCAGCGACAACGAAGCGGTGGTCGTGAACCTACCCGGGGAGGAGCCGAGCACCGTGCGCTGGGTGGATCCGATCCACGCTTCCACAGAACCGCGCTCCTAGTCGAGCCCGCGTCAAGCTGATGCAAGCTGAACAAACCGTACTGAGCCGCGCGCGTGGGCAAGCGAAGTCCCGCGATACGATGGTTAAGATGACCACCGCGAACCCGCTTGCCTACCTCACCGAACAACTCGATGCCTGGCGCAAGGCCGGCTCCTACCAGCGTTTGCGCGTGCTCGAATCGCCTTGCGAGCCGATCTCGCGCTTCGACGGCCATGAAGTCATCAACCTGGCCAGCAACAACTATCTCGGTCTCGCCGACCACCCCAAACTGATCGAGGCCCAGGTGGAGGCGGCCAAGAAATATGGCGCGGGGTCCGGCGCGGTCCGCACCATTTCCGGCACCATGAGCATCCACATGCAACTGGAGGAGCGCATCGCCGACTTTAAGCGCACCGAATCGTGCGTCGTGTTTCAATCCGGTTTTGCCGCCAATGCCGGAACCGTGTCAGCGATTCTCGGACCAGAGGACCATATCATTTCCGACGCGCTGAACCACGCCAGCATCATCGACGGCTGCCGGCTCTCGAAAGCCAAGATTCACGTGTTCCCGCACAAAGACACCGCGCACGCGGCGATCCTCCTTCAGGAGCTGGAAGGCAAGCCCGGCCACAAGCTGCTGATCACCGACGGCGTCTTCTCCATGGACGGAGATATCGGCCCGCTGCCCGCTCTGGTGGAACTCGCCGACCGTCACGGCGCCATCATGATGATCGACGATGCCCACTCCTCGGGCGTTCTCGGCCGCAACGGGCGCGGTACCGTCGACCATTTCGGATTGCACGGCCGCGTGGACGTCCAGGTCGGCACGCTTTCGAAGGCCATCGGCGTGCTCGGCGGCTATGTCTGCGGAAGCCGGGACCTGATCGAGTTTCTGTATCATCGCGCGCGCCCGTTCCTGTTTTCCACATCCCATCCGCCGGCCGTCGCCGCGGCGTGCCTAGCGGCCTTCGACATCCTGGAGAACGAGCCCGAACGCATCGAAAGGCTTTGGGACAACACGCGCTATTTCAAGCAAAACTTGACAAACGCCGGCTTCAACACCGGCGACAGCGAAACTCCCATTACGCCGGTGATTGTGGGCGAAGCGAAAACCGCGCACCAGTTCTCGGCCGCGCTGTTTGATCAAGGTTTGCTCGCCACCGGCATCGGTTTCCCGACGGTTCCCGAAGGTAAGGCGCGCATTCGCACCATCGTGACCGCCACTCACACGCGCCCGATGCTAGATCGCGCTTTGGAAATCCTCACCAGAGTGGCGAAGAAAATGGGTATCCTCGCGTGAATTCCGTCGCGAACTCCCCGGCCAGCCTGGATGCCGCGCGGCTCCGATTTCGCAGCCAGCGGACTTTGCACTTCACAGAATCCGTCATCCGCGAGATGACGCGCCTGGCGATCGAGCACGACGCCGTGAATCTCGCACAAGGATTCCCGGATTTCGGCGCTCCCGAGGAAGTGAAACGCGCCGCCCAGGATGCAATCGCGGCCGACATCAACCAATACGCCATCACCTGGGGCGCCAAGCCGTTCCGCGACGCGATTCGCGCGAAATATCAAAAGTGGTACGGATTGGAATACGATCCCGAGCGGGAAATCACCGTGTGCTGCGGGGCCACCGAAGGCATGATCGCGACCCTGCTGGCCGTGACCAATCCGGGCGACGAGATCATCATTTTCGAGCCCTACTACGAAAATTACGGTCCTGATGCACTATTGTGCGACGCGCAACGCAAGCTCGTCCGATTGCAACCTCCTGATTGGTCCTTTGATCCCGATGAGCTGCGCCGTGCGTTTTCCACGAGGACCAAAGCGATCATCTTGAACTCGCCCAATAACCCCACGGGCAAAGTATTTACTCGGCGCGAGCTCGAAGTCATCGCAAATCTTTGTCAGGAGTTCGACGCCCTTGCGATTACGGACGAAATCTATGAACACATCCTTTATGATGGTGCGTCTCATTTGCCGATAGCGACATTACCGGGAATGCGGGAACGCACAGTGTTGGTGAACAGCATGAGCAAGACCTATTCCGTCACCGGATGGCGGGTGGGATTTGTTTTGGCCGCGCCGGATCTTGCCGATTCGATTCGCAAGGTCCACGACTTTTTGACGGTGGGTGCGGCTGCTCCTCTGCAACAGGCGGGTGTGGTGGCGTTGAACCTACCCGATTCATACTACGAAAAACTGAGCGTGGAATATCAGAGGCGTAGAGATTTTCTATTGGAGCGCTTGGAGAGCGCCGGATTTCGCTGTTATCGGCCGTCCGGCGCGTATTACATAATGACCAGCATCGGCGAATTCGGTTGTCGTGACGATGTTTCTTTCGTTCGTCATTTGATCGAAAACGTCGGTGTCGCTGCGGTGCCGGGATCGAGCTTTTTCTCCGATGCCGATCCTCCGATTTCTAATCCCGGCGCAACATTAATTCGCTTTTGTTTTTGCAAGAAGTATGAGACTCTAGAGAAGGCGGGCGACCGCCTCCGTCGAATTCAGAGTTACCCTGTAGGTACACCTGCCAGGTAGCACACAACAAGCAGTGTCCGGCATGTCCCCCGGCTGGAGGAAACTATGCTGCGTAACGTTCTGTTGCCTGAAAGCATCGCCCGAGCAGACGGCACTGGGCCGGAGTTCGATCTCGCTTCCAAGCGAGGTAAGCTTTTGGTGCTTACACTCGGGATCACACGCATCCTGGAGCAAGAAAGCCTGGAGATCTTTGTCTTCGGTTCTCCCGATGGCGACCAGTGGGATCCCAAACCATTGGCCAAGTTCCCCCCGAAGTTCTACTGCGGCCTCTATTCCATTTTGCTGAACTTGGGATCGCGGTCCGAGGTACGATACTTGCGCGTCCAATGGAAGATGAGCCGTTGGTGCAAGCGCGAAAAAATGCCCATGTTCGGGTTTTACGTCTTCGTCGAAGAATCCGGCGCGCGTGTCAGCGTCGCCGTCGCGTAGTTACCCGCGCACAGCTAGCGAATTACACGCTGAGTGACCCGCGCACGTTAGTAAGCGGATTTCTATAACCGGTTGATCAGACTCGCGACGTACCCGGCGCCGAATCCGTTGTCGATGTTCACTACCGTTACGTTGCTCGCGCAACTGTTCAACATGCCCAGTAGTGCCGCCAGACCATTGAAGCTCGCGCCGTAACCTACGCTCGTGGGAACCGCGATCACCGGCACCGAAACGATGCCTCCCACCGCGCTCGGCAAAGCGCCTTCCATCCCCGCCGCCACCACCACCACGCGCGCTTCCATCAGCCGTTCGCTTTGCGCGATCAAACGATGGATTCCCGCAACACCGACGTCGTAAATCGATTCCACTTCGTTGCCCATCACTTCCGCTGTCACTTGCGCCTCTTCGGCGATGGGGATGTCGCTGGTACCCGCGCACACCACCGCCAGCTTGCCTTTGCCGTGGATGGTGCGGTCGCGCCAGATGCGTACCGCTCCGGACAGCGGAAAGTGCTCGGCATCGGGGAAATCGGCCTTGAGTAGTGCTGCCGCGTACCGGTCCGCGCGCGTTACTAATAGGTTGGGCGACTTATCGAGCAAACGCGCCGCGATCGCGCCGATCTGCTCCGGCGTCTTGCCCTTGCCAAAAATCACCTCCGTTAGACCGTGCCGCAGCGCGCGATGATGGTCCAGCTTGGCGTAGCCCAGATCCTCGAACGGCAGGTGGCGGATCCGGTCCAGCGCCGCGTCGACGTCCACGGCCCCCGAATACACTTGCTCCAGCAGGCCTCGCAGTTGATCGGAATCCATCTCAACTTGAGAGTAACAGGTGACCCGTCACCCCGCCCCTTACCACTGCAGGATTTGGCCAACTTGCAAACCGTATTGCTTGGCCAGCCCTCCGCCGATCTCGAGCGAATAAGACACCAGGTTCCGTCCGCCATACTTCGGACACTGGCTGGCCTGTGTCTTGCAGGGCTGCGCGTTCTCATCGATCGCGAGGATGCGCCGCCCGGAATCCATCCAGATGATATCCAGTGGAATCCGCACCTGATACATAAATGCCTGGTAATGATCAGGGTGCGGATACACGAAAAGCATCCCGCGGTCGGGCGCAAGCGACGCGCGGAACATCAAACCGCGCAAAAGAGTGACGTTGTCGAAAGCCTCTTCTACCCGGATCGCCCGTCCCCCCGGTAGCGTGACCGTGTGTAAGTAAAAGTCATCCACGCTCGCGGGCTTGGGACCGCACGCCGTCAAAAGCAAAACAGCGGCCAGGAGCGGATAACGCATGAATTAGAATGGTAACGAAAGCAGGGGAGGATTCGAGAATTCAGAGTCCAGTATTCAGGATGGCGATGAAGCGCTTTTGGAAGCGGTTGCGGCTGACGCTCGAGATGATCAAGTTCGAGCACTCCGTCTTCGCCTTACCCTTCGCCCTCACCGGCGCTCTGCTGGCGTTCCGCGAGAGCCGATTTGATGGCCGCGGATTCGGGTTGAAGCTGCTGTGGATCGCGATCGCCATGGTGGGGGCGCGCTCGGCCGCCATGGCCTTCAACCGGATTCTGGACGCCGACATCGACGCCCGCAATCCTCGAACGCGCCAGCGCCACTTGCCCGCCGGCCTCCTGAGCTTGCGGTTTGCGTGGGGCTTCGTGATGGCCTCCGCCCTGGTTTTCCTGATCGCCGCCCGGGCCCTCAACCCGCTGTGTTTCAAGCTCGCCCCCGTCGCACTCGCCGTAGTCTTCTTTTATTCCTTCACCAAGCGCTTCACCACGTTCTCCCACATAATCCTCGGATTTGCTCTCGGCATTGCGCCGGCCGCAGCCTGGATCGCGGTCCGCGGATCGCTCGATCCACGCATTCTCTGGCTCACCGCTGCCGTCACCTTCTGGACCGCCGGCTTCGACATTATTTATTCGTGCCAGGACTACGAGTTCGACGCGCGCGAGGGCCTGTTCAGCCTGCCGCGCCGCTTCGGCATGGCGGGAGCGCTCTGGATCGCGCGCGCGTTGCACGTCGCCATGATCGTTTGCCTGGTCCTGCTGTCTGTTTCCTTCGGCCTTGGCGCCCTGAGTTGGGCCGGCATCGCGGCCATTGTGTTGCTGCTGGCCTACGAGCATCGCCTGGTGAAGGCCGATGACCTCTCGCGCGTAGACGCCGCCTTCTTCACAGTAAACGGCTACGTCAGCGTGCTATTCTTTCTGTTTTGGGCGGCCGACATTTTGTGGAACCGCCTCAGCCTGCGGGCCTGAATCATGCAGATCCATTTTGAAGACCAGCGGTTGTGGCCGATTCTCGAAAAGGTGCGGGCCGATCAACGGCTGGATTTCGCCGACGGCATCGCGCTGTTTCGCAGCCCGGATATTCTCGCTCTCGGCCATATGGCGAACCTGGTACGCGAGCGCAAACATGCCAACGTCACCTGGTTTAACGTCAACCGCCACATTAACCCCACCGACGTCTGCGTGGCAAGCTGCAAGCTATGCGCCTTCGGTAAGCGGGCCAAGGATCCCAAGGCGTACACCTGGTCGCTCGACGAAGTCTGGCACCGCGCGGGCGAAGGTTGGACCGAAGCCGTCACCGAGTTCCACATCGTCGGCGGTCTGCATCCCGAGCTGACGCTGGATTGGTTTTGCGACCTGTTTCGCGGGCTCAAGCAGCGCTTCCCCGAAGTTCACCTGAAGGCGCTCACGATGGTGGAAGTCGCCTATCTGGCCCAGCGCAGCAAGCTGTCGATTCGCGAGACCTTGACGCGGCTGAAGGACTCGGGCGTCGATTCCCTCCCCGGAGGCGGCGCGGAAATTTTCCACGACCGCGTGCGCCGCATCATCTGCGATCACAAAATCGACGGCAATCAATGGCTGGACGTCGCCCGCACCGCCCACCAGCTCGGCCTGAAATCCAACTGCACCATGCTGTACGGCCACATCGAAACCGAAGAGGATCGCGTGGATCACCTGATCAAGCTGCGCGAGCTGCAGGACGAAACCGGCGGCTTCCAGACCTTTATTCCGCTCGCGTTCCATCCGGCCAACACCGCGCTCGAACACATCTCCACCACCACCGGCTTCCTGGATCTGAAGATGATCGCGGTCTCGCGCCTGATACTCGACAACATCAGCCACATCAAGGCCTACTGGATCATGATGACGCCTAAGATCGCGCAGATCGCGCAACGCTTTGGCGCCGACGACCTGGACGGCACCGTGGTAGAAGAGAAGATCTATCACGAAGCCGGCGCCACCACCAGCCAAAGCCTGCGCCGCGGCGAGCTGCTGCGCCTGATCCGCGAAGCCGGCCGCGAGCCCATGGAACGCGACACGCTCTACCGCCCGGTGACTCGCACCGAAAC
>JASHQT010000196.1 GCA_030039005.1 Bryobacteraceae bacterium
ACATGCGGGGCAAGGCTATTGGATAGAATGAACTGGGATCGCGCTTTTTGGAGTTGCCGTACTGCCGCGAAGATCAGGGAGATCTCAGGCGGTTAGCTGTCCGTGGCCTCGGCCCGAGGATCTATTGTCTAAGAATCGCAAACCGCGCCGTCCGGCCAAAAGTCGGGATCGCAGGCACGATATGCGTGAGGATGTCCGGGGGATATTCAATGATGCCCTGCGGCATCATCAGGTCGGACAACAAGTCGAGGCTGAGCAGCTGTTCCGGATGGTCCTGAAGTCCGTGCCTCGGCATGCCGACAGCCTGTACTTTCTCGGACTCATCGCCTATCAGGGCGGCCGTTATGATATTGCCGCCGAGAGGATCGGCCAGGCGATCCAGATCAAACAGGGCAATCCTTCCTATCACTACACTCTGGGTAACGCCCTGAGTGCCCAAGGCAGGATTATAGACGCCGTGGCTCAATACGAACGAGCAGTCGCCCTCAAGCCGGATTACGCCGAGGCGCATAATAACCTGGGCATTATTCTCGCTCAGCAAGGCAGGAGCAAGGATGCGATCGCGCATTACGAGCGCGCCCTCCTCACGAGGCCGGACTATGCCAATGCCCACAGTAATCTGGGCGTCGCGCTGGTCGCGCAAGGCAGGATTGCGGATGCGATTGCCCACTACGAACGTGCTCTCGTTCTTCGCCCCGACTACCCTGAGGCTCAGTACAATCTGGGTTTCGCCCTGATGGCCCAAGGCAGGACTGCGGACGCGATTGCCATCTACGAACGCGCCCTCGCCCTAAACCCGGATCATGCAGATCTCCACAACAATCTGGGTGTCGCGCTCGTCGCGCAAGGCAGGGTAGAAGACGCGATTGCCCACTACGAACGCGCTCTCGTCCTCAAGCCTGATTATCCCGATGCCCATAGCAATCTGGGCACGGCGCTGGCAGGACAAGGCAAGATGGTGGATGCGATGACGCACCTGCATCGCGCCCTCGTCCTGAACCCCGGCCATGCCAATGCTCACAGCAATCTGGGCAGGGCGCTGGCAGCGCAAGGCCAGATTGTCGATGCAGTGAGCCACCTCCAGCGCGCCCTCGTCCTGAACCCGGACCATGCGGAGGCACACAACAATCTGGGCAGCATCTTCAAGGCCGAAGGCAGTTTTGATGATGCTATGGCACACTATGGGCGAGCCATCGCGATCAAGCCAGACTACGGGGAGGCTCACCTGAATCGCGCCGAAATCAAGTCCTTCGGTCATGGCGACCCCGACCTGGCGGCCCTGGAAACCCTTGCCGAGCGACATGACCTGTCCGCCAACCAGGCGCTGCATATCCATTTTGCGCTCGCCAAAGCCCTCGAAGACTGTGGAGATTACGTTCGGGCCTTTGAACACCTGCGCAGAGGCAATGCTCTGAAACGCCGGCAAATCAAATATGACGAAGTAGCTGTTCTAAAGCTTTTTGAGCATGTCTCCACCTTATTCGACGGTAATCTATTCACTCGCTTCCAAGGAGAGGGAGATCCGTCGTTGGTTCCAGTTTTCGTGCTTGGCATGCCGCGTTCCGGAAGCACTTTGATCGAACAGATACTGGCCAGCCATCCGCAAATTCATGGCGCCGGCGAGCTAGGAGATTTTGATGCAGCGGCCAACAGTGTATTCGCTGCCGGTGATAGGTCGGTCGGATATCCGGATTCTGTTTCGGCTATGGATGGCGTTGTCTTGCGGCGCATTGGCCAATCCTATCTTGCGCGCCTGGCGGCCCTTGCAGATGGGAAGGTCCGAGTGGTCGACAAGTCGCCAGGAAACTTCCTCAATATAGGTCTGATTCGCCTCACCCTGCCAAATGCCAGGATCATCCATACCATGCGTCACCCCATCGATACCTGTGTGTCCTGCTATTCCAAGCTATTTACACACGGTCAGCACTATACCTATGATCTGGGGGAGTTGGGCCGCTTTTACCGCTCTTACAGCGAACTGATGGCGCATTGGCGATCCGTTCTGCCGCCAGGCGCCATGCTCGACGTCTCTTACGAGGACATAGTCGATGACCTCGAAGGTCAGGCCCGCCGATTAATCGAGTACTGCGGCCTGCCTTGGGACGATCGTTGCATCACCTTCTATAGCACCAGCCGCACCATCAAGACCGCCAGCGCCGTCCAGGTTCGCAAACCACTATTCCGCAGCTCGCTTCAGCGCTGGCGCCATTATCAAGGCTACATAGGTCCCCTGCTGCATGAGCTAAAGAGCGTTCTACCAGGCCAAGCATGGACGCAAGTGCCGCCGGAAGCTGATAAACCTGATGCAACGCTGCCCAGCCCGCGTGCGGTGTGAGGGAGAAATTGCGCGATTCCTCGGTAATTGCTCCTAGAATCCCCTAAAGCCAAGGGCTAGTCTGCCGATCTCATGGGCGTGGAGACCGGCGCCAAGGCTTGTTCTGTTGGCATCCGCGCCTGACGGATCGTCCGAGATGCATTGCCACTACTGCGGGAAGCGTTTATCGATCAGCAAGGTCTTGCGCGGGCACAACTTTTGCTCGCCTGAGCATCAGGAGTTGTACCTCTCATCCGGAACGATCGAAGCCTTCGATCGTCTTCGTGATTCTCTCGACCCGTCGCCTCCAAAAAAGCCGAAGGCCGAGCGCGCGCGGGCAGGTACGCCCGCTGCGTTAGTTCAGCGCGATCAGCCGCAACCGGAGCCGGTCGAAACGCCCCAACCGCTGTCAGGGGAGACGGTACGGGAGGATGAGCTTGCCTCCCTCATGGACGCCATTGCCGAAACGCCGGCGGCTGACTCTCAACCGATTGAATCTGAACAGCAATCTTCGGAGCACGAACTTGCCGCCTTGATGGAGGGGCTAGGAAACAGTATCGAACCTCGGCCCGTGGAGGCGCAGCAGGAGGATCCCAGCGCCTCGCCGGAGCTAGTGGTTGCTAGCCCGATCGAATCTGCCCAAACAAAAGCCGCCAACAATCTGCCGGAGGCATGGTCGCTCTTTGGATTGTCTTCCGGTCCGGATCAGCCCGCTATTTCCCTGAAGGGGCCGGGCGCCGAACCAGCTTCCGGCGGTATCCAGCCGCCAATCACGACCGCGCGAGATCTCCCCCTCCAGAATCCCTCTCCGCTCGTCGTCGATATTTCCGCGACACGAACTCAGAGGCCGCGTGATGCCGGTCCAATGCCGAGCCATCCCACCTGGCGGAATGTAGCGCCCGGGTATCCGCCCGTGATTGTCTCCGATTCGACTACGCTGGTCGTGGACCCGAAGGCGGCGGATTTCCTTCCACTGGCGATGGAGAAGCCCTACCTCGGTGCGGGACCGCCCGCGCTCGCTGCGAACGAAGCGATCGACCCGCCTTTGCGAAATCCGCGGCTTCCTTCCGCCCAGCCAGAACGTCAACCAGAGTTCCGCCTCTCGGAACTCTGGGAGAGCCTGGAACCCGCTGGCCTCAGCGGAATTCGTTGGCAACCGCGTCAATGGCTCGCCACTGTTTCACCCGCGCCGATGGATGCGTTAGCTCCGCAGTGCGATGTCGTGCTCAAGCTTGCGGCATCCCGGTTCGACAATGCCACAGCCGTGGCAAGCGCCGGCTTCATCGCGCTGGAATTCGCCGCTCCGCCGGGCTCGCCGGTAGTGACCGCCACGGCTGCTGCACCTCTTTCGGCAACCAGCATGCCGAGCCTGCCGCAGTCTCACCCAGAGACCCTAGCGCGGCGGGGCTCACTTGCACCCGCGCCGGTCTTTGGCCGGCAGCCCGCCGCGATGATCACCGCGCCGCGCGAGGAACCAATTGCCCGTGTTCAGGCTTTTTCTTCGGTTCCGGTCGATGTCGACCTGAGCATCTCGCGAAGGGACCGAGCTGTACTGACTGCTGCGGGCCTCCCTCCAGACCCGAGGGCCCATGCGGTGGAAAGCCCGATCGCCACGGTTCCCCTACCAAGCGTGGAATTGGGCTCGGCCGAGATATCCATCCCAGCCGCTCTACAGCATTCTGCGCCCGTTTCTATCGCTGCTCCATCCCTGCCGGCGTCGGGCACTATCCGCCCTCTGCAACAGGAAGCCCATTGGCTTCCGGCCGGCGGGAACGAACAGCAGTACAGCGCGGCGATCGCACACTTGCAGCCTTCTCTGCCGAGTCCCTGGTCGCTCGTCACTTGGGCTCCATCGCTCGTGACTTCTGGTGCGGCCCCCAAACCATCCAATCTTTACAATCCCACGCCCTTGGAAGTAACGGCCGAACAAGGGCGCGTCGAGGGTATTCCACCCTGGTCCCCGGGCCAGCGCGGATATCGGCTCCTGCCGTCGCTGCCGGGGCCTGGCGGGATTGCGGCCATACCCGAAGGGCCACAGCAAGCCCGCGCGCGAGTCATCGCACTAAGAGCGCTACGC
>JASHQT010000197.1 GCA_030039005.1 Bryobacteraceae bacterium
AGTGGAAACGCTTACGCCCATCAAGCTGCGCTACACCGGCAAAGTGATCGACCTGATGAAGGCGTTCGACAATCAGAACGTTCTGCACACCGAGCCGATCGAATTCAACAAGCAGTACATGGACACCACCGTCGGCCGCGTCATCTTGAACGATGTGCTGCCGAACGAAATGCCCTTCATCAACGGGTTGCTGAAGAAGAAGGGTCTCACGCAACTGGTGCAGTATTGCTATTTGAAGTACGGGCTGCAGATCACCGTTCAGATGCTGGATGAGGTGAAGAAGCTCGGCTTCCTATACGCCACGCGCGCCGGCATCTCCATCGGTATCGACGACATGGTGGTGCCAGAAGAGAAGCCCAAGCTGGTGCGCGACGCCGAAAAGCAGGTGATTGAGGTCCAGCAGCAGTATCAGGAAGGCGCGATCACGCAGGGCGAGCGCTACAACAAGATCATCGAAATCTGGTCCAAGGTCACCGAACGGGTTTCGGACGAAATGTTCAAATCCATGGAAGAGGACGACCGCACGGGCCGCTACCTGAATCCGATTTACATCATGGCGGACTCCGGCGCCCGCGGATCGAAACAGCAGATTCGCCAGCTCTCCGGCATGCGCGGCTTAATGGCTAAGCCTTCGGGCGAAATCATTGAGCAGCCCATCACCGCCAATTTCCGCGAGGGCCTGGACGTGCTGCAGTACTTCATCTCGACGCACGGTGCGCGCAAAGGCTTGGCGGACACGGCGTTGAAAACAGCGGACTCCGGCTACCTCACGCGCCGGTTGTGCGACGTGGCGCAGGACGTGATCGTGACCGAAACCGATTGCGGCACCGGCGACGGAATCTACGTGGAGCCGATCATCGAATCGGGCGAAATCATCGAGCCGCTGCGCGACCGCATTGTGGGCCGCGTGGCGCTGGAAGACCAGTTTGATTATGAAGGCAACCTGATCGTCGGCCTGAACCAGGAAATCACCGAGGATCTGGCGGCGGCAATTCAGGCCGCCGGTATCGAACGCGTGAAGATCCGCTCGGTGCTCACCTGCGAATCGAAGCGCGGCGTCTGCCAGCTTTGCTACGGGCGCAATTTGGCGACCGGTAGGATGGTGGAGCGCGGCGAAGCGGTGGGCATCATTTCGGCGCAGTCCATCGGCGAGCCGGGAACGCAGCTCACCATGCGCACGTTCCACGTCGGCGGAACGGCCACCGGATCGAGCGAGCAATCCAAGCAGGACGCCAACTCGGACGGTTTCGTGAAATTCCTAGGTGTTTCCACGGTTCGCAACGCAAAAGGCGAGCTGATCGCGATGAATCGCAACGGAATTCTGGCGATTATCGACGAAAAAGGCCGCGAAAAAGAACGCTATCCCGTGGTTTACGGTGCCAAGGTGCTGTTTGAAGACGGCGCCAAGGTGAAGAACAACGACATCCTGCTCGAATGGGATCCGTATACGTTCTCGATCCTCACCGAGGTCAGTGGCAAGGTTCATTTCAAGGACCTGTCGGAAGGCATCACGCTGCAGGAGCAGGTGGACGAAATCACCGGCATGTCGCAGTGGGTGGTGACCGATTCGCCGGACGAAAAGCGCATTCCGACCGTCATCGTGCGGCCGGAAGGCGGCTCGCGTTCGGATGAAAAGCGCTACCTGATGCCGACCCACGCGCACCTGATGGTGGCGGACGGCGACGACGTCCACGCGGGCGATGTGATCGCAAAAATCCCACGCGCGACCACCAAGACCAAGGACATCACGGGCGGTCTTCCGCGCGTGGTGGAACTGTTCGAGGCCCGCAAGCCTCGCGAGACGGCCATCATCGCCGAGATCAACGGCGTGGTGCGCTACGGCGAAGTGGCCAAGGGCATGCGCAAGATCAGCATTACCGCCGACGACGGAGAGCAGAAGGAATACGCCATCCCGCGCGGCGTGCACATCAACGTCCAGGAAGGCGAGCGCGTGAAGGCGGGCGATCCGTTGATGGACGGCCCGCGCAACCCGCACGACATCCTGGCCGTGCTCGGCGAGAAGGAACTGCAGAAGTACCTGGTGAACGAAATCCAGGAAGTCTACCGGCTGCAGGGCGTCAACATCAACGACAAGCACCTGGAGGTCATCTCACGGCAGATGATGCGCTGGGTGAAGGTGGACGACATCGGCGACACCGAGTTCCTGCCCGAAGAGGTGGTGGACAAGTTCAAGTTCCGCGAAGAGAACGACCGCGTGCGCGAGGCCGGCGGCAAACCGGCCAACGGCAAGCCGGTGCTGCTGGGCATCACCAAGGCGTCGCTCTCCACCGATTCGTTCATTTCGGCGGCGTCCTTCCAGGAGACCACGCGCGTGCTCACCGAAGCCGCTATCAACGGCAAGGTGGATTATCTGCGCGGTCTGAAGGAAAACGTGATCATGGGCCGCCTGATTCCGGCCGGCACCGGCATGGAGTATTATCGCGGCGTCAAGATCGCGGGCGAAGATGTGGTGGAGGAAGAGCCTATCGCCGAAGAGGTTTCGCTCGCCGGCGACCTGGGCGGTTACGAAGACGAAGCCCGCAGCATCTACGCGGGCGGCCTGACCGAAGAGCCGGGCGAAGAAACGTCTCTGGCGGAATAGGCAGATTCAATTCAGATCGAGAGGCGGGCCCGCAAATGGCCCGCCTTTTTTGTGGCCCGATCGGCAAGCTATGTTATCTTGAACGTAGTTGCCTTTCTGGCGACGTCCCCGTTGCATTACCGCAGGCGGGCCGGTAGCTCAGTTGGTAGAGCATCGCACTTTTAATGCGGTGGTCGCGGGTTCGAGCCCCGCCCGGCTCACCCAAACAACTGCAGTAAAATCAATAGCTTGAAAAGTCGGAAAATCTGCTGGTGACGCTACGGTGACGGGTTTGGCAAAAAACGGGGTTATGATCGAGGCATGCCTTAGGTAGCCGGTTTTGGGTGTCCCCCGAGGCCGTCATTGGCCCTTCTCATGGCACGCTCAGGACATAAGTCCCGATGAATCGGGCGCGATTGTAGCCGGCCGGTGAAGATTGGTCCGCCTTGCCACCGATTTTGCGGGACGACGAAATTTTACGGGGCGGCCCCAGGCCTGGCACGCTGCAGCAGGTGCGGCAGTGCGATGAGTGCCGCACCATAGACCAAGAGCGAAACAAACAACGTCGCAGACTCGCCACGGCCGAAATCTTCCAGGATCAACTTGATTGCTCCGA
>JASHQT010000198.1 GCA_030039005.1 Bryobacteraceae bacterium
TTCCAGCCCACGAAGCGCGAGCGGCCGTCGTTTTCGATCGGCCCCGATGGTTTGATGGAAGCGGCCTCAAACTCCGGTTCCTTGCTTTGCGCGACTGCGACGCATGCGACGAAAAGTAGCCCGGCGATCCGCAAGCTGTCAGCGCCTTTCAAGGGACGTTGTATCACCACTTTCAACCCGGCGATGACCAGAAGGTCTTGCCGACCTGATTCGGCCACATCCAATAGGTCCTAGTGCGGCTTTTTTGCCACACAATAAACTTTACAAAGCTTTCTGAATCAAACATCTAGCCGCTAGGGTTAGTCTCTTGTAAAATGAAAGATCCATTTGGATTGCTAGCGTGGGAATCGAGCGAACGAAGAGTTCCTGGGGAAGCCGCATTGCGGTTTGAGACCACCGTTCAGCGGCCCGTTGAGGCCAAGGGGGTAGGGCTTCACAGCGGCGTTGCCGTCTCCATTCGAATTCTTCCGGCGCCGGCATCCACGGGCATCGTCTTTCTCCGTACGGATCTCGACAACTTCCACGTCCCAGCGAGTTGGCGATACGTGGCCCGAGTGAGCTACGCCACCAGCCTCATGCGCCAAGGCGTGCTGATCTCCACCACTGAGCATCTGCTCAGCGTGTTCTATAGCATGGGCGTCGACAACGCGTACGTCGAGATCGACAACCTGGAAGTTCCGATCCTGGACGGCAGCGGGTCGCCCTATGTGGACCTGTTGCATGCCGCCGGGTTGAAGTCCTACCGCCGGCCTAAACGTTTCCTGCGCATCCGGCGGCCGGTGACGGTGGAGGCCGGATCGAAGCGCATCACGATTCTCCCCTCGGACCGTTTCCTGCTCACTTGCGACGTCTTCTACGATCATCCTCTCATCGGCAAGCAGACGCTCGACATGGAAGTGACGCCCGAGCGCTACGCGCAGGAGATCGCGCCGGCGCGCACGTTCGGCTTCGCCCACGAGCTGGATCAAATGCGCGACATGGGTTTGATTCGCGGCGCGGCGCTCGAAAACGCGGTGTGCTTCAATCGCCAGACGGTGGAAAATCCCGAGGGGTTGCGCTTCCGCGATGAGTGCTGCCGGCACAAAGCGCTCGATTTGATCGGCGATCTGGCGCTGATTGGCAAGCCGCTGCTCGGCCATGTGATCGCCGAGCGCGCCGGGCACGCCATGCATACGGCGCTGGTGGCGCGCATTATGTCCGACCCGTCGCTGTACGAAATTCTGAGCTTCGATCAGTTGGCTACGCGCGTCGCGCACGCGCTAGTATCCTGATTCTTGTTCAACCTTCCGAACCTCGTTACGCTCGCGCGCTTGATGCTGGCGCCGTTCATTGCGTTTGATATTCTGCACAACCATAACAGCCGCGCGATCGTCTTGCTGTTCGCGGCCGGTTTCACGGATGTGATCGACGGATATCTGGCGCGGCGCTACGGTGAATCCACGCGCGTGGGTGCGTACTTCGATCCCGTCGCGGACAAGATTCTGCTGAGCGTGATCTACATTTGCCTGGGCGTGGCCGGTGCGATCCCGTGGTGGATGGTGGCGCTTGTGTTCGGCCGCGACATCCTGATCCTCACCATGGCGGCTTACGGACTGGCGTTCACTACGCTGCGAAAATTTCCGCCTTCGGCGTGGGGCAAGATTAGTACCTTTTTTCAGATCGCAGCGGCGCTCGTGGTCATGGGAGCGCGCGCCGGTATTCCGGCTCCAGTCACTCTAGCCCTTTATTTAATGGTGCTTGGGACAATTGTCAGCGGAGCGCACTACGTCTGGAGAGGGATCGCGATGTTTAGGCAAACCGCTCATTGACGTGCGCGACCGAGCGGAGTAGTCTGAAAGAGTGCCAGCGCCGATCACGCGTTATCGAGTGCCGAGCTACTTCTTTTGGGCCGGTTTGACGGCACTGGCGCTCACCGGATTCTCGTTCTGGTTCGCCTGGCAGTGGCCGGTGTGCTGGATCGCCACCGGGTTGTTCCTGGCAAGCGCCCTGGTAGTGTTGTATCTGGCGGCGCGCCCCCCGGTTGAAATTTACGAGAGTCACGTGAAGATCGGCAATCATGCCATTCCCTGGCGGCACATCCGGCGGCTGGATCGCAGTTCCAACCTTCCTCTGATGGTCAAGCTCACGCTAGCCGACAAGACCCGCATTCTGGTGGTCTATCCAGGTGACCCGAACTCATCGGGCGGCTTGCTGCGCAGTTTGCGCCGGCATGCGCGGGAAGCATTGATCGACGGCGTGCCTTATCGCCAATTTTGGGGCGAAGCGAGCGTCGGCGCCGTGGCCAAGAAGCAGATGGCTCCGCCGCGCTACCCGCTCCTGCTTCCCGACGACGAAGCTGAAGTGGAGCGCATGTTCCAACGGCTGAAGTCGGTGGGTCATCTGGATCAAAAGACCTCCTCTGAAGACAAATAACTATCGGGCGCATCGCCGGCACGCCGGGCGTTGGATACTAGGTCTGTGCGCGTTGGCCGCGCTGGCGATCCTGACCAGCCGCTTGTGGCTTGCCGGCTTGGGCGGGTATCTGGTGCGCGCGTCGCCGCCCGTTCACGCCGATCTGATCGTGGTGCTGGCGGGCGATTTTACCGGGAACCGGATTCTCACTGGGGCCGACCTGGTGCGTCGTGGATATGCGCCTCAAGCACTGATCAGCGGGCCCTCCGGCGCTTACGGCATGTACGAATGCGACCTGGCGATCCAGTTCGCGGTGCGGCACGGCTATCCGCAATCGGATTTCATCCGCCTGCCGCACGAGGCCCGGTCGACGCGCGACGAAGCGGCGGTGATTGTCGCGGCGCTGCGCCAGCGGCACGTGCACAGCGTGGACGTCGTGACCAGCGATTATCACACGCGGCGCGCCGGGAACATTCTGCGCGCCGAGGCCCAGGGCATCGAAATCCACATGGTGGCCGCGCCGGACGAATACTTCAGCCCGAGCGGCTGGTGGAAGAACCGCGAAGGCCGCAAGACTTTTCTGCTGGAATGGTTAAAGACCGTGGCCGGATGGCTGCGGCTTTGAAACTGCCGGGGAAACTGTTCGGGAAACCCGTTCGGCTTATGATTTTTGCATGAGAGCCAAGGCGATCGTCAAATCCGCGTGGCCGTATCTGTGGCGTTACCGGCGCGGCATCGCGCTCGGAATGGGTGCGCTGCTGGTGAACGATTTTCTGAAAGCCGTGCTGCCGCTAGCCATCCGCAGCGGAATCGACTCGCTGATGAAGGGCTTCCGGCTCTCCTTGGTTTTCGAATTCGCGGCCCTGGTGGTCGTGATCTCACTGGTAAAGGGCCTCTTTCAATACTGGATGCGCGTGATTCTCATCGGCATCTCGCGCGATATCGAGTTCGATCTGCGCAACGATCTGTTCTCACACCTGGTGCGGCTCTCGCAGGATTTTTACGCGCGCTACCGCACTGGCGACATCATGGCGCGCTCGACCAACGATCTGAACGCGGTGCGCATGATGCTGGGCCCGGGCATCATGTATTTCACCGAGACGTTTTTCACCGCCGTGTTCCTGATCGGCATCATGTGGCGTGTGGATTGGCGGCTGACATTGTTTTGCCTGATTCCCGCGCCGCTGGTGAGCGCGGCCGTCATTCTTTTCGGGCGGCGCATTCACGATCGTTTCGAAAAGATCCAGAAAATGTTCTCCGACATCAGCAGCCGCGTGCAGGAAAACTTTTCCGGCGTGCGCGTCGTTCGCGCCTATGCGCAGGAGAAGCCCGAGATCCGCAAGTTCGAGCGGCTGAACCGCGATTACGTGGCGCAGAACATCGGGCTCGCCCGGCTTTCGGCGTTCTTCATGCCGCTGCTGCAAGCCTTCATCGGGATGGGCTTTTTGATAGTGCTGCTGGCCGGGGGCTATCAGTTGCTTCTGCACCGCATTTCGATCGGCAGTTTCGTGATGTTCAACACCTATATGGGCATGTTGATCTGGCCCATGATTGCGCTGGGCTGGGTGGTGAACCTGATGCAACGGGGCACCGCGTCCTGGAATCGCATCATGGAACTCATGCACGAGCACCCCAGCATTGAACAACGCCCCTCGTATTCCTTGTCTCCCTCGTCTCCCATTCTTGGTTTCCTCCGTTTCGACAACGTCGAAATGAAATACCCCGCCGGTTATGCGCTCCGAAACATCTCGCTCGACATTCCCGCGGGCGCGACGGTCGCCATCGTCGGCCACACCGGCAGCGGGAAGAGCACCTTGGTGAATTTGATTCCACGTCTGATGGATCCGACGCGCGGAGCGGTGTATCTGGACGGAGTGGATCTGCGCGATCTCGATCCCGAATGGCTACGCCACCAGGTCGGGTTCGTCCCGCAGGAGACATTCCTGTTCAGCGCCACACTGGCCGAGAACATCGCCTGGGGTGTGGATCGTGCGAGCGAAGACGAAATCGCGCGTGCGGCCGAACTCGCCGGGCTTGCGCCCGATATCGCGAGCTTCCCCGCCGGGTACAGGACCATCATCGGCGAGCGCGGGATCACTTTATCCGGCGGCCAGAAGCAGCGCGTGGCCATCGCGCGGGCCGTCCTGCGCGATCCCAAGATTCTGATCCTGGACGACGCCCTTTCGAGCGTCGACACCTTGACCGAGGAGCGCATCCTGCAAGGCCTCGAAGACGTCATGCATGGCCGCACAACCATTCTGATCTCGCACCGCGTTTCCACGGTCCAGAATGCCAGCCGGATTTTCGTGATCGAACACGGCGAAGTGGCCGAGCACGGCACGCACGCTGAACTGATTCAGACCGGTGGCTACTACGCCGACCTGTACCAAAAGCAGTTGCTCGAAGAAGAACTGGAAACTATTTGATCGCCACTGCATTGGGCGGCGAAGCGATCCCGCCCTCCACGTGCAGGGGCGCCGAAACCAGCATGAATTCGTAGCGGCCGTCCCGCGCGCAATCCTCAGCGAGCGGCGCCAGCACGAACAATTCGCCGAGCGGGAGGCCCAACAGAGGCAGCGCACGGTAATGCAGGATGCCCTCATCGCTGAAGTCGGAGGGGAACGCCTCCACGGATGGGCAATCGGTGCCGATAGCCGCCACGCGGTTGTTCCACATCCACGCCACGATCTCGCGCGTGGCTTCAATCCCCGGCGATCGCATCTTCTCCATCGGCGCCAGCGCCCGCTTTTCCTCCGGGTTGAGCTTGTCGTACGACTCCATCCAGCCGGTGCGAATCAACAGGATGGTGCCAGGCTTCAACGATGTTCCTTGGTGTTCGAGTGTGGCCTTGAGCTCATCCAGCGTATACACCTCGCGATCCAGCGCGTTCACCGCTTTTCCTTTCGCTTTGCGATATCCGTAGACATCGATCAGCGTCCCGCGCCCGACGAATTTGTCCTTCCAATGATGAATACCAAGCTTGCTGTTGCCGCCCTCGCGCACGTGGCTTTGCGGAACGTTGTTGTAGAAGCGCTCGTGCCGGACGTGGCCGACGTGCCCTAATCCGTCCCACTGGCTGCCTTCCTGCGTGTTGAAGTGCACGAAGTCGTCGTTGGCCATCGGGGCGAGCGGCGACACGCGATGCTCGGCGGGCGCGCGCCCGAACAGCGGCGGTTTGGCAAATCCCATCTTTGCATCCAAACGAAATACTTTGCCGGATTGCACCAGCCGCGCGGCTTCGACCACTCCTTCGGGGCTCAGGAAATTCAAGCATCCCAGCGCATCGTCGTCGCCAAATACGCCCCACGAGCAATCGGCCGGCAGATCCTTGCGGATGGGCAGTTCTTCAAACTTGGGAACGGTCATGTCACGAGTCAGTATATCTCTGCTCCGGACTCCCTTTGTGGAGAAGCCGCTCGAAACCTGAATGGATGGAGGTGAGCTGATCCGGTTTCTGAACTAGTTCAAGGCGGCCCTTCAACGGTCTTGATTCGCCTTTGCCGTAACAGCTCCGATAACAGCTCCAGCTCTCGATCTGAAAGCGTATTTGCCAACCGGAAGAACTCCTCCACTGAGATTTCCCTCCGCATCAGGCGATCCAGCAGAGACTTGGCGGTGGGATTTTGGGCTGAATTGCCGAGCACGACTGTACCATTTGCACCTCGAAGGCCTCCCGCAATGGATTGATATGGCTGGTTCGATGCGCTGAGGAGAGAAGCAGCATGTTCACTTCGGTAAGCGAAAGGCTGGCGATAGTGAGGTGCGGCCTTACATGCCCGTAACTGGACCAACTCCTGGATGGCCCCAAGCCGGCGCGGTGTTTGGGTGGCGTCCAAAGCACTCGCAATCTGATATGGAGGCGGGAGAGAATGACCGGCCGTCGAAGGGAGGCGGATCACCGGGTGCTCGACGTTCTTACCAGAGTCAGATCGCAGGCGCGCCAGTAGTCGACAGAAGAGCGTAAGATCGTCCCGGATTCCGGGGTCGGGTCTGGAATTTGCGGCTACCTGAGCGATGCCAACCTGGGAGGCGATCAGGGCGACGACTCAAGGGTTCGCAATGACCGGGGTCGGCAAGCCGCCCGGCCGCAGCTTTGCTGGCGCGAACGTCGAAAGCGAAAATCCTGGGAGCGCGAGGGCAAATCCGTTAAGCGAGGTCCGTCATCGCCGCAAGTGTTGAGTATCTCCGGACGAGGCCTGCATGGGCCGTACGGAATGGCGGTCCACTTCGGCCGACACCGAGCGCCGTAGAAGGTTCACGGAGACCACCAGCCGGGTTTTTCCCTTTACCTCCATCAGGATGCCTTCGACGCCCGTCAGCGGCCCTCGATCAATCAACACAGTCTGGCCCACCTGAACGTATGGATAGGGAGCAATCGGCAGCCCGGACTCCACCATCCTACGGACTCGTTCGATCTCTTCGTCGGGAATAGGTTGCGGGACCTTGCCGAATCCCACCACATCCACCACGCCGGGAACGGAAAGGACGGGAAGGCGATCGTTGGGGTCGAACCTACAGAACACATACCCCGGAAACAGGAACTTCTCGATGAGCTTCACCCGGTCCGACCAGCGTTGTTCCCTCCGATAGGAGGGAGCGAACGGCTCGTAGCCCCGCTCGCGCAAATGGGCCTGGCTGGTGCGCTCGTAGTTGGAGCGAAGGCGAAGGGCGAACCAGGGGTTAATGCCAGAAGGCAAGCGCGTCTCTAGTACTTTTTTTGAGGCAGTAACAAAATTTATCGAAATTCTAGATTGACGAAAGCCAGAAAGTTTGTCAACATTTGCATTGGCCCATTACTTTCGTACTATACGTCCCAAAGCCTGGAAAGGGACCGGCACCCACTCTTGTCCGTAGTACGGATACCCCCAATTTAGGCCAACCAGAACGCGGCGAGAACGAATACTAGACTACGTGTAAACCTAAGTACCAATTAAGGCGAACCTGTGATGGCCAGGAACTTGGGTTAGTACTAACTTGGACTAGACCGAACACCGAACTATGCTATCGCAACGTGTACTGTTACTCATATCAACTGCATCCTTCCTATTACCGGCTTCGAGCTTCGGCCAGGTTCAGCCGGGAACCATCACGCTGGGCTCAGGCCAGCAACAGCAGTTCGTGTTGCAAGGCTACAATGGCCCAGTGACCTGGTCTGTGAATCCGCCGGTCGGCACCATTAGCCCCAGCGGGTTATACACGGCCCCCGTTCTGACTTCTTCTAGCGCTGGAATCGTATTTATTTATGCGACGGCCTCTAGCAGTGGTCTGTATTCGGCGATGGTGTTTCTGACTCCGGGCGCTCCCTCTCCGGTCAGCGGACCGGTTACGCAGCCACCGACCTCGCCTGCAAATCCAAGTCCGACTCCGACTCCAATAACGACTCCCACTGTCGGCCCAACCCCGGAACCGATAACGACTTCGGGTCCAGGGTCCGCTCCGGGGCTCGGTGGTTCGATTTCGCTCGTTCCGGCCTCCATGGAGATTCAGGTTGGCCAATCGGTGGAGTTTTCTGTGATGCTGCAAGGCATCACGAACCCCGCGGTGCAATGGTCGCTCAGCCCCGATGTGGGGACACTGGTGAACGGAGTTTACACCGCGCCGTCGACGGTTTCCGGGGACACGCAGGTTACCATCACGGCGACGAGTCTGGTGAGCGGAGGAGTCAGCGGGACGGCAACGGTCTTGATCTTGCAACCGGTCACGCCGGTGACGGTTTCACTCAGTGCCGCGGCTACCTCTGTGACCGCCGGTCAGTCCGTGACCCTTACGGCTGTCGTAACTGGCAGTGCCAATACGGGCGTTACTTGGCTGCTGACACCCAATATTGGGACCATCAACAACGGTGTATATATCGCGCCTGCCAGCGTCAGTGCAACAGAAAACATTGTAGTGACGGCAACCAGCCAGGCGGATCCGACCAAGAGCGCGTCGGTGTCCCTGGTCTTGAAACCGGCGCCCACTTTGCCGGCGACACCGGTGAGCGTTACCCTATCGCCGTCCACGGCATCGCTCGATGCGGGTCAAAGCGTGACATTTACCACCACGGTGAGCGGAACCTCGAATTCCAGCGTGACCTGGTCGCTGAACCCGCAGGTGGGCCAGATCAGCAACGGCGTCTATCAAGCCCCGTCGACCATCAGCGCGCGGCAGACGGTTACCATCACGGCGACCAGCGGAGCGAATCCGACCCAAACCGCCAGCGCCAGCGCAGTCGTTACGCTAATCCCGGTTGCGATCACGATGTCTCCGGCCACCTCGACCGTGTTCGGAGGACAAACCGCGACCTACACAGCGACGGTGAGCGGAAGTTCCAACACCGCCGTCACGTGGTCGCTCAATCCCCAGGTAGGGACGATCACGAACGGAGTCTACCAAGCTCCGGCAACGATCCCCAGCCAGCAGACAGTGACGATTACGGCGACCAGCGCCGCCGACCCCACTAAGACCGCTAACGCCACCGTATCGCTCGTACCCGTTTCGATTACGGTTGCGCCGAACTCGGTGTCGCTGGCGCCTGGGAAATCCGCCACCTTCACTGCGTCAATTACAGGCAGCAGCAATACGACGGTCAACTGGTCGATCAACCCGGCCACGGGGACGATCGTGAACGGGGTTTACACGGCGCCCGCCACCGTTGCGGCCGCCCAGCAGGTAACGATTACTGCTACCAGCGTGGCGGATTCCACGAAAAGCGCCACTGCCACGGTCTCTCTGACCGCCAGTGCCAGCGCCCCCAGCACAACGCCATCCACCAACGCCAGCAGTACGTCAACCACCACCGTGACGCTGCCGGTGGAAGTGATGGGACCTGCCGGCACGACGGCAGCCGTTTCGGTGACGGTGCCCAGTGGCTCCAATCTCAGCGGATCGCTTACCCTATGGATGCAGATCCATGGCTTGAAATACGACAGTGAAGCCAGCGTTCAGGTGAATAATTCCGCTTGGTTGCCGATCAGCACCGGGAATGTAACGCTGCTCGGAAACGCCGCGGCTTTCGGCGGAATTGGCGGGGGGTTCCATACCCTGCAGCTCACCATGAACCTGCCAGCGGGTAGCGTGGTGGCGGGAAGCAATACCATCACGTTCCAGTTCAACGGAACCGACGGCGTGGTAAGCGGGTACCGCGTGCTGGCGTTCAACATCCAGTCCGCTGGAACCAACCTAATTCCTTCTTCTCAGTTTGTGGAAGACGATCCCGATACCTGGCAGCCACCGTCCACGGCCGCTTCCGATATCGCGGCTGGGCAAGCGCTTTATCAAAGCGCAGCACTCACTACGGTGAACGGGCCGATTCAAGCCCACTGCTCGGATTGCCACACGCAGGACGGACGCGACCTGAAATACTTTAACTACTCCAATCACTCGATCGAAGTCCGGTCGATGTTTCATGGCCTGACGGCCCAGCAAGGGGCTCAGATCGCCAGCTACATTCGGTCGCTGGATGTTCCCAACCCGGGACGCCCGTGGAACCCGCCGTATCAGCCGGGTCCGGGATTAGACTCTCAGCCGGTGGAGGACTGGTCTGCCGGCGCCGGGTTGGACGCAGTGCTCAACAACGATGGCGAGATGCTGCCTTACTTGACGCCGGGAGGCAGCACCGCCGGTTTTTCGGCGACGTCTTACCTGGATGCGCGCGAAACCCCGGTCGTCCTACAGTTGCCGGATTGGAACTCTTGGCTGCCAGTCATCCATCCCATGGACGCCTACGGCACCGCCTTCACTGACAGCCCCTTTAACACCTTGCTTGCGACCATCCGAGGCGTTCTACAGCCGAACTCGCCGACAGCGTATTCGGCCGCCCTGGGTGACTTTTACAATTGGGTCCTCGCCTCGATGAATTTCATGTCGCTGCCGGCCGTTGCAAACACTGTGACCAGTGCGCCTACTGAACTCTACTCGATAGCCCTTTGGGAGATGGTCAAGCATTGGGAACTGAACCAAGAATTCGGGCTGGAAGGAATGCCCCAAGTTCCTTTCGGCGCCAAGGCCGATCTGCGGAGTTGGTATGGCAACAACGCCTTCTATACGGCTCCCAATATGATGCACATTGCGGATGGCCCCGGTAACGGTGTCGGCAACGGATCCGCGGTTACGAAAGCTTATTTCGATAGCGCTTGGTACCAACTGCAACTCGTGCTGAACGACGGCCAGGGCACGCAAAGCGGACATAATCCTATAGACTACGGCTATGTGATCGGTGACGACTGGGCCCTGTTCGCCGAAGACGCTGGGCTGCCGGGAATGATGCTGCAACTGGAGATGCAAATCAAGGCCCTGCAAGAATTCACTCAGTCCGGGGTGGGTCCGCAAACACCCTACGGATTCCACCCGATCGACACGTCTCCGATGATGCTAGTGGATTTCAACAATGCGCAGCTTTGGTCGGCCACTCCCCCCGCAACCGAGGCCGCATTGACGCAGGCCTACACGCAAGCCTGGTTTAATCAGGTGTCTACGTATACGCCACAGCAGTTTTATGAGGGTGGCTGGGCAACTGCCACGGAGAATCCCGCCACGGACTTCTTCTCAACCACGTTCGGCGGGCAGGTTTGGTATATGCTCCCGAGGCTCCGCTACGTCGGGGTAGACCCGACCCTGACCTATCAGATTTCAGCGTGGGCGGCCCAGATCTGGCCGCTGGGGAACTGGGCTTTGAATAACTCGGCAACCTGCACCGGAGGCCAAACTGCATCGACGTGCACATCGGATTAGCCCCGCACTGCTTTCCCGGGGGTAGGGACGATGAGGCTAGGTTGGCGACTTTTCGGACCGACAAGTCCCGACGGGCCTTTTCCAAGCCTCGGGTCCCTTTTAAGAAGTAAACACGATGAAAAACGGGTCCTCGACTTACTTAGTTGCAGGACCCGAAACAAATTTCAGGCGAGTTTTCCAGCTTGCGGTACCAACGATCTTAGCATCGTTATTGGCAACTTTCGGTGAAGGCCGACCCAGTACCGAGGAAGTGTCGGGAACCGGCATGTCTATGTGCTAGTTTCTTTCCGGACTGCGCAAGCGATCGTTTCTCGTGGGCAGCTCGACATTCCTTATGCCGAAGACTACACGTTGAAGGGCGAAGCTATTCGAAGTATGGCTTTGGTCAGCCGCTGTACTTCATTCCTTTCGTTGTCGCTGGGAACGCGCTTTCCAGGGTCACGGGACGCCCTGCTGACGGCCTAACAGGATTCCTCATTTCTTTTGCGAATATTCCGTTCGCCATGGTGGGCTTGTTGGTCTTTGCCAAGCTCCTGCGGCTGTTCGGAGTGGCGGAAGTCCACTCGTCGCTTTTGGTGTTGGCACTGGGTCTTGCCACCTTAGTCTGGGCATACACTGCGTCCGACTTTAGTGAGGCAATGCAGATGGGACTATTGATGCTGGCTGTGTATGGCGTGATCCGAGCCACCACGCGAGCCATCATCGTGGGAGGAGCGGCTTTCGCCTGGCTGTTTCTAGTGAAGCTGGTCTACATTACGTTTTTCCCGATCCTTAGCAGTCTATTTGTTTACGCGGTCGAGAGAATTACGCGGCCGGCTTCAAGGCACGGCTCTGTTTACTTTCCCTTTGGTGCTAGCTTGTGGACTCGATTTCTGGCTGAATGTCGTGCGATTTGGTAATCCATTGGAATCAGGATATGGCGGCGAAGCGGGCCTGTTTTTCCCAGCGCAGTTGTTCAGCACCATTCCCACACTTCTGGGCTCGCTCGACAAGGAGCTGTTTCTGTATAGCCCGATACTTATCCTCGGGATCTTTGGCTGGCCGTCGTTCTTCCGGAAATATCGCCCAGAAGCCATACTCTGCGGCGCCTTGATCATCATCAACCTAGTAATAACGGGAGCTTGGCACTCACCGGAAGGGGGAGCCCGGGGGCCGCGCTTACTTGTGCCCTTGATTCCGTTGTGGCTGCTCCCGTCGGCGTTCCTGTTACAGCCGTGGCAACCGAGAAAGCACCTATGGGCTTTCGCATCCGTGGCTTTGGCGTCCTTGCTACTCCAAGTTCCA
>JASHQT010000199.1 GCA_030039005.1 Bryobacteraceae bacterium
TTCCCGCTCGGGATCGTATTCCAATCCGTAGCGCTTTTGATATTTCGCGCGAATCGCATCGCGGAACGGCTTGGCGCCCCAGGTGATGGCGTATTGATTGATGTCCGCGGCGATCGCCTCCTGCGCCGCACGTTTGACTTCCTCGGGGGCGCCAAAATCGGGAAATCCCTGCGCGAGATTGACGGCGTCGTGCTCGATCGCCAGGCGCGTCATCTCGCGGATCACGGATTCGGTGAAGTGCGAGGTCCGGTGGCTGCGAAATCGCAGCCGGCGATGCGCCTGATCCATCGGCTGCACTGGCGTCCTCGACGAAGAGCTCATATCACGAGGCTACCATTGGCGTTCGCGTTGGGCTAAGTTGGGGACATGACAGCCGCAAGCTCAAGCGCCTCTTTGATTTCCGTAACTCCGATGATTCCCTCCGGCGGCAGTTTAGCGGAGGCGGTGAGGTTTTGGACCGAACGGCTGGCAATTTCCGTGTCGTGGATGGCGGATGCGGGGGCTGGAATCGTCCGCGATTCCGTCGCGTTCACTTTAGTCGAGAACAATAGCCGGGAATGGGCAGAGAACGCGAGCTTCAGCATTGGCGTTTCCGATCTGGATGCAATCTATGCAGAGTATCGCGGGATCGCAGCGCGAGTTGGCCCCCTCGAGATGAAAGCGTGGGGCAGACGCGAGTTCCACATGATCATCCCTAGCGGCGTCTGCCTCCAGTTTTACCAAGCAGCGGGCACCTAAGAGAGGATACCTATTTTCTTCGCCGTCCTGGTCAAAATTTCTAATGCGCGATCCAGCATCGGGCGCGTGTGAGTGGCGGTTACGATGGTGCGAATGCGCGCCTTGCCTTCAGGAACGGTCGGGAAACCGATGCCGGTGGCGAGCAAACCCGCGTCAAACAGCGCGGCCGAGAACTGGTGCGCGGTTTTCACTTCGCCGACAATCACCGGCGTGATGGGCGTTTCGCTGTCGCCGGTATCGAAGCCCGCGTTTGTCAAGTTTTGCTTGAAGTAGCGCGTGTTGTCCCAAAGCTTTTCAATGCGTTCTGGCTCGTTCTCCAAGATATCGAAGGCCGCCAGGCACGCGGCGGCGACGGCCGGCGGATGGGATGTGGAAAACAGGAACGGGCGCGCGCGATGGTACAGAAACTCGATCAGGTCGCGGCTTCCGCAAACATAACCGCCGAGCACGCCGATGGCTTTCGAAAGCGTGCCCACCTGGATGTCCACGCGGCCGTGCAACCCAAAATGATCCACGGTGCCGCGACCGTTGCGGCCGAGAACGCCCGAGGAATGGGCATCGTCGATCATCATGATGGCGCCGTGACGGTCGGCGAGCTCCACCAGAGCGGGCAGCGGGCCAATATCGCCATCCATGGAGAAGACGCCGTCGGTGATCAGCAGCTTATGGCCGCTTTTGCCTTCCAGTTCCTGGAGTATGATCGCGGCGTGCGCGGTGTCCTTGTGTGGAAAGACGTGAATCTTGGCTTTCGAAAGCCGGCAGCCGTCGATGATGCTGGCGTGGTTAAGCTCGTCGGAAATAATATGATCCTCAGGCCCGAGAATCGCTGACACGGTTCCGGCATTCGCGACAAAACCCGATTGAAACACGACGCACGATTCCGTCTGCTTGAAATCGGCGATGCGCTCCTCCAATTGCATGTGGATGCTCATGGTGCCCGAGATAGTGCGGACGGCGCCCGATCCCGCACCATATTTTTTGGCGGCTTCCACTTGGGCCTCGATAAGTTTGGGATGGTCGGCGAGCCCCAGATAGTTGTTGCTCGCCAGGTTTATCACCTCATGGCCGTCGAAGCGCGAGATCGGCTCGCAGGGCGATTCGAGAACGCGCAGGCGCTGGTAGGAGCCGGCTTTGCGCCAGGCATCCAGTTGTTCACTGAGGTAGGCAAGCGGGTTCGCGGTAGTCATCGTAATCATCGTATCGCGATGCTCCGCTTACTGACCCGCGCGGCTAGAGTGCGCGAAATCTTGGTCGGTCGTCGTGGAGATCTATCACGGTTTGCGATTGCGTCGCCGGTTTGGATGTCTCAGGGACTTATCGAGGACGTTCCTCTCGCCGAAGGCGACCGCGTGATGCTAGAATCCTTACCACCTAAGCGAGTTCTAATATTTTAGGGAGGAAAAGAACGTGCCCGACACGAGGCTGGCTGAACCAGAACTTGACGTTCTAAACGCGAGGTGAGTAGAAGGCTGTTCTTTTTCGGAATCATATACCAGACGACTTCGCGTGGTGTTAGCAAGGTTTGCTAATCATGTTAGTCTTGTCCCAGAGACGATATGCCAACCCGCAATGTCAACCTGACCAAAGAGCTCGGCCGCTTCGTGCTGAAAAAGGTGAGAAGCGGCCGCTACGATAACGCAAGCGAAGTTGTTCGCGCCGCGCTGCGTACTTTGGAGCGAGAAGAAAGGGAGTATGATGCGAAACTCGCCGCACTGCGCGAGGCTGTCGATGAAGGGGACGCTAGCGGCATCGCATCTGGCGACGTATTCGCCCGCGTTCGCAAGGCGCTTAAGCTACCATCCGCGGGTGGATAATTGGCGCGTTTTCGACTCTCTCGCCGGGCTGAAGGCGATCTCTTAAGCATTGGGGCTCATACGCTACAGACCTGGGGCGAGGATCAGGCCGTTCGTTATCTGAATCAGATTGAGGACTGCTGCCGGGCTTTGACCGACAATCCTCGGCTCGACCGAAAGTGTGAGGAAGTTCGTGCCGGGTTGCGGAGGATGGAGTGCGGGCGGCACGTTCTGTTTTATCGCGAGGACGCCAGTGGGATTCTAGTTTCCAGAATTCTGCACCAGCGAATGCTCCCAGATCGGCACGCAATGGATGAGGAACTGGGGTAAGTGGGCGGGGAGGCAGTGCTCCAGCCGGCCGGCAGTCCGGTTTATTGCCTTCAACCACCTTCTGGCGCACTACCCGCGCGCGGCTAAGCCGGTGAACTGGCCTACGCGAGTTGCTTCTTGATCGGCAATTCACGGATGCGTTTGCCGGTGGCGGCGAAGATCGCGTTGCAGATGGCGGGCGACATCGGCGGAACGCCCGGTTCTCCGACTCCGGCGGGCGGTGCGGTGCTGGGCACGATATGGACGTGCGTCTCCACGGGCGCTTCGTTCAGGCGCGCGACCGGATAGTTGTTGAAATTGGATTGCGTGACGCGACCGTTAGCGGCCGTGATCTCGCCCATCAGCGCGATGCTAGTCCCGAAAACGGACGCGCCTTCGAACTGCGCCCGGACGCGGTCCGGGTGGACCACGTTGCCGGTGTCGAGGGCGATGTCGACGCGCGGGATGCGAATCTGCCCCTTGTCGCCGACTTCGACTTCCACCACGGTGGAGACATACGTCAGGAAGCTGCGATGGACGGCGATCCCAAGCGCGCGTCCGTGGCCGGGCTTTTTCTTGGCCCAACCGGACTGCTCGGCGGCGATTTCGATCACGCGGCGCATGCGCGCGGTGTCGAGCATGTAGGGATCGTCCCCTTTGCGTTCGGCGGGCGGGCGCAGGTCGATCTTGCGCGGCTTGCCCACCACTTCAAGCAAATATTCGACGCGATCGCGCCCGGCAGCGGCGGCCAGTTCGTCGGTGAAGGACTGAACGGCGAAAGCGTGCGGGATGTTGGCCACCGATCGCAGCCAGCCGATGCGAATGTGCGTGTCGGCCGGACCGCACTCGGCGCGGAAGTTGGCGATCTCGAAGGGAACGTCCACCCAGCCCATGTCGAGCTCGAAAGATCCGTACTTGGCGTCGACATTGTCCTGCGACTCGATGGGCGGGAACACGCTGCGCTGGAGCCAGGCCACGGGCCTGCCTTTTTGGTCAGTAGCGGCTTTTATGTACATCGCCGCGACGGCGTGATAAAAGTCGAAGCGAATGTCGTCCTCGCGGCTCCAGACCACCTTGACCGGCCTGCCGAGTTGCTTGGAGAGCATGGCCGCTTCGGCGACGTAATCGGGTTTCGATTTGCGGCCGAAGCCGCCGCCGAGCAGCGTCACATGGCAGGTGACGTCGGCGGGCTTGATGCCCACGGCCTTGGCGACGGTTTCCTGCACGGCTTGCGGGTTTTGCGTCGGCACCCAGGTTTCCACCTTGCCGTCCTTGAATTCGGCGACAGCGACCGGCGGCTCCATGGAAGCGTGCGCCAGGTGCGGGACGTAATATTCGGCTTCGTGGATTCTCTTCGCGGTTTTGAACGCGGCGTCCACGTCGCCATCGTTGCGCGCGACTTTGCAAGGCTGCCGCGCGGTGTCCTGCAGCGTCTTCTTATATGCGGCCGAATCCAGGCTGGCGTTTGGCCCCAGATCCCAATCGACTTTGAGCTTCTTGCGGCCTTGCATCGCAGCCCAGGTATTGTCAGCGATCACCGCAACCCCGCCCAGCGGTTGGAAGCCGTAAGGCGGTGTGAAGCGCGGGATGGTAAGCGTTGTGGAGACGCCGCGGACCTGGCGAGCCTCGGCGTCGTCGTAGGTCTTCAGCTCGGCGCCGAACACCGGCGGATGCTCGATGGAGGCGTAGACCATGCCGGGCATGCGCGCGTCCATGCCGAACGTCGCGCGGCCAACCAGGATGTCGTCGAGATCGGTGATGGGCACGTTCTTGCCGATGTAGCGATACTCGGCCGGCGATTTAAACTTGAGCTCCTCTTTCTTAGGAACCGGCTGCTTGGCTGCCGCCGCGACTAGCTCGCCGAATCCCAGTTTGCGGCCGGATTTCGAGTGAATCACTTCATGATTTGTGGCCTGGCATTCGGTTGCGGGCACACCCCACTGGGAGGCGGCCGCGCTCTCGATCATCATGCGCGCGGTGGCGCCCGCTTCGCGCATGGGATCGTAAAAGTCGCGAATGGATTCCGAGCCGTCGGTATCCTGGCTGCCGTATTTCGCATCGCCGATGGCTTGTTCGATTTTCACGCGCTTCCAATCGGCTTCGAGCTCATCGGCGACGATCATGGGCAGCGCCGTGCGAATGCCGGTGCCCATTTCCGAGCGGTGCGCGATGATGATCACGCGGCCGTCGGGCTCCAGGCCCAGATAAACGCTGGGTTGCCAGGTGGCGTCGCCGGTGGGCGCGGCCTTCGAGGAAATCGGCAGAACGCTCGCGCCGAGCACCAGCGCTCCGGCGGAGAAAATGCCGCCCAGGAAATCGCGGCGGCTGACGACGGAGATCGAGTTATGCGTCTTCATGCTTTTACTCCCGCGGCCATCTTCACCGCTTGCCGGATGCGCTGATAGGTCCCGCAGCGGCAGATGTTGCCCTGCATGGCTTGGTCGATATCGCCATCGGTGGGCTTGGGTTTTTCGTTGAGCAAAGCTGCGGCCTGCATGATCTGGCCCGCCTGGCAATAGCCGCACTGCGGCACGTTCGCTTCGCGCCAGGCTTTTTGCAGTGGATGGTCCCCATTGGGATTTAGCCCTTCGATGGTCGTAATGCGCTTGCCCGCGACGTCGCTCATGTTGGTGACGCAGCTCCGCATGGCTTTGCCTTCCACGTGCACGGTGCAGGCGCCGCACAGCCCGACACCGCAGCCGAACTTGGCGCCGGTAAGATCGAGAAGATCGCGCAGGTACCACAAGACGGGCATTGCGGGATCACCGTCGTATTCTTTCATCGATCCGTTGACAATCAGTTGCATCGATATTCCTTTCGTCCGCTTGCTCACGCGCACGGCTCAGTACTATTTGTTCAGCTTGCATCAGCTTGACGCGGGCTCGACTAGGAGCGCGATTCCGTGGGAGCGTGGATCGGATCCACCCAGCGCACGGTGCTCGGCTCCTCCACGGGTTCGATATCCAGGTTCACGACCACCGCTTCGTTGTCGCTGCGCACCAGCACGCATTCCAGGGTCTCATCGGCCGATGCGTTGATCTCTTGATGCGGGACATAAGGCGGTACATAGATGAAATCGCCGGGTCCGGCCTCCGCCGTGTACTCCAGACGGTCGCCCCAGCGCATGCGCGCGCGGCCCCGCACGACATAAATGACGCTTTCCAGCGCGCCGTGATGATGCGCGCCGGTTTTCGCGTTGGCGTGAATGCTGACGGTCCCAGCCCAAATCTTCTGCGCTCCCACGCGGGCGTAGTTGATGGCGGCCGCGCGATTCATCCCCGGCGTCTGCGGCGTGTTGGTATCGAGGGACTCCTTGGGAATCACCTTGACGCCTTGCGTTTTCCAATCCACCGTTCTTGTTCCTGCTTGGTCCCAGTTTAACCGACTTTGCACAATTCAACTAGGGACCATGTTAGCCTTGCAAAATCATGCGGACGCTGAGCGCACTTCTTCTGGTGGGTGGACTGGTTGCCTTGAACGCGGCTGAGCCGGATTTTGAGCTTCAAAAGATCGGCGACCGCGTCTGGGCCGCCATCGTGAACGACGCGGGCCGGGCCGGAGGCAATGCTGGGTTCGTCATCGGCGATGACGGCGTGCTTGTGATCGACACGTTCCAAGATCCGCGGCCGGCACGCGCGCTGCTCGCCGAAATTCGCAAACTGACGCCGCTGCCCATCCGGTTTGTCGTGAACACACATTATCACCTGGATCATGTGAACGGCAACGACGTGTTCGCGGCTGCCGGAGCGACAATTGTGGCCCATCGCAACGTGCGGGCCTGGATGCGCACTGAAAACATCAAAATGCTGGACCCGCCGGTCACGCCGGAAAAGAAAGCGCGTGTCGCGTCGCTGACCTTGCCCACCGTGGTTTACGACAGCCACCTCGATCTGTTCCTGGGCGCGCGCCGGGCCAGCGTGCGCTATTATCCCGGACACACCGGCAGCGACTCGGTGGTTTCTATTCCGGACGCCCACGTCGTCTTTTGCGGCGACATGCTATGGAAAGGCCACATTCCCAATCTGATCGATGCTTCCACCAGCGCCTGGATTGAGTCGCTCGATGCCATGCGGAAGGATTACGGACCGTCCATCTGGGTGCCGGGGCATGGTGGCATTGCGAGTGGAGCAGACGTGCTGGTGTTTCGAAAATACCTGGCCGATCTGCGAGCGCAAGTCCAGCGCGAACTGGCCGCTGGTAAGTCGGGCGACGGGCTGATCCAGGCGTTGCTGCCCGGTCTCAAAATGAACTACGGCAAATGGGGCTTTTTCAAGGACTATGCGGCCGACGATATCAAACAGATCGCCGATGAACTGTGGGGCACTAAGCGGCTGCCGCCTACCCCGGCGCACTAGCGGCCAACTGCGGCGCTCTGGTTGGTTCGAGGAAGATGGTCTGATCGGCGATGCGGGCGAGCGTGGCGCGGTGCGTGATGACGATGGCGGTGCGGCCTTGGGCGACGCGCAGCAAAGTCTCGGCGATGGCGCGCTCGTTGGCTTCATCGAGCGCCGAAGTCGGCTCGTCGAGGATCAGGACCTTGGGATTGGCGAGCAGGGCTCGGGCGAGCGCGATGCGCTGCCGCTCGCCGGCCGATAAAGTCTGGCCGCGTTCGGCGATCACCGTGTGGTAGCCCTCGGGCAGCGCGAGAATGCGCTCGTGAATCGAAGCGTCGCGCGCGGCCTGGATGATTTCGTCCAGGGTAGCCGCGGGCCTCGCGTAAGCGATGTTCTCGCGAATGCTGGCGTGGAAAAGATACGGCGCCTGATCCACCAACAGAACGGCGTGGCGCAGATCGGTGAGCGGGACGTCGCGCAGATCGCGTCCGTCGATGCGAATCGCGCCCGCATCCGGGTCGTAGAACCGCACCAGGAGATCGGCGAGTGTGGATTTCCCCGCGCCGCTAGGTCCGAG
>JASHQT010000200.1 GCA_030039005.1 Bryobacteraceae bacterium
GGCGTACTGCACATCGGGCATCTGCGCAACTATGCCATCGGCGACGCGCTGGCGCGCTACAAGCGCATGCGCGGCTTTAATGTGCTGCACCCCATGGGTTGGGACGCCTTCGGCTTGCCGGCCGAAAACGCCGCCATCGCCAATAAGCGCGATCCCTACGAATGGACCATGCACAACATCGCCAACATGAAGCGGCAGCACCGGCGCATGGGCTTCAGCTACGATTGGTCGCGCGAAATCGCCACTTGCGATCCCGAATATTATCGCTGGAACCAGTGGTTCTTTTTGAAGATGCTGGAGCGCGGGCTCGCTTATAAGAAGAAGGCCCTGCTGAACTGGTGCCCCGAGTGCGGCACCGTGCTCGCGAACGAACAAGTGGTCGATGGATGCTGCTGGCGGCACGAATCCACGCAAGTGGAGCAGCGCGAAATCGAGCAGTGGTTTTTGCGCATCACCGATTACGCGGGCGAACTGCTCTCGGCCATCGATGAACTGGAAGACGGCTGGCCGGAGCGTGTGCTGCTGATGCAGCGCAATTGGATCGGGCGATCAGAAGGTGCGGAGATCGATTTTACGCTTGATGGATCGGGCGAGAAGATTCGTGTGTTCACCACGCGCGTGGACACAATCTACGGCGCTGCTTGCGTGATTCTCGCTCCGGAGCATCCACTTGTTGCGCAACTCGTGACCGCTGATACGAAGCTGCAAGTCAAACGGATGATCGATTCGCGCGCGGCTAAAGGCCCCGGCGATGTCGAGAAGGAAGGTGTTCCTACGGGCCGTTTTGCTATCAACCCTTTCAGCGGCGAGAGGATCCCCATCTGGATTGGAAATTTCGTGCTGATGGGTTATGGCACGGGCGCGATCATGGCCGTCCCGGGACACGACCAGCGCGACTTCGAATTCGCTGAAAAGTACAATATCCAATGGCACCCCGTTATTGACCCGCTGGTTCCTGTCATTAGCATTGTTGGCGCCTTTCTTGACGATGGTCGCCTCCGGGAGTCGGGCGAGTACACGGGGCTGCTTAGCGAACAGGCGCGGCGGCTCATGACCGCGAAGGCCGAAGCGGAGGGTTTCGGCGAGGCCGCCATCACCTATCGCATCAAGGACTGGGGCATCTCCCGACAACGCTATTGGGGTACGCCGATTCCTGTGATCTACTGCCCGAAATGCGGCATGGTTCCGGTACCTGAGAGCGATCTCCCCGTCGTCCTGCCGCTCGGGATTCCGATCACCGGTAAGGGCCGGTCGCCGCTTGAAAACGTGCCGGAGTTCGTGAATGTGAAGTGTCCCCAGTGCGGCGAGGCTGCTCGCCGCGAGACCGACACGATGGACACGTTCATCGATTCGTCCTGGTATTTCTATCGCTATTGCGATCCGCACAATTCCAGCGCGCCGTTCGATTCGAAAAAGATCGCCTATTGGTTCGAAATCGATCAGTACATCGGCGGAATCGAGCACGCCATCCTGCATTTGATCTACTCGCGCTTCTGGACCAAAATGATGCGCGACCTCGGAATCATTGCGAACGATGAGCCGGTCCAGCATATGTTCAATCAGGGGATGGTGATCAAGGACGGGGCCAAGATGTCGAAATCGCGCGGCAACGTAGTGAGCCTGGATGAAATGGTGGAGCGTTACGGCGCCGACAGCGGCCGGGTGTTCGAACTGTTCGCCACCTCGCCCGAAAAAGAGATGGATTGGACCGACGCCGGCGCGAACGGCGCCTACGGATTCCTGAGCCGCGTCTATCGCTTTGTGACGCGCAACGTCGGCTCAGGGGCTGCCGAGCCCACGGCCTCCGATAGGACAGCGCTGCGCAAACTCCACCAGACGCTGAAGCTGATCACCGACGATTTCGAAGGCCGCTGGCATTTCAATACATCGATTGCGGCGTTGATGGGTTTAATGAATGTGTTGACCGACGTCGAGAAGGATCTGTCGGCGCCCGTGATGTCTGAAGTGTTGGAAAAGTTGACACTCATGCTGGAGCCCTTCGCGCCGTATCTCGCCGAAGAGCTGTGGGAGGAGCAGGGCCGCGAAGGTCCCGTTTTCCATCACGCCTGGCCTGTGTTCGATTCTGACCTCGCGCGCGAAGAAGAGGCCGAAGTGGTGATCCAGGTGAACGGCAAATTGCGCGGGCGCGTCAACGTCGCCTTCGGCACGCCGCGCGAGTCGCTCGAAAAGCTGGCGCTCGCCGACACCAAGATTCAGCCGCTGCTCGATGGCAAGCAGGTGCTGAAAGTAATTGTGGTTCCCGATAAACTGGTAAACATTGTTGTCAAGTAAGCTCACACTCCTTTTGCTCGTCCCCGTCGCCTGCGCACTGGCGCAGCCGGAGAAGACCGCCTGGGACGTGCTGAAGGGCGGGCTCGCCGAAACCAATCCGTTGGACCGGCGGCAGGCGGTCACCGCCACCGGATCCATCGGGCTTGACCCAGAGGCCATCCGGCTGGTGGAAGCGGCGCTGAAGGACGACAAGGATTTGTTGATTCGCGCCACGGCCGCGGCCGAACTAGGCGAGATGAAATCGCGCCAGTCGATTCCCGCGCTGCGCGCGGCGCTTGACGATCCATCGGGTGAAGTGGGATTTGCCGCTGCACAAGCGCTGTGGGACATGGGCGACAAAACCGGCCGGGGATTCATCGAGGACGTTGTCGCCGGCCAGCAGGTGGCCACCGATGGCGGCGTCAAAGGCGCGCTCCACCGCGCCGATCGTCTGCGTTACGATCGCAGGGAGATGGCCATCATCAGCGCCAAGTCGGCTTCGGGGGCGTTGCTCGGCCCGTTCAACATTGGGGTCCTCGCGACCGAGCAGGTTTTCAAAGGCGGTGCGTCCGCTGCCCGGATGCAAGCGCTCAACCTTCTGGCTCAGGACTGTGACGCCCAAACCTTTAAGCTGCTGGAAACGTCCTCTACCGACGCCAAGACGTGGGCCGAAAAGGCCGCCGCTGCCAAAGCGCTGGGGCGCTGCGGCAATACCGACGCCATTCCGAAACTCGAAGAGAACCTGTCGAACTCGAACGCCGCAGTGAAGTTCATGTCGGCGGCCGCGATCATCCGGCTGAGCGAAAAGCCCCCGGCCTCAGCTTCCGTGCTTCGCTAAATAAGCTCTCCGACTTTCCACGATCACATTCCTCGCCTCAATCGGATCGCCCCAGCCCAGCGTGCTCGTCTCGCGGCCCTCTAATTCTTTGTAGATGTTGAAGAAGTGCTCCACCGCGCGGCGCAGGTGTGGATAGATCTGGTCCAGTGTGTGAACCTGCTGGTAGACCGGGTCGCGATTGCGCACCGCGATGATTTTCTGGTCATTCTGTTCCTGATCCACCATGTTCAGGACTCCGATCGGCCGCACCTCGACCACGCACCCGGTAAACGTGGGGTCCTCTACCAGGACCAAAACATCCATCGGATCGCCATCGCTCGCTAGAGTCCCCGGGATGAAGCCATAATCGCCGGGATAATGTACGGGAGAATACAAAACCCGGTCCAGGCGGAAGGCACCCAGCTCCCGGTCGTATTCGTATTTGTTGCTGGACCCCTTCGGAATCTCCACCACCATTCGCACGACCTCAGGGAAGGCCTTTCCGGGATCGAGGTCGTACATGGAGGGGGTCACCTAGGGAATCCCCCAATGCTTAGTGGTGGCATCGCCAAACCATTCCTCTGCCAAGGGTAAGCAGAAATAATTCTTGCAATCCTTTTCAGAGTCGTGGCAAAATCCATTCAAGGCCGAAAGTGGCCAAACAAGGACAAAAGTGGACGAAAAGCCTCAAACCGCGCCCGTGGAGCCTCCTCGCGGCTTCTTTTCGGCCCACATTGACGACAAGGGCAGGCTTAAGCTTCCCGTGGAAGTGCAGCAGTATTTTGCGGGGATCGGGGATGAGAAATATTTCGTGACCAGCGTGGACAACCGCATAGCTCGAATCTACCCGATTTCCGTATGGAAGGGAAACGAAAAAATTCTGGAAGAGCTGTCCATCGAGAATCCTGACGCAGCGGAAGCTGTGGCGTTTATCGCGAACGATTACGGCGCTGAAGCGAAGATCGATGGGCAAGGCCGATTGACGTTGCCCACGGATTTGCGCCGTGGCCTGGAGCTCGAAAACCAGGAAGTGCGTCTGGATTGCACGCTCGGGGCGGTGAATATTTACTCGAAAACCCAGTACGAAGCGCGCAAGCAGCAGGCCAAGGACATGCTGGCGGAGAAGTTGAAAGCGGCGAAGCAGAAGGGATTCAAGTAGCGATTATGTATGCACGTCCCGGTGATGCTCCGCGAATGCCTGGAATATCTGGCCATTCGGCCGGACGGCATTTACCTGGACGCCACTGCGGGTTTGGGCGGGCATACAAGTGCGATTGCGCAGAAATTGTCGAGCGGTTTCGTGATTGCCAACGATCGCGACGCCGAATCGCTGGAGCAGGCGAAACTGAACACTTCACGCTGGGCGGATCGAATCCGTTTTCATCGGGGAGCGTTTTCGGAATTGCGCTCCGGGCTGGCGGAGTTCGGCATCGAGCGCGTGGACGGGCTGCTGGCGGACCTGGGCGTAAGCCGTTATCAGTTGACGAATCCCGAGCGCGGATTTTCGCTGATGGCGGACGGGCCCTTGGACATGCGTTTGGATCGCAGCCAGGAGCTGACCGCGGACGAGATCGTGAATTTTACACCAGAAAAGCAACTTGCCGACCTCATTTTCCGGCTCGGCGAGGAAAGGAGGTCGCGGAGAATCAGCAGAGCAATCGTTCGGGCGCGGCCGATCCACACGACACAGCGACTGTCGCGCGTGATCGAAATGGCCGTGCCCCGAACGAGCAAAATCCATCCGGCCACGCAGACCTTTCAGGCCCTGCGCATGGCGGTGAACGACGAGCAAGGCCAGTTGGACCAGTTGCTCGCCAGCGCGCCGGATTTGGTGAAAAGCGGCGGACGCATCGCCGTGCTGTCGTTCATGTCGCTCGAAGATCGCAAGGTCAAGCAAAGCTTTCAGGCACTGGCGCGCGCGCAACGGGCGGAGATCCTTACCAAGCACGTAGTCAGGCCGTCGTCAGAGGAAATTGCAATTAACCCTCCTTCACGGAGCGCCAAGCTCCGTGCGCTGGAGATGAAGTGATTGAGAGAAAAATAGATGGCAACTCTCGCAAGTAGAGTGGATCGGTTCACGCGCTTCCCGGGCGGGGGAGACGCGCGGCCGCGTTATCTGGCCGATGAAGATCCGTTCGAGATTCCCGCGTTTCCCAACGAGGATGTCTTCCTCTATGTCAAGCGCATCGACAATTCGCGCGTCCTGCGCGAGGTGGACCCGGCGGCGCGCAAAATCTGCTGGAGCCTGATTGGTTCGTCACTCGCCTTCGCGGCCATAGTGATTGCGCTGCTGCTTCCCACGCTGAATCGCCTGATGGCGGGATACAAGATGGAAGCCTTGCGCCAGGAGCGGCAGCGGCTGGAGCTGGATCGCGCCGCGCTCGAACTCCAGGAAACCAAGCTGCTGAGCCCGGCCCGTCTGGAGGAGCTGGCGCGCGATCAGCGCTTCATCGACCCGGCGCCGGAAGCCGTGGTTTACCTGGAAAGCAATAAGAGCGAGCAGATATTAGCGAAGAAGTAACCGAGCCGCGACCGTAAGGGAGCGGGGCCTCAGGAACTGATACATGGATCCCCTGGCGACAAAACGTGTCCACATTCTGGTTCGCGTGGCCTTCCTCTGGGCCGCGCTGATCGCCGCCCGGCTCGTCCAGCTCCAGGTGATCCAGCATTCCAAGTTCGCCGAAATGGCGCGCGAGCAGCAGCAGAAAGAGGAGGAAATCCGCGCGCCGCGCGGCGCGATTCTGGACCGTTACGGACAGCGCCTGGCGATGAGCCTGCCCGCCGAATCGGTGGTCGTCGACCCGTTGCGCGTGCCGGACCTCTCCGTGGCCGCCGACATTCTCTCCAAGGTCCTGAATCTCGATTCCTACGAACTGCTGGGCAAGATGAAGATGGCCGTGGACGATCATCGCGGCTTCCTGTGGGTGAAGCGCAAGATCACGCCTGAGGAGGCCAAGCGCCTGCGTGGCCTGGACCTGGATTGGATCGAATTTCGCACTGAGAGCCAGCGCTATTACCCCAACAAGTCGCTCGCCGCGCACGTCATCGGCAGCGTCGATTTCGACGAGCAGGGCAACGCCGGCATCGAGCAAAGCATGAACGACCAACTGGCCGGCCATCCGGGCGAAGTGCTGGTCACCGAAGACGTGCGCCGGCGCGGGTTCGCATCGCAAGTCGAGGACGAGCCGCAACCGGGCCAGGACGTGCGGCTAACCGTCGACTCGCGCATCCAGTTCGTCGCCGAGCAGGAACTGGCGAAAATGGTGGCGCTGCATCATGCCAAATCCGGCAGCCTGGTGGCCATGGATCCGCGGACCGGCGACATCCTGGCCATGGCCAACGTCCCGACGTTTGATCCGAATGAACCACCCGAGCCCGGCAAGCTCTCCAACCGCGAGAATCTGGCGGTCTCAGCGCCGTTCGAGCCCGGTTCAGTGTACAAGGTCATCACGCTTTCCTCCGCGCTCGAGACCACCAACCTGCGCCCCGAGTCCATGATCAACTGCGGTAACGGAAGCATCAACCTGTTCGGCCGCGTCATTCACGACCACAGTCGCTACGCCGCGCTCTCCATGGCCGACGTGCTGGCGCGTTCCAGCAACATCGGGGCCATCAACATCGGGCTGCAAGTGGGCGACAAGAACCTCTACAAATACATTCGCCGTTTCGGATTCGGCCACAAAACCGGCATTGCGCTGCCCGGCGAATCGGCCGGAATGGTGCGGCCCCTCCGGCTATGGCAGAAAAGCTCCATCGGATCCGTCGCCATGGGGCACGAAATCGGCGTCACCGTCTTGCAACTGGCGCAGGCTTGCGGCGTGATCGCGACCGGCGGGCTGCTGGTGAAACCGCGGCTGCTGATGGATGCGCCCAAGGCGCCGCCCGTTCGCGTTCTGAAGCCCGAAACCGCCATCACGATGCGCAGCATGATGGAAGGCGTGGTGATTAAGCCGTATGGAACCGCGCACAAGTACGCGCGTCTGATTGGGTATACGTCGGCCGGCAAAACGGGGACGGCGCAGATTTACGATAACCGCATTCATGAGTACACACACAAGTACAATGCGTCATTCATGGGATTCGCACCCGTCACCAATCCGAGAATCGTGATTGTGGTCACCATCAACGACACCGAAGGCACGGTGGGCTACGGCGGGCCGACCAGCGCACCCGTGTTTCGCGAAGTGGCCGCCGCCGGGTTGCGCGAAATGGACGTGCCAAAAGATTTACCTGAGATGGTTCCTTCCGACGACAACGGGACAGCCGACGAGAACGATGTTGCGATCGCCGATCTTGGTTCTTCCATCCCTCCCCCGCTGGTCCAAGCGGGAGATGCCGTCGCCGCCGACGACCGACCGGCGGCCTCCGCAAACAGCGCTTTGGACCAGCGGCTTTTTTCGAAGCAGGCTACCAGCACGGGGCAGGATTTCTCCGGGCCGCGCGTGCCGAATTTTCAGGGAGAGACCGTACGCAACGTGATTGAGCGAGCCGCCGCGCTAGGCATACCGGTGGAATTCACCGGCAGTGGCATCGCGCGCGCACAGTTTCCCGAAGCCGGCGCCATTTTGCCTTCCGGTCAGCAGGTTCGCGTCCAGTTCGGGCGCTAGCGATTGCGCCATGACAGTGGAAGAAGTCCTCCAGGGCGTGCGGCTCAGGAAGGAGCTTCCGGGGGATTTGGGGAAAATGCCGGTGATGGGGCTGGAGTACGATTCGCGCCGCGTGCAGCCCGGATTTCTTTTCTTCGCATTTGCCGGCGCGCGGGCCGATGGCCGTGCGTTCGCGCAGCAAGCCAAAGAAAAGGGCGCCGCCGCCACGGTGAGCGAACTGGAGGCTCCGCAAGGGTTCGTGGGAGCCTGGATTGAAGTGGAACACGGCCGCCACGCGCTGGCGCTGGCCGCGCGGAACTTCTTTGGCGATCCGGCGCAGAGGCTCAAATTGACGGGCGTAACGGGGACTAACGGCAAGACCACCACCAGCTTCCTGATCGATGCCGTATTGCGCGCCGCCGGGATCACCACGGCGATGGTCGGAACCATCGAGTATCGGCTCGCGGGCCAGGTGCGGCCAGCCGTGAATACCACGCCTGAATCGCTCGACTTGTATCGCCTATTTCAGGAACTGGAGCAGGCCGGCGGAACTCATGTCACAATGGAGGTCTCGTCCCACGCGCTGGCCTTGGGACGGGTCTACGGAATTCGATTTCACACCGCTGTTTTTACGAACCTCACGCGCGATCACCTGGATTTTCACCGCACCATGGAAGACTATTTCGCCGCCAAGCGACTTCTGTTTGCACCCCAGGGAACGGAAGCCCCTGAGTGGGCCGTGATTAATTCGGACGACGAGTACGGCCGCCGGATCGCGCCAGTGGGCCACACCTTGCGCTACGGATTTGACCCGGGCGCCGATCTGCGCGCCTCGTCGCTCGAAATGAATTTCGAGGGTATCCGCTTTACCGTCCAGTACGGCGGCGAGCGCGTGCAATTGACGTCGCCGTTAGTAGGAAAATTTAACGCCTATAACATTCTGGCCGCCTGCGGCGCCGCGCTCAGCTACGGCTTGGATTGGGAAGTGATCACGCGCGCGATTGCCGCGTCGCCTCGCGTGCCCGGGCGCTTCGAACGGGTGCGGCAGGGCCAGCCGTTTCTGATCGTAGTGGATTACGCCCACACCGACGACGCGCTGCGCAACGTGATCTCGGTGGCGCGTGAGCTGAAACCGAAGCGCGTGATCACGCTCCTCGGCTGCGGTGGCGATCGCGACCGCGCTAAGCGTCCCCTGATGGCGCAAACCGCGGCCGGATTGAGCGATTACGTGGTGCTCACGTCGGATAATCCGCGCTCGGAAGATCCGATCGCGATCATGAATGATGCCTTGGTCGGGCTTCGCCGTTTTGACACACCGCACACCATCGAACCGGATCGCGCCAAGGCCATCGGCGCGGCTCTCCGGGAGGCGCGTGCGGGAGATATCGTGATATTGGCTGGGAAGGGCCACGAAACGTATCAAGTGTTGAAGGATCGCGTCATTCATTTTGACGATCGCGAAGTGGCGCGCGACGTGCTGCGGGAACTGGGATACGCGGGCGATGGAGTTTAGGCAGGGGTTGAAGTCTAGGTTGGACCGATGGAGTTTACGTTGGACGAAGTAGCGCACGCATTGGGGCTCACCGTCGGGAGCGATGCTCGCGTAACGGGCTGGAGTATTGACTCACGCACCGTCGCCCCGGGCGACCTCTTCTTCGCCCTGCGCGGTCCCAATCACGACGGAAACGCGTACGTCGACGAGGTTCTGCGTAAGGGCGCGGTGGGCGCCGTAGCCAACGAAGCAAAGCCCGGGTCCGTGCTGGTGGTTCCAGACACGCTCGCGGCGTTACAACAGACGGCGGTGTGGGCGCTCGGGCGTTGGGGCGGCGAAGTAGTCGGCGTCACAGGCAGCGCGGGCAAGACTTCCACCAAGGACGTTGTTACATCGTTGCTGGCGTACGCAATGCCGGTCGGCAAAACCATCGGAAACTTCAACAACAACATCGGCGTTCCTCTTTCGATCCTGCGATTGCCAGGCGATGCGCGCGTCGCGGTGCTCGAAATGGGCATGAATCACGCGGGCGAAATCCGCGAATTGTGCTCCATCGCCAGGCCACGCATCGGCGTCGTGACCAACGTCGGCCACGCGCACGTGGAGAATTTCGATTCCATCGAAGGCGTCGCGGCCGCCAAGCGCGAGCTGATCGAATCCCTGCCGCCCGACGGCATCGCCGTCCTCAACGCCGATGATCGGCTGGTCAGCCGCTTTGCTGAAATACATCCCGGCCGGACGATTACTTTCGGGTTGAGCCTGGACGCCGATTTCCGCGCTGAAGATGTCCATCTCACGGATCGCGGCGTCAGTTTTCGCGTGGGCGAAACGCAGTTTGAAAGCGAGCTGCTCGGGCGGCACAGTGTGTTGAACATATTGGCGGGTCTCGCCGTGGCTTCCCTTTATGGCATTCATCCGGCGCAGCTCACGGGGGCCGTGAAGAATCTCGCCGCGGCTGCCATGCGCGGCCAGCGGCTGGTTCACGACGGCATTACGATTTTGAACGATTGCTACAACTCCAATCCCGATGCGGCGCGCGCCATGATCGACGTGCTGCGGGAGACGCTGGCGCGGCGGCGCATCGCCGTGCTCGGGGAGATGCTCGAGCTCGGGCGTTGGTCCGAGTCCCTCCATCGCGACGTGGGAACCTACGCCGCGAGGAGTGGAATTGATGTGCTTGTGGGGATACGCGGCGAGGCTTGTCACCTTGTGGACGCAGCGAGGCAGGCGGGCCTGGCAGTAGACGCCGCGTTTTTTTTCGCCAGCGCCGAAGAAGCGGGCGATTGCCTGCGACGGATCGCGCGCCCTGGCGACGTCATTTTGTTCAAGGGTTCGCGAGGCACTCACGTCGAGCATGCCCTGGAGAAGTTTCTGGCGCGGCCCAACCAGCCGGCAAAGGGTGCGGAGGCGCCCGCGATTCAATAACCGCTATGCCACGGTACTCCGTTTTGTGGGCTGTTACCTAGAAGATGCTTTATTGGCTGTTTTACGAAAGGCTGTTTCATCACTTCACGCCGTTTCGCGTGTTCCAGTACACGACCTTCCGGACCGCGGCCGCGGCGCTCACTTCGCTGTTTCTGTGCCTGGCGCTGGGGCCGTGGCTCATCCACAAGCTGAGGGAGTTTCAGATCGGCCAATACATTCGCGAAGACGGTCCGAAATCGCACATGAAGAAGGCCGGCACACCCACCATGGGCGGGATTCTGATCATCATCTCGATCATCATTCCCACGCTGCTCTGGGCCAATCTGATCAACCCTTACGTGTGGATCGCGATGTTCAGCCTGGTGAGTTTCGGGCTGATCGGCTTCTGGGACGACTACGCCAAGATCCGGCGCAAGCAGAATCTCGGCCTGACGGTGAAGCAGAAATTCGGATTGCAGGTCCTGGCCGCGCTGATGGTGGGTTTCATGCTGCTCACGCTGCACGCGCAGAAGGCTTACTCCACCAGCATGAACGTGCCGTTTTTCAAGTCCTTCAAGCCGGACCTGCTGATCGATTCGATGCTGCGCAACTGGTACACGTACCCGCTCGCGTTTGTCTTCTTTTTCGGATTCATGATTCTGGTGATTGTGGGCTCGTCGGACGCAGTGAACCTGACGGACGGTCTGGATGGCCTGGCCATCGGTCTGATGCTGATCGCTTCTTTCGCCATGACCGCGCTTACTTACGTCACCGGCCACGCGCAGTTCGCCCAATATCTGGACCTGGCGCGCTTGCCCGGCGCCGCCGAGCTGACCATCTTTTGCAGCTCCATGGTGGGAGCATCGCTCGGGTTTCTGTGGTACAACGCGCATCCGGCCGAGATCTTCATGGGCGACGTGGGATCGCTCGCACTGGGCGGCGCGCTGGGCGTGGTGGCGGTCTTGATCAAACAGGAGATTCTGCTGCTGTTCATCGGTGGCGTGTACGTGATCGAAGCGCTGTCGGTGATTTTGCAGGTGGGCAGTTACAAATTGCGCAAGAAACGGATCTTCAAGATGGCGCCCATCCATCATCATTTCGAACAGCTCGGCTGGCAGGAATCGAAAATTATCACCCGCTTCTGGATCGCGGGACTCGTAATGGCGCTGTTCGCGTTGACGACGTTGAAGCTGCGATAACAATGCGGCAGCTTGCGGGAAGGCGCGTGACGGTGGTGGGGATGGGACTCTCGGGCATCGCCGCGGTGAAGCTGCTGCGGCGCGAGGGAGCGATCGTTCGAGCAGTGGACGAGAAAGCGAAAGGGGAAGTCGAGGGAGTGAGTATCGAGCCTCAAAACGAAGCAGCGTTTCGCGACGCCGAGCTGGTGGTGATTTCGCCGGGTGTGCCGGCCGATCTCAATATTCTTGACGCGGTGCGCGCGCGCGGCGTACCGGTGACCGGCGAACTGGAGCTGGCCGCCCCGTATCTTCAAGGACCGACGATAGGTATCACGGGGACCAACGGGAAAACAACCACCACGGCTTTAACGGGTCACATTCTTCGCGAATCAGGCATCGCCTGCCAGGTGGGCGGTAACATCGGCGCAGCGCCGGCGGGTATGGTCGAGACATCGCGGCCGGATCAATGGAACGTGCTGGAGCTTTCGAGCTTTCAACTGGAGACCATCGAAACGTTTCGCGCCGATATCGCGGCGTGTCTGAATGTGACCCAGAATCATCTGGACCGGCATCATACTTTCCGGAACTACGAAAACGCCAAGGCTCGTCTATTCGAGACGCAGAGCGGCGAAGATCTCGCCGTGCTGAACGCCGACGACGCCGTCACCGTTAGCTTCGCTACGCGCACGCAAGCCCAGGCCGTTTGGTTCAGCGGCACGCACCCGGTATCGGGCGCGTGGCTGGATGGCGACTTGGTTCGAATGGAGAGCGCCGAGCTTCTCAACGTTCGCGATCTTAAGCTGCGCGGACGGCACAACTACGAAAACGTGATGGCCGCGGCGCTGATTGCGCGGCGCGCGGGCGCCACTCGCGACCAAATCGCCCGGGCTGCCGCCACATTCGCGCCGGTCGAGCATCGCCTGGAATTCGTCCGGGAAATCGCGGGCGTGGCCTATTACAACGATTCCAAAGCCACCAGCGTCGATGCCACGCTCAAAGCCATCGACGCATTCCCTGGCGGTCTGTGGATTATCCTGGGCGGCAAAGACAAAGGCAGCGACTATACGGTTCTGCGCGAACCGTTGCGCGCCAAAGCCCGCGCCGCGCTCCTCATCGGAGCGGCAGCCGCGAAGATCGAAAGCCAGTTGGGCGCCTCCGTTCCCGTTCTGCGGTGCGGCACGCTCGCCGCAGCCATCGAACAGGCATCGCGATCGGCTTCAGCCAGCGACACCGTCCTGCTCGCGCCCGCTTGCTCCAGTTTCGACCAGTTCGATAGTTTCGAGCATCGCGGCCGCGTCTTCAAAGATCTGGTAAACGGCTTAGCGAAGGAGACCCGCTAGATGGCGCAGCAGTTGAAATCGGATTGGCTGTTGTTTGGAACCGTGGTCGCCATGGTGGGCGCGGGCCTGGTGATGGTCTACAGCGCGTCTTCGGTGGCCGCGCAGCTCAACCCGCACATCCATGAAAGCTATTATTACGCCGCGCACCAGCTTGTTTGGGCGGTGTTCTCCTTCATCGCGCTGATGTTCTTCAAGCGGCGCGATTACCGCATATTGCAGAGTCCCGGCTGGGCGTTCGGATCGCTCGGCATGGTGCTGTTCCTCCAACTCCTGGTGTTTTTCACTGACAGCCGAACGCATCGCTGGTTCCACCTGGAAGGCATCGGAACGCTGCAGCCTTCCGAATTCGCCAAACCGGCGCTGATTGTCTTCTTCGCCTGGTTCGTCGCGGAAAAACGCGAGGCTATCAACACACGCCGCACGATCGCCGCGGCTTGCCTTGCGTTGGCGGTGCTGGCCGCGACCGTTGGGCTAGGCGATCTGGGCACGGCCGTGGTGCTGATCGTTCCCGCCGCCGTAGTCTTCTACGTCGCGGGGTTGGAACGCAAATTTGTTGTTGGCGCGGTGGCCGTCGGGCTGCTGCTGGCTGTGGGATTCGTCGCTTCGAAACCTTACCGCATGGCGCGCATCGTCGGTTTCTTCGATCCGAACTACCAATACCTCGACATCGTCGATCCGGACGGAAGCATCAAAAAATACATCAGCCAATCCGTCACCACGCGCGACGCGAGCTACCAGGTGCGCCAATCCAAGATCGCGGTCGGCAGCGGTGGCACCCTCGGTCTGGGGTTGATGCAGGGAAAACAGAAGATTTTGTATTTGCCCGAAGCCCACACGGACTTTATTTACGCCGTCATCGGCGAAGAGCTGGGGCTATGGGGCTGCTGCGCGATTCTCGCCGGTTTTCTGATCATCTTGTGGCGCGGGATGCAACTGTATTGGGTGGCGAGCGACAATTTCGGCCGTTATCTGGCGCTCGGCGTCACCTCCTCCATTGTGATTCAGGCGCTCATCAATATGAGCGTGGTGCTGGGAATGGGGCCGACCAAAGGCATTCCTCTTCCCATGATCAGCGCCGGCGGCAGCTCGCTCATGAGCACGCTGATCTGTCTGGGGATTCTGTTGAGCGTGAGCGAACGCTCCGGGTATTGAGAGGCGTTTGGGGACGTCCATGAAGCAACGTCTGGCACAGGGATGGCGACAATCGTGATGGCCGGAGGGGGCACCGGCGGCCACGTGATGCCGCTGCTGGCGGTGGCGCGCCAGCTCGCGCAAGACGGCCATCAATCCGTGTTCATCGGCACGCGCACCGGTTTTGAAGCGAAGCTCGTGCCGCCCTCGGGCTTTCCGCTGGAATTCATCGAGATCGGCGGATTGAACCGCGTGGGGACGATACGCAAGATTCGCTCGCTCGCGCAGCTCCCTTGGAGCGTGATTCGCTCGCGGAAGCTGATCGAGAAGCACGGCGCTGCGGCGGTCTTCAGCCTGGGTGGCTACGCGGCCGGTCCCGTGGTACTGGCGGCGCTATGGAACAAGACGCCGTTGGTGGTGATGGAGCCGAATGCGATGCCGGGCCTAACGAATCGCAAGATCGGCCGGTTCGTGCGCCGCGCCCTGCTGAGTTTTCCCGATGCCGCGCGCTACTTCCCGCCGGGGAAAGCGGAGATTACCGGCCTGCCCGTGCGGAGCGAATTTTTCCAGATTCCGCCCAAACCGCGCGAATCTAAGATGACGGTTCTGATCACCGGCGGCAGCCAGGGGTCGCGAACCTTGAACCAAGCGGCCGCCGGCAGTTGGAAATATTTCCGCGAGACCCGCTGCCCGGTCCGATTCATCCACCAAACCGGTGCCGCGGCGCACGGGCCGCTCGCGCAAAAATTTGCCGGCAGTGGGATCGAAGGGGAAGTAGCGCCCTTCATCGACGATATGCCCGCGGCATTCGCGCGCGCCGATCTGGTGATTTGCCGCGCCGGCGCCGGAGCCGTGGCCGAATTGGCCGCTGCCGGGAAGCCTTCCATCCTGGTTCCGCTCCCCGCCGCCGCCGACGACCACCAGCTTCGCAACGCCGAAGCGTTTCAGAAAGCCGGAGCGTCGGTGTTGGTGCTGGACCGCGAAATGGACGGCGGGCGGCTGTTCGAAGAAGTGGAAAAATTGCGCACGCATCCGGAATTGCTGCATCGCATGAGCGAGCGAGCGCGCTCTTTTGCGCATCCCGGTGCGGCCCGGCGCGCGGCCCAGGTGCTCGAAGAGGCGGTTTCCGGTTGACAATGTACTTGAAAGCCGAAACAATACAGGATTAAAATGTTTTTCAAGCCGCAACACCTGCACTTCGTCGGAATCGGGGGCATTGGCATGAGCGGCATCGCCGAGGTGTTGCTGAATTTGGGATATCGCATCAGCGGGTCGGATCTGAAGCTGAGCCCCACCACCGAAAGACTCGCTTCCCTCGGCGCGCGCATCTACGAAGGTCACGCGGCGGAAAACGTTTCGGGCGCCAAAGCCATCGTGGTGAGTTCGGCGGTGGACGCACGCAATCCGGAAGTGCTGGAAGCGCGGCGCCTGATGATCCCGGTGATCCCGCGCGGCGAGCTACTGGCCGAGCTGATGCGACTGAAGTACGGCATCGCCATCGCCGGTAGCCACGGCAAAACCACCACGACGTCCATGACGGCCGCGGTGCTGAATGTCGCGGGGCTCGATCCCACAGTCGTGGTCGGCGGAAAGGCCGCCTCCATGGGAGGCTCCAACGCGCGCGTGGGCCACAGCGATTTTCTGGTGGTGGAATCGGACGAAAGCGACGGCTCGTTCCTCAAGCTCAGCCCGATCCTGGCCGTAGTTACTAACATCGATCGCGAGCACCTGGACCACTACTCTTCGATAGCGGAGATTCGCGCGGCGTTTCTCGAATTCATTCAGAAGGTCCCGTTTTACGGCGCGGCTGTTTTGTGCCTGGACGACGAGAACGTCCAGCAAATTCTGCCGTTGGTGAACCGCCGGGTGATCACCTACGGGCGCAGCCCGCAGGCTACGCTGCACATCGCCGACGTGGACTGCCGTGCGTTCGAAAGCCGGTTTTCGGTGCGCACGCGCGGGCACGATCTCGGAACATTTCACCTGCGCGTTCCCGGCGTCCACAACGTTTTGAATGCGACGGCCGCCATCGCCGTGGGCCTGGAACTCGATGTCAAGCTGGAATCGATTCGCGAAGCTCTGGCGAGCTACTCGGGCGTCGACCGCCGCTTTCAGACGCGCGGACAGGCGCGCGGGGTCACCGTGATCGATGATTACGGCCACCACCCCACCGAGATTCGCGCCACGCTCGCCGCGGCGCAGTTGTGCGGGTTTCGCCGCGTTCTCGTCATCTTTCAGCCCCACCGCTACACGCGTACCCAGCACCTGATGGACGAATTCGCGAAAAGCTTCCATCAAGCCGACGTGGTTTATGTGCTCGATATCTATGCAGCTTCGGAGGCGCCCATCGAAGGCGTCAGCGGTCGCGCGCTCGCCGGCCGGATTCGCGAGTTCGGCCATCGCTGCGTGCATTACGCGGGCACGATTCCGCAAGCGGTCAGCGCGGTGCTCGAAAAGGTGCGTGCGGAGGATGTCGTCCTCACGCTCGGCGCCGGCAACGTTTGGCAGGCGGGCGATCTGCTTTTGGAAAAGCTGCGGGAGGCCGCGTAGGTGCCGCCGGAATCGTCCGCCCGAAGCCCCAGGAACCGCCGGACGCTGCCGGTCCAGCTTCTGGTGCGCTACGGCGGCATCGCCATTGCGGCCGGCGTCGTGCTGAGCGGCTGCATCTGGGCTTCGGAAAGTTTCGAGCGCTTTCTGATTCGCGATCCGCGATTTTTTTTGCCCGGCCCTCCCGATTATGGACTGGAAAGTCCCAACCTGCAGCTACTCGGCGTCAAGTACGCCTCACGGCGCGACATTCTGCGCCTCTTCGATCTCGATTACGGCCGCAGCTTGTATCTGTTCCCGCTCGCCGCGCGCCGTAAGCAATTGCTGGGCGTGCATTGGGTGCACGACGCTTCGGTGGCCAGGATCTGGCCGAACCGGGTGATCGTGCAAATCACCGAACGCAAACCCGTGGCCTTCATCCGGCTGCCCGCCGAGAGCATGTTGCGCTGGGCGCTGATCGACGATGACGGCGTGATTCTCGATCCGCCCGTCAAAGCATCTTTCCAGCTCCCTGTTTTATCCGGTGTAATGGGCACCGAGAACCAGGAAAAGCGCAGCGTTCGCGTGCGGCGGATGAAGCGTCTGATGCGCGATCTGGGGCCGCTGGCCGGCAACGTCTCGGAAGTGGACGCTTCCGATCTGGACGACCTGAAGATCACCGAAAAGGCCGGCGGCGACGCCGTGCTGCTCATGCTCGGCGATCGCAATTTTTCTTCGCGCCTGAGGAACTTCCTCGATCATTATCCCGACATTCACCGCAAGATGCCGCAGGCGAGTACGTTCGATTTGCGGCTCGACGACCGCATTACCGGCCTGGAGAGCCCGCGGAATGGCCAATAAGCCGCAGGCCGCGGTGGGTCTGGACCTGGGAAGCTCGCGCACCCGCTGCCTCATCTTGCTCATCGAAGACGGCCGCTTGCGCTATGGCGGACACAGCGAAGTCCCCTCCGATGGCTGGAGCAAAGGCCGATTGGCGGACCAGCAAGCCGTCACCACCTGTGTGCGCGCCGTGGTGCAGCAGGCCGAAGCGCAGGCACGAGTGGCCGTGGATGCGCTAGTGGTGGGCATCGGGGGATCGGGCATCGAAGGCATCAACAGCCGGGGAATTTATGAATTCGGGCGCCCGCGCCCGGTCACCCTCGACGACATGGAATATGCGGTGGCGCGCAGCGAGCACGTGCGCTTGGAAGAAGACCGCATGATCCTGCATCTGTTCCCGCAGGATTTCACCCTCGACGGCCGCGCCGGCAAACGCTATCCGCGCGGATCCATCTGCTCGCGCCTGGAAGCCAACGTCCATATGGTCACCTGCTCCGAACAGGAGCACTACGCAATTCTCCACGCCGTTCACCAGGCGTCCTATGCCGTCGAAGAATCGATGTTTGAGCCGGTGGCCACCGCTTACGCGTCGGTGAATCGCGATGACCGCAATCGCGGCGTCGCGGTGGTGGACATCGGCAAACAATCCACGGACCTGGTGGTCTACGACGGAGAAGCGGTTCTGCTGGCGCGCAGCCTGGCGATCTCGGCCGATCATTTTACGCGCGACGTGGCCGTCGGGCTGACCGTGCAGTATGACGACGCCGAGCGCCTCAAAATCGAGTACGGCTGCGCCATGCTGGGCCTGACGTCCGACAACAGTTACATCGAAGTGCCGTCCAACGAAGGCCGCCTGCCGCGCGAAGCTCCGCGCCGGCAGTTGAACGAAATCCTGGAAGCGCGCGCCGAAGAGCTTTTCATCCACGTGGGATCGGAACTGGTGACCATCGGGATGGAGCAGAAGCTCTTGGAAGGCGTTCTATTGGCCGGCGGGGGAGCGATGCTGAACGGCATGTGCGACATGGCCGAACGCGTGCTGAACTGCCCGGCCCGCAACGCGATCCCGGAGGGCATCCAGGATTTGCCGGACGATCTTTGCAATCCGGTGTGGGCCACGGCCGCCGGGTTGGCGCGCTACTCGGCGCGCTTGAGAAGTAATCGGGAGAGCAAGCGCAGAGCTCCCGGTTTGATGGGGATGTTGTTTCGGTGATGTACAGGCGATCCAAGGAATCGCCAGAGGAGACGTCCATGGACGCATTGAAATTCGCCATACAAGAAGAAGCTCTTGCCGGCACCAAGATCAAGGTGGTGGGAGTGGGCGGTGGCGGCTCGAACGCCGTCGCCAGAATGATGAACGAAGGCTTGCAGGGCGTCGAGTTTCACATCCTGAATACCGACGTCCAGGCGCTGAATGCGTCGCAGGTGCCCAATAAGCTGGCCATCGGCTCGAAGGTGACCAATGGTCTCGGAGCCGGCTCGGATCCCGCGCTCGGCAGGCAAGCCGCGCTCGAAGATACCGAGCGCATCATTGAGGTGCTGGAAGGCGCCGACATGGTCTTCGTGACCGCGGGGCTGGGCGGCGGTACCGGAACCGGCGCGGCGCCCGTGGTAGCGTCACTGGCCAAGGAATTAAACGCGCTCACCGTGGCGGTGATTACGAAGCCCTTCGCCTTCGAAGGGCCGCGGCGGATGAAACAGGCCGACCGCGGGCTTTCCGAGCTCGGTGGCACGGTGGACACGGTGATCACGGTGCCTAACGACCGGCTGCTCGAACTGGTTCCGCGCGGCACCAGCTTCTTTGAAGCCTTCCGCATCGCCGACGACATTTTGCGCCAGGCCGTGCAAGGCATCAGCGACATCATCACAACGCCCGGTCTCATCAATCGCGACTTTTCCGACATCCGCGCGATCATGCTCGGCATGGGTTACGCGATGATGGGCACTGCGACGGCTTCGGGCGAAAACGCATCGATCGAAGCCGCGCGCCAGGCCATCAGTTCGCCGCTGATGGAGGAGGGCGGCGTGAAGGGCGCGCGTGGTGTGTTGATCAACATTACCGGCTCGAGCAAGCTGAGCCTGCACGACGTGAACGAAGCCTGCTCCCTGATTCGCGGCGCCACGGCCAACGAAGACGCGCAGATCAATTTCGGCGTGGTGCTGAACGAATCGCTGAAGGATACGGTGAAGATTACGGTCATTGCCACCGGGTTCCAGCGCGACAACCTGCCGCAACTGCAGCGTCGCGAGCCGGTGATGCAATCCGTGCCGGTAGAGCCAATAGTCTTCCAGAACTTGCCGCCGGTGCCGCCGCCTGCCGCGCCCGCGCCGGTTCCCTCTCCCGAGCCGTTGTTTTCAAGCGGCCTGAGCACCGGATCGTCCTACTTCAACGAGCGGCCCGCGCCGGAACCCGAGCCCGAAGCCGAGCCTGTCATGGAAGATCACCCGCCCATGGCCATCCCGGACGATCTGGAAGTGCCGGCGTTCATGCGCCGCGAGCGCCGGTTATACCAGTAGTTTTTGACTTTACCAAGTTTACCTGTATATATTGAATTCGGAGGTAATAGTGCCGACTTCAGAGAATGTCATTCGTGTTGCCGATGAGGCTTGGGTTGCGCTCGCCCTTTTACATCGCGAGCATCCGGAACGAGTTTCGTTTTCTCCCCGGGAAATTATCGATCGCGCTAAGGAGGAACGGGTGGCCGCCGAATTCAGGCCTGGCATCCAGCCCCACATCTATTTGCATAATGTGGCAAACGTGCCGCCGAATTCTGCACGTTACCGAATGTTCTACCGGCTGACCGATGATTCCTATCGGCTGTTTCGCGTCACGGATACGGCTCATCCTTTGCGCAAAGGCAAAATAGTGCCCGAGCGCGACGAGCTTCCGGAAAAGTATCATTATCTGCTCGACTGGTACGAAAAAGAATATTGCTCGGAGACCACACCTAGGAGCGAGGAGGATGATCCGATCCTGCGAATGCGCGGACTTGGCAAGGAGATTTGGGCCGATACTGATGCCGACGAGTACGTTCGATCTCTCCGCATGAATTGGGATGTCAGTGCCAGCAGTCGATAGGAACCATGGCGAACATCTTCTGGGATACCAACGTTTTTGTTTACCTGTTCGAGGACCATCCGGAGTACGGGCACAGGGTTGACGATCTCCGCCGTGAAATGCTCAGACGAAACGACCGCCTCTTCACCAGCACAATTACAATTGGCGAAATTCTAGTGAAGCCCCTATCGAGGGGTGACCGCGCACTTGCGAAACAATACCGAGAGTTGTTTGCCTCTCCGCAAGTAACTGTCTCCACCTTTGACTTGGACGCTGCTGAGGCTTACGCGATCATCCGACAAGACCGCACGATCACACCGCCGGACGCAATTCAATTGGCGTGCGCGGCCGCTGCGCAAGTTGACTTGTTCATCACAAATGACACTCGACTGAGGCGTAAGAACATACCCGGAATCAAATTCATTTCGAGCTTAGCCGAGGCGCCCATCTAGTTATCGAATCACACACTACTGAAACACCGGTTGTACGCGCGAGCCGTTCTGGATCAGCTTCTCCGACGGTAGCGCCACCGCGTCGCCGGCCTGCAATCCCGAAAGCACCTGCGATTTGGTATAGCTCGATACGCCCAGGATGATCTTGCGCCACACCACGCGATCGCCTTGTAACAGCAGCACGCCGGTTTCCGAATCCTGGCGCCGGATAGCTTCCTTCGGAATGGCGACCGCATTGTTCACCACGGTGGCTTGAATGTCCGCGTTGATATTGGCGTTGGGGAGCAGATCGCGATCCGGATTTTCGATGATGCATCCCACTTCGCCCACCTGGCGCGTCCCCAACGGCACGATCTGCGTCGGCAGCTTGTCTACTTGCCCCTTCCATTGATGGCCCGGCATGGCGTCCCAAGTGATGACCACCGGCTCGCCCTGGCGCACCTTGCCTAAATCGGGTTCGTCCACGTACACGGTCACGCGCACCTGACCGAGGCGCCCCACCTTAGCGATCAGATCGCCGGGATTCACATAGGCGCCCTGCTTCAGGTCGAAGTCATACAGGGTTCCATCCATCGGCGCGCGTAGAACACTGAGGTCCAGATTGCTCTGCGCCACCGCCGCGGCGGATTGCGCTTCTTGTATACGCGCTTTGGCGATTTGCTTGTCGGTACCCGTGACGAGCGCCACTTTGTTTTTTTCGAGCGACTGGATTCTTAACTGGAGCTGATCCACAAGCTGGCGGGCGGCATCCACTTCCTGTCGCGTGGCGGCTTGCTTGGCGAGCAGGCGGTCCAGCGCTTGATAGCTTTTTTGCGCGGCATCCAAATCGAGCCGCGCGCGGGCGAGGTCCGATTCGATCTGCTGCCTTTCGGCCACCCGCCCACCCTGCGCCAACACTTGCTCCTGCGCCTTAGCTTCCTGAATCGCGGCTTGGGCCTTCGCCAGATCGGCCTTCGCCACGCGCGTATCCAACTCCACCAGGGGCTGGTCCGTCGTCACGTGCTGACCTCGGCTCACATATACCTGCGTCACCACGCCGGAACGCTCCGCGCGCACGGGCATCCATTCGATAGGTTCCACTTTTCCGTTCGTATTCAGCGAGCTGACCAGGATTTCGCGAGCGACTTTCACGAAATCCACTTCGGGCGGACCGGCCCTCTTGCTGGCCGCCCATATGATGATCACGGCTGCCGCGACTAGAGGAATGGCGAGCCAGCTTCGGCTACGGCTCACGTAGAGATCCTCGAAAATGGGACAACTCTCATTCTCCCAGAATGCATTCCAAAACTAAATATTCCCCAAATCTATTCAATCACTAGCAAGGTATCGCCCGCGCCCACCGTGTCGCCGGCTTGCACCCGGATTTCCGTCACGCGCCCGGGACGCGCCGCCTTCATCTCGTTTTGCATCTTCATGGCTTCCACGACGATCAGCCCCTGTCCCACATCCACGGAATCGCCCGCGTTCACCAGGACGCGGATGACTTTGCCGGGCATGGGCGCACTCACGTTCTGGCGTCCCGATCCAACGGAGGCGCGGGAAGCGCGGCTGGTGTCCCGGGGGTCGCGGACCTCCACCCGGAGGGTTCGCCCGTGCGTCTCGGCATCCAGGCCTTCCGAGCTCGGCGCCAGGCGAATTTCGTAACTCGCGCCGTTGAGCAGCACGGAATAGACGCCCGGCTCCACTTGCCTCACGATGCCGAGTTGATCGGAGTCGATTTCGATCGTGCGGCCGTCCACGGCCACTTGCCATTTCATCGGGCCTTGTTCACCGTAGAAGCCCGGCTCGCCCCTCGGTGAGCCAGCGGCTGCTCTCCGCCTTTGCCGTCGGGAGCTTAGTGGGACGCGCCTCGAAGTGCGCTACCGCGGCCAGCGCGACGGCGAGATCGAGGTCCTGCGGCGGCTCGGCGGGCGAGTTTCGGCGCGCCAGGTAGTCGGGAATGAACTCAGTGGAGAGATTTCCCGCGCGGAACTCCTGGTCGTCCATGATTTGGCGGCAGAATGCGATGTCAGTCTTAACACCCGTAATGCTGTACTCGGCCAGGGCGCGCTCCAGCCTTTGGATCGCCGTGCTACGGTCCGGCCCCCACGCGATCAGCTTGGCGAGCAGCGCGTCGTACTCGAGTGGCACTGTCCAGCCCGGATACACGCCGGAATCCAGCCGCACGCCGGGCCCACCGGGCTCGCGCAGTTGCTCGATTTTTCCCGGCGACGGCAGAAAATTGTTCTCCGGATCTTCGGCGGTAACGCGACATTCCATGGCCCATCCGCGCCAAGCGAGGTCGTTCTGTGTAAACGGCAGAGGCTCCCCGGACGCAATCCTCAACTGCAACTGAACTAAATCGTAGCCTGTGACCAACTCCGTCACCGGGTGCTCTACTTGCAGGCGCGTGTTCACTTCCAGGAAGTAGAAGTTGCCATGCTGATCCGTCAAGAACTCCACCGTGCCCAGGTTGTAATAACCGGCGGCGCGCGCTACTTTCAGGGCTGCTTCGCCCATGCGCGAGCGCATCTCGGGACGCTCGGCGACGAACGGCGACGGACATTCCTCCACGATCTTTTGATAACGCCGCTGGAGCGAGCATTCGCGCTCGCCCAGATGTACTAGGTTGCCGTGCCGGTCGCC
>JASHQT010000201.1 GCA_030039005.1 Bryobacteraceae bacterium
ATAGCGTGTTTACATGACAACCCCGGCGCCGAACCCGACCCATATCCCCGCCCCGATTACGGCCCCCATCACGGCAATGATGGCCACGCTGGCCTGCTACGAGGGCATGTTCGGGCCGTACCACGCACAAACCCTGGGGCTCACCACGGCGCTCGCCGTAGCTCTGTGTGAATCGGGCCGGCCCGACGAAGGCCGGCCCCTGCTCCAGCGTGCGCTGCTCGATTTGACGCGCCATCACGCCGCCAACCATCCCGTGCGTCTGCGCGCGCTCCAGGCCTGGTGCGCTCTGCTAAATCAGGATGGCGACTCGCATGCCGCTCGCATCATCCAGCGTGAACTCGCCGGATCGGCCGCCGCGCCTAGCTCTTGACCATCTCCGCGTAAACCTTCCGCGTCTTCTCCACCTTCGGCTCCGCCACCGCCGCCACGTACGGATTGTGCGGGTTCAGATTGCAATAGTTCTGGTGATAGCCTTCGGCTGGATAGAACGCTTGGAGAGGCACCACCTGGGTCGCGATCGGCACCCGGAAGACGTGCGCTTCATCCAGCTGCCGGATATAAGCTTCCGCGATCCGCTTCTGCTCCTCATCGGCATAAAAGATCGCCGAGCGGTACTGCGTCCCCACGTCGTTCCCCTGCCGGTTGACCTGTGTGGGATCGTGCGCCACGCTGAAGAAAATTTTTAAAATTTTACCGAACGAAATTTTCTTCGGATCGAACGTAATCTGAATCGCCTCGGCGTGCCCCGTCCGGCCCGTGCAGACGGCGTCATAATTCGCCGTCCGCGCTTCCCCGCCCGAGTATCCCGACACCACCTTCTCCACTCCCTCGATCTGCTGGAACACGGCCTCAGTGCACCAGAAACAACCACCCGCCAGAACCGCAGTCTGTTTCTCCGAGGGCACATCCTTGGGATCAATTACGGGATCGGGAAAATCTAAGGTAGGCATCGCTGTCTGACACGGTAACACACGAACGCATGACATCCTTTTACGCGAAAACGTGATATCGTCTACTCTAGTTGACGTGTCGTGCAGCGCTCGCGGCGCCTGAGGGCTGGCCGCCTGGATGCGTCTCCGGCATGCCCGATTGATTAAAGGAGCAAACTTTCATGGCATCTGTATTAGCCTCCCCGTCTGAAACTAAAGTCGCTCTGCCGACGACCAAACTTCTGATCAACAATCGGTGGGTGAACAGCCAATCCGGCCGAACGTTCGCCACCGTGAATCCCACTACCGGTGAGGAAATCACGCAGGTAGCCGAAGCCGACGCCGCGGATGTCGATATCGCGGTGAAAGCCGCCCGTAAGGCTTTCGATCACGGCCCGTGGCGCAAGACCAACGGCGTGGAGCGCGCGCGTCTGATTCACCGGCTGGCCGATCTGATCGAGAAGCATGCCGATGAGCTCGCCCGCTTGGAATCGCTCGACAACGGCAAACCGGTTTCGATGGCGCGCAACGTGGACGTCAACGCCACCGCCGCTTGCTATCGGTATTACGCCGGCTGGGCCGACAAAGTCATCGGTAAAACCATCCCCGTCGACGGCCCGTTCTTCTGCTACACGCGGCATGAAGCCATCGGCGTGTGCGGCCAGATCATTCCCTGGAATTTCCCCATGCTGATGCAGGCCTGGAAACTCGCGCCCGCGCTCGCGGCCGGTAATGTCTGCGTGCTGAAGCCCGCCGAACAGACGCCGCTCTCGGCGCTGCGCATCGGCGAGCTGATCCTCGAAGCTGGATTCCCCGAGGGCGTGGTGAACATCCTGCCCGGCTTCGGTGAAACGGCCGGCGCCGCCATCGCGAACCACATGGACGTCGATAAAGTCGCCTTCACCGGTTCCACCGAAGTGGGCCATCTCATCCTCCAAGCGGCCGGCCGATCCAACCTGAAGCGCGTTTCGCTCGAGTTGGGCGGCAAGAGCCCCAACATCATCTTCGCCGACGCCGACATGGACCAGGCGGTGGAAGGCGCGCACTCGGGGCTGTTCTTCAATCAAGGCCAGGTGTGCTGCGCCGGCTCCCGCGTGTTCGTCGAGGACCGCATCTACGATCAGTTCGTCGAGCACAGCACCCATCGCGCCAAGAAGCGCACCGTCGGCGATCCGTTCCAGGCCGACACCGAGCAGGGCCCGCAGGTCGACAAAACCCAGTTCGACAAAGTGCTGGGCTACATTGACAAGGGCCAGAAAGAAGGCGCGAAGCTGAAGACCGGCGGCGGCCGCGTAGGCGACAAGGGATACTTTATCGAACCCACCGTCTTCTGCGACGTGAACGACAACATGACCATCGCCCAGGAAGAGATCTTCGGCCCGGTGATGAGCGTCATGCGCTTCAAGAACCTGGACGAAGTGATCGACCGCGCCAACAACACCACGTACGGCCTGGCCGCCGGCGTCTGGACCAAGGACATCACCAAGGCTCTGGCCATCGCCAACAACGTCCGTGCGGGTACGGTGTGGGTAAACACCTACAATGTGCTCGACACCGCGGCGCCCTTCGGCGGATTCAAGCAGTCTGGCATCGGCCGCGAGCTCGGCGAGTACGGGCTGCAGCAATACACCGAAGTGAAGACGGTCATCATTCACCAGTAAGACAATTGCAGCAGCGATAGACGGGGCTGGCCGGGCGATCGCTCACGCTGGCCCCGATTTGCGATGGGCCAATCCGGTAACGGTACGCGCTTCGGCGGCACCTCAAAGCTGGACAAGTAGCTATTGGCGTGCGTCGGCCTTCAATAGCTCTGGTAGTTGCTCGCTGGCGTGGCCCAAATCGCGCGCCAGGGTCAATTTCGCCAGATTGTGCGCGAAAATGCTGTTGATCACATCGAGCTGCGCGCCAGACACGGTCTGTTCGGCCTGCACCACTTCCACGGTGTTGATGACGCCCGCTTGCATGCGCGCCCGCGCCATCTCCAGCGTCTCCTGAGCTACCTGCAAACTCTTACGCGCCACCTCCACTTGTCCGGCGGCGGCTTCCAGATCGAGATAGGCTTGGCGGACCTCGGCTTCGATCTGCGCGCGCGTATCCTCCAACTCGGCTTGGCGCTGCGCCAGGACTGATTCGGCCTGCGCAATGTCGGACTCGATTTTGCCGCCTTGCCAGATTGGAATGTTGACCGTGCCTACGACGCTGAAGGCTCCCTGTGCGTTCGCGGGGTTGGTGCCGATCGCCTCGTAATAGCCGCTGAGCGAGGCCGAAGGCAGGCGCTCCGCGCGCGCCGCCGACAAAGCTTTCCGCGCGGCCTCCAATTGCGATTCCGCGGCTTTCAAATCCGAGCGCTGCTGCTCGGCGCGCGCTACGGCCTCGTCCACGCCGCCGAACGGCGCCGGCGCAAACGGAAAGCTGTCCGTGAGCTGATAACCGGCATTAGGCGGCAGCCCCACCATGCGCGCCAGGTTGATTTTCTGCTTCGCCAGGTCGTTGCGTAAGGTAATAATCTGTTGCTGCTGCGCGAGTGTCTGTAATTGGCTCTGGTCTACGTTGAGCCGGCCGAGCACACCCTCCTGATGCTGCTCGCTCGATTGGTGGAAGACGGCGTTAGCCGTATCGAGTTGCACCAGCGCGGAGTCCACGCGCGCCTGCGCGGCGAGCACTTGCAGATAAGCTCCACCCACTGCCAGCGTGACCAGATCGCGCGCATCGTCGAGACTGTATTGGCCGGCGCGCGCCGTGGCTTTGGCGGCGCGATAGTTGTCGATGGCGGTGAGATTCGCCACCGTCTGGCTCAAATTGGCCTGTAGCGTGAAGTAATTATACGGGCCGACCACCGTGGCGAGATGGAATCCAGGCACGCTGAAATGCAGGCCGAAGGCCGCCAGATCCGTCTCCTGCACGTTCTCGTTCAGCGCGCCGCTGATGTTCGGCAATAGCGCGCTGCGCGCCGCTCTGAGCTGCGCGTTGTTTTGCCGCGCGGCTTGAGCCGATCCGATCGAACCCAGGTTGAAAGCCAGCCCGCGTTTCAACGCGTCTGCGAGCGACAGCTTGCCGGTAAACGGCATGGCGGAAGTGCTGCGCGCACTGCCGCTATACGCTCCTGAGATTGCAACGCTCGGATTGAGTGTATTCACGCTAGTGGTGGTTCCCGCCACCGGCTGCTCGGTCGCCGCCACGGATCCGTTTTGATTGGTGCGTCCGGAGGCCGGCAGAATGGTGGCCTCGGCGCCGCTTGCCGAGGATGGCTGTCCCGCGCCCGGCGGCGCCTGCGCGAAGACCGCGCGAGCGCTTGCCAACAAGGCCAGCGACACAACGATTCCGAAATGTTTCATGTTCCGTCCCGTCATTTAGAATTCGCGATCAATTTGCGCAGCGCAGCCAGTAACTGACGCCGGTCGGCCGCCGCGAGCGGCGCCAACTGTTGTGCTTCGGCCTGCTGGGCCAGGGGCAGAGCGCACGCGTATAAACGGTCACCCGCCCCGGTACGCCGTACCCATTGCACCCGGCGATCGCCGGGATTGCGTTCGCGCCGCAACAGCCCGCGGCGCTGCATGCGGTCCAACACAGCCACCAGCGAACTCGGGTCGAGGCCGCACAGTTCGGCGATCTCATGCTGGGAAACGTTGCCGTTTCCCGCGATCACCAGCAGCCAGAATTCTCTCGATCGCAGCCCGAGCGGCGCGAGCACATCGTCCAGTCTGCGGCGCGCATCCAGCCAGATTTTCCAGTTGCAAAACCACAGCCCTTCCGGGGACGGGCTGTCGCTCGGAGCGGACTGAGGTGCGAGCGTTTTGACGACGGCCTTGGCTGCGGCGCGCGGCATCGCTACAACGTCCGCCGGAACAAGAGTGTCGCGCCGGAGAGCACGACCGCCGAGGTCAGCGCCAGCGCGAAAACATCGGTGGTCACCGCCGCCAGGCCCGCGTCCTTGAGCAGCAGCGAATGAAACGCGTGTACCGCGTAGGTAAACGGATCGCAGTTGGAGATCACGCGCAGCCATTTGGGAAAGCCCGCGATGGGATACACCGCGCCGCTCGGAAAGAACAGCAGCGTATTCAAGACGCCGAAGATCGCGCGCGGCAGCAGAGGATCGCTGATGCGCGCCATGATGAAGAACATCATCCCGATCAGCGCGATGGACGTCAGCACCACCAGCAGCGTCAAATTGAGCAGGCGGGCGGGTTCGAAGAAATGAGGAACTCCCGCGATGACCGCGCCCACCACCAGGACGCACTCGCCGGCGAGCACGCCTTTGATGACACCCGAAAGATTGAAACCCAATATCAGTTCCCACTTCGTGATCGGCGTCACCATGTAGCCCTCGTGCAAGCCGCGCGATTTGTCGTCCAGGAACAGTATGCCGCCCCCGATCATCGCGGTAACGAAAATGGCGAGGGTCACCGATCCGGGCAGCAGATATTTGATGTAGTCGATATACGGGTAAACTTCCACAATATCCAGGAAGGCCTGCTGCGGCTCGCGCGGTGCGACCTGCGGGGCGTTAATCGAACTGACCAGCGTAGACATCTGATCGCCGAGCGCACCCGCCGTGTTGCGGTCCGTGTTATCGGTGATCAGCGCCAGGCGCGGTTGATGCTGCTCCAACAGATCGCGCGAATAATGCAGCGGAATGATGAGCACGCCGCCCAAAACACCTTTTCGCAGATCGCTGAGTGCCGCGCCCTGATCGTCGTAATCGGTCGGCAGAAACGTGCGCGCGTTCACTGCTACCGCCCGCAACCGCTCCATTACGTCTACCGACTCCGGTCCCCGGTCCAGGTTCACCACGCCCAGAACCACGTTCTTGATGTTGCCGCCGAACGCGTTGCCCAGAATCACCAGTTGCAGCAGCGGCATCACCAGTGAGACGAACAGCAGCGCCGGGGAACGGCCCAACTTGCGCAGATCGCGCTCCACTAATGCCATTGCGCGTCTCATCGATGGCCTCCTCGCTTGGCCTGGCCGGCGGGACCAGCCGCTTCCATCGCCTCGGTCAGCCCGTGGCCGGTGTAATGCAGGAACACATCGTCCAGCGTCGTCGATTGCACCGAGAGCGCCTTCAATTCCAGGTTGAGCGTGCGCGCCAGTTCGATTAACTCCTGTGCGGACGCCGGACCGCGGTCGCTCGAAACGCGGTAGGTAGCCGAACCCAGGGAGCGCACGGACTTGACGGCGGGCAAACGCTCCAGGTCCGCCGCGCCGTTCGGAAGATCCGGATCGAACTGCAGCTCGATGCGGCTCGCTCCCGGCACGGAGGATTTAAGCGACATCGGCGTATCCATGGCGACCACTTTGCCTTTGTCGACAATCGCCAGCCGGTCGCACAGGCGGTCGGCCTCATCCATGTAGTGGGTGGTGAGAAACAGTGTGCGCCCCTCCCGAGCGCGCAGATGCGTGATCATCTCCCATACCGAAATACGCGACACCGGGTCGAGGCCTGTGGTGGGTTCATCCAAAAACAAAATCTGCGGATCGTGCACCAGGCCGCGCGCGATTTCCAGGCGCCGCCGCATGCCGCCCGAAAGCGTGGAGGCGAGCGCGTTGGCGCGGTCGGAGAGTCCCACGGCTTCGAGCAACTCTTGCGTGCGCTTGCGGCGCGGTTCGCCTGTGATGCCGAACAAACGCGCGTGAATGCCGATATTTTCCGCGCACGTCAGCTCGGGGTCGCTGGTCATATTCTGCGGAATGACGCCGATGCTGTTGCGCACGGCGTTGGGATCGCGAATGATGTCGTGGCCTGCCACGCTGGCCGTGCCGCTGGTGGGAGGAACCAGCGTGGTGAGCATGCGAATCAGTGTGCTTTTGCCGGCGCCGTTGGGTCCCAGCAGGCCGAAGATCTCGCCGCTTTCTACCGTGAAGCTCACGTTATCCACCGCCAGCAGAGCGCCGAAGCGCTTGCTAAGACCGCCTACGTCGATCGCGACGCGCCCGGGCGCGGGATGCTGTGCGGTTTGCTGTTGGGCCCTCAAAGGAGCCTACTCCTTCGCCGCGGACGCCGGCTGCGGCGGCAGCGCCGGAACAGGCAGTATCACCCAGGCTGTCATTCCCAGAGGAAGCCTGCCGTCCGGATTCGGCACTTTGACACGGATCGCAACGGTCTTGATGTCGCGCTTGACGCGGCTTACGTCGCGCTGCGTGGCAAAGTCGGCTTCCACCGCCTTGTAAATCACCGGCCCCGAGATCTCGGTACCGGAGGGGAGACGCACTCGCAGGGTCTGCCCCATCGCGATCAGGTCGGCGTAGGTCTCCTCCACGTCGGCATCCACCCAGGTGGAACTCAAGTCGAACAGCGTGACGATCGGATTGCCCGGGTTGACCACCTCCCCCTGACGCGCGGCGCGCAGTGTCACGATCCCGCCCGCCGGCGCCAGGATCTTGGTCTGACCGAAGCGCGCATCGGCGGCCGCGGCGTTCGATACAGCCTGGGCTTCGGCGGCGCGCATCGCGTCGGTCTGTCGCTGCTGCACGGTCACCTGACGCTCTTCTTCGCGTGCGTCCGCCAGCGCGGCCCGGGCGGCGCCGACGGACCGCTGCGTGGCTTCCACACCCGCCTGAGCGGATGCCACCGCCCGCCGCGCTGCTTCCGCTCCCGCTTCCGCCGCCGACACATTGGCCTTCGCCGAATCAAAATCGCTCCGCGCCGACACCAGATCCTGCGGGGGATTGATATCGCGCTCCACCAGCGGGCGGATGCGATTGAAGTTATCCTGCGCCTTGGCCAGTGCCGCCTGCGTCTGCGCCACCTGGGCCTGCGACTGCTGCAACTGCGCTTGCGCCTGCGCCACCTGCGCCTGGTTCTGCTGCAGTTGCGCCTGCGTTTGTTCCACCTGCGCGGCAGCCTGCTGAACCTTGGTCGGCAGCGTGCTCTCCAGCAGTTCCGTCTGAGCGGCGGCCTGTTGCGCGTTGGCGCGTGCCTGTGCGATAGCGTGGCCGGCCGCGCCCTGATCGGCACGCAGCTCTTCCTGATCGAGGACGGCGATCAAATCGCCCGCCTTCACACGCTGCCCGTCCTCCACCGCCAGGGTCACGATGCGGCCCGTGATCTTGCTGCTCACCACTACCTCATTGCCGTCCACGGTTCCGGTGAGCAGCAGCGTCTGCGGACGCGGGCGCTCCACCCACCAGATTCCGGCGGCAGCGGCGGCAAGGAGCACGACAAGACTCAAACGGCGTTTCATTCCGTGGGACGCGAAATTAGATTGTAAACCAAATCATTTGATTTTCAAACTAAATTTTGGCCGAAGCTACAACGCGTGCTGGCCAACGGCTCAGGCTGGGCACCGCCGCGGCGGCGCAAACTGGGAATCTGGAGCGCAAGATGCGCGGCGGGGGGCCGTCAGCGGCACGCCCGCGCGTTGTCCGTTTTTAGCCCGCGGAAGCGCAGGCACACGTCAGGGCGGACTAGCAGGCCATCCCCGCTTTCGTTGTGGCGACTGGTTTCTTAGCTGGCTTGCTGTTTGCCGCGCGCGAAAAAGTTCAGCGCCGCCGAGTTCATGCAATACCGCAAACCCGTGGGCGGCGGACCGTCATCGAACACGTGCCCCAGGTGCGCGTCGCAGCGCGCGCACTGCACTTCGTCGCGCGTCATGCCGTGTGAAGTATCCACTTTTGTCTTGACGTTCTCTTTCGCGATCGGCTGGTAGAAGCTCGGCCAGCCCGTGCCGGATTCGAACTTGGTCTTCGAATCGAAGAGCACCGTGTCGCAGCAGATGCAATGGTACAGGCCGTCGGCGTGATTGTTGGCATACTTGCCGGTCCCCGGAATCTCGGTTCCCGCCTGCCGCGTAATCTCGTATTCCTCCGGCGTGAGCTGCTTGCGCCATTCCGCGTCGCTCTTCTCCACTTTGTCCACTTCCGCTACGCTGGTTCGCAGGCCCGAAGCGTCGAATTCGACGATGCGCACCACTTGCTTTTTGCCCACGCTGGCTCCATATACACGTGACGCGCGCGCGGCGATCGCAGCCAACGGCGCCGCGCCCGCGGCTTTTAGAAACATTCTGCGCTGCATTTATTCGCCTCCTTTTACTAACTCCGGAAATTCCTTGTGGAGCTTCGCGAGCTTGGGAAGATCGTTGTAAACCACGTACGGGTAACCCGGGTTGTGCGCGACGAAGTCCTGATGGTAATCTTCGGCGCGGTAAAACGCCTGGAGCGGCGCCACCTTGGTGACGATGCGCCCGTGGAAAACCTTCGCCGCGTCCAACTGCTGGATGTAAGCTTCGGCGACCTTCTTCTGCTCCTCGGTGGTGTAGAAAATCTCCGAGCGATACTGCGTTCCTACATCCGGGCCTTGCCGGTTCAACTCCGTCGGGTCGTGCGCCACAGCAAAATAAATTTCGAGCAGCTTCCCATACGAAATCTGCGAAGGATCGAAGGTAACCTGCACGGACTCGGCGTGGCCGGTCGTCCCGGAGCTGACGATTTCATAGTGCGCGTTCGCCTTGCTGCCGCCGGCATAACCGGCCACAGCGTCCGACACTCCTTTCACCGCGTCGAATACCGCCTCCACGCCCCAGAAACATCCGCCGGCCAGAACGGCCGTTTCCGTTTTCTGCTGCGAGTGCGATTCATCCACCGCCGGGCCGGGCAGCGAAGCCGCACTCAACGTGAGGCTTGCCACCAGACCGGCTAATCCAAAACTGACGATTTTTCCGAACATCGAATGCCTCCTATTTCTCCCCGTTTACGGCTTCGGTAAGGGGACAGCGTACATTTTGAACTGCCCCGGATCTTTTCCCTTCATCGCGGGATCGTTGCGGTAATTCAGCTTGCCTTCGACGATCCAGGCCATTCCTTTGGTGGCCGTTACGCCGGGCGTGCTCTCCAGGCCCTCTTTGATGGTGGTTATCGTGGCGTCTTCCATCTTATCGCCGCTGAACGTCACGATGCTCATCTTGCCCGAATTCTCCGCCAACAACAGCCGGTGTTTGCCGATGGCGCGCATGCCGTCCGGCCGGTCCAAGGGCCGCGACAGCTTGAGCTCGACAATCTCTTTCGATTTTCCGTCCGGCCCCAGGGTCACGCGAACCAGCTTGCCCGCCGTGACGCTGTTGACGTATAGCGTGGTCTTGTCACCGAAGGCCAGCCCATCGGCGCCCGCCAGCAGGGGATCCTTGGCGGCCACTTCGAGCGACTTCGTGCCCGGTTTCAACATCAGGACCTGCGCCTGCCGCGTATCTGTGACGTACGCCGTCCCATCCGGCGCCACCGCGATGTCGTTGCAAAGCGGTCCCGAGCCCGGCAGCAGGTAGGTGCCTTTGGGCGCGCCCGTTTTCAGATCGAAGCTCATCACCGAAGTTGCCTCGCCCTTGTTGTCCAGGTTATTCGAACAAACCCACAGGTCTTTGCCTTTTTCGTCCGCGAACACACCCAGCACGCCGTTCAATCCGCCCGTGCCGGGCTTGATCCATTCCGCAGCTTCCGTTTTCCCCGGCGCGATGCGCATCACGTTCCCGTGCCCCAGGCTGCCGACGATCAGCGTGCCATCGGATGTGGAAGTGATGCTCTCGGGAAACACCAAAGTGCCGGGGAGCGTGATCTCTGTCACCGTCGGCGCCGCTGTTGCCAAGGCCGCCAGCGCCAGAAGCGCGCCGCACATATACTGAATGCAGTTGAATGTTTTGATCATGGCTAATGGATTGTCATGCTGCCGTGTATACTAAACATCGTCTTCGATAAACGACAATCGAGGCAGAGGACTTCATGATACTACTCCTGCTGGCCTTCGTGGGAGGCATCCTTACTATCATCAGCCCGTGCATTCTGCCGGTGCTGCCTTTCGTCTTCGCCAAAGCCGATCAGCCGTTCCGCAAGAGCGGTCTCCCGTTGCTGGCCGGTATGGCCGTCACCTTCGCCGCATTTGCCGCGGTCGCCACCGTCGGCGGCGGATGGGTGGTGCGGACCAATGAGTACGGCCGTGTGGCCGCGATGGTGGTGCTGGCGATCTTCGGTCTCACTCTACTGTGGCCCGCCCTCGCCGATTGGCTGA
>JASHQT010000002.1 GCA_030039005.1 Bryobacteraceae bacterium
CGCAAGGACGCCCTCCGCGCGGCCAAGGACGTGGACGGCGACATCAAGCGCGAACGCCTGCGTGGCCCGCTGCAAGGCATGCCGTTTGGCGCCAAGGATCTGCTCGCGTACGCCAAGCATCCTACCACGTGGGGCGCGAAGCCCTACGCCGATCAGGTTTTCGACTACACTGCTTCCGCGCTCAGGCGCATCGATAAGCACGGCGGGCTGCTGATCGGAAAGTTGGCGATGGTGGAGCTGGCCGGCGGGCCCGGTTATCGCTACGCCAGCGCGTCTCTCACCGGTCCGGGTTTGAACCCTTGGGATCCTTCGCGCTGGTCCGGCGGATCGTCGAGCGGTTCGGCCATCGCGGTGGCGGCCGGCTTGGTGACGTACGCGTTGGGGTCTGAAACCTCCGGTTCCATTCTTACCCCGAGCGCGTTCTGCGGCGTTACGGGATTGCGGCCCACTTACGGCCTGGTTTCACGGCATGGCGCGATGCCGCTGGCTTGGACGCTCGATAAAATCGGCCCTATTTGCCGTTCGGCCGAAGACTGTGGATTGGTGCTGGAAGCGATCGCCGGCGGCGATGCCGACGATCCGTCTTCGGCGCACAAGAGCTTTTACTATACGCCGCAGTACGCACGCGATCTCAAGGACGTTAGCGTGGGCTATGCACCGGTGGATTTCGAGGAAGGCGTGGATACGGCCGCGCGCGCTGACTACGCCAAAGCGCTCGACACCATTCGCTCGCTCGGCGTGCAACTGAGCGAGGCGAAGTTGCCCGATTTTCCCTACGGCCCCATGATCAACACCATCATCTCGGCGGAGGGTTCCGCTGTTTTCGAGCCACTGATCAAAAGCGGGAAAGTGGATCAGCTCGCCGACCAGCACCAGATCGCAAATCTCAAGGCGGGCCTCCAGATTCCAGCGAATGAATATCTGAAAGCCATGCGCATCCGCGCGCTGATGCAGGAGGCATTTCGCGATCTGCTCTCGATCACCGACGTGCTGATCGCTCCCACACGCTTCGATCCCGCTCCAAAAATCACACAGCCGCTAGACGCGTCCGCGTCCGATCGACCTGTTCCGGCCGCGCCCGGCCTTAGAGCCTTGATCCCGGCGGGCAATCTCGCAGGCTTGCCTGCACTATCAATTCCTTGCGGGTTTGCGAACGGCATGCCGATGGGACTGCAATTGGTGGGCTCGCCTTTTTCGGAAAATTTGTTGCTGGCCATTGGAAGATCGTTTCAGGAGCGTACGGATTGGCACAAACGAAGGCCGCCGGTGGCGGCGTCATGAGGTTTTTTCTGCTGCTTGTGCTGGCGGCGATTCCCGTTTTCAGCCAAAACAACTACGAGATCCAAGTTTACGGTTCGGAGCTGGTGCCGCCCGGCAACACCATGGTCGAACTGCACAGCAATTTCACCATCGAAGGCTCCAAAACAGTGGTGGAGGGCCTTTATCCCACCGAGCACCAACTGCATGAGACCGTCGAGATCACGCACGGCTTCACGGATTACTTCGAATGCGGCTTTTACATCTTCACCAATGCGCAAAGCGGCGTGGGTTGGCAGTGGGTAGGCGATCACATACGGCCGCGATTCGCGGTGCCCGAGAGTTGGCACTGGCCGGTGGGAGTGAGCATTTCGAACGAAATCGGATACCAACGCCGTCCTTACTCCACCGCGAAGTGGGACTGGGAAATCCGGCCCATTATCGACAAGCAGATCGGGCGTTGGTACATGTCCTTCAACCCGGCGCTAGATCGCGCGTTCGATGGCCCGGATGTAAACCAGGGCATCGTCTTCTCGCCCGATTTCAAGCTGTCCTACGATGTCAACAGCGTGTTCACGGGCGGTTTCGAATACTACGGCTCCGTCGGCCCGATTAATGATTTCGTACCCTTCAAATTTCAGGAGCACCAGTTCTTCCCGGCTATCGACCTGAATCTTTCGCCGAAATGGGAATTCAATTTCGGCGTGGGGGTTGGCGTGACGCAGAGCACGGACCATTTGATCGTGAAGATGATCATAGGGTACCGGTTTAATCTGTGAGTGGTACAAGTTATTGCAGCCGTCCATGGGTGCACTCGTGACGTTCAGCGCGGGAGACTTCGGCGATGCGCCTGCCCACTTCGGCGTGGAAGTGTTGTTGGCGCGTGAGGTCCTGAAGAGGATGAGACTTGAGTGAAACAAAGACTTACCCGTTGCGGCTGCCAAAATCCTTAAAGGACGCTGTCGAGCGTATCAGCAGGCAGGAAGGCACCAGCATCAATCAATTCGTTGCCACCGCTGTTGCGGAAAAGGTCCCGGCCCCGGAAGCCGCTCGCCTCTTCCAGGAGCGCAAGGCGAGAGCCGATTTCAAGGCCTTCGATCGGATCATGAAGAGACGCGGTGGTGAGCCGCCTCGCGAAGGCGACCAGATGCCGAAGGCGCGGAGGTCGAATTTCAAGCGCGCCCGATGAGGTGAAGCACAGCCTTGGCAGCTTCCACCCCGCGGTATTGCGCTTCCTCGAAAATAGAAAACCCGCTGAGATCGGAGTTGGCGAAGAAGATGTTGCCGAGCGGCTTCAGCCAGCGCGTCCGAGCTTCCGAAAATAGGAACCCCGGCGAGGGCCGCGCCATCGCATGCCCGATGCGCATGATGTCCATGTGTGCGACGCACTCGCGGATGTCGGGGTGCGCGCGCGCCAGGTCCTTGAGGATCGCTTCTTTCCAATAGCTCCAGTCTTTGGCGAGCAGCAACCGGCGTGCATCGTCGGGCCTGTATTCGGCGAGCGACCAATAGAACGTCCAAACGGTTTTATCGAAATGGGTCGCCAGGCTCATGTGCGTCGCGTTGACGTAGCCGAGCGTGGGCGAATCGTAAATCACGTTGTCCCAGGCGGGGTCGGCGTTGTTTTGTTGGGGAATGCGGTCCAGCGTCAGGTTCGCGGTGAGCCAGGGTGAATAGTGGAAACCCTCGGCACGCGGAGCGCCTTCGATGATATAGGACGCGAGAAAGGTGGGAGCGGCCCAGATCACCGCGTCCGCGACGTATTCGGCCTGCTCGGTGAACACGCGCAGCCTGTTGCCCGCCCGCGCGACGCGATACACAGCGCCGCCGGTTCGCAGGTATCCTTTAAGCTTCTCGATGAGCCGCCCGGCAATCCAGCCATTGCCTTCGGGCCACGTCAGCGGACCTTTTTCCTCCGGCTCGCGGGATGCGAAATACTGAATGCCGGCCCATGCTGAGGTGTCTTTGGCCAGCGCTCCGTAATCGTCACGGCAGGCGTAATTGATGTACCAGCGCAGGGGCGCGGAATCGAATCCCTGTTCGCCGAGCCAGTCATCCATCGTCAACGCGTCGAGCGCCGACGCCTTCAATCCGCGATCCATCGGCACCGTGAACTGGCCGGTAGCGCGAAACTCGTTGATCCGATCCTGAAAGCGCCGGAATTGCTCGCGGTCGCGCGGCGAAGCGCCATCGTCCGGCTCGATGCCTTCCTGCCAGCGTCCGTTGATGAACAGGCGCTCCTGGGGATCGAAGCATAAGACGCGTTCGTCCCATGCGCCGTCGCGCAGCACTCCGAGCTCTTCGAACAGCTCACGCGCGAGCGATTCGCCTTTCGACGGCACCGGAACATAGTGCGCGGCCCAAGGAAATTTCGAGATTTCGTTTTCGCCCCAGCGGGAATTGCCACCGGCGCGCTGCTCCATTTCGAGCAGGACGAAATCGCGAAATCCGCGCTTATCGAGATACCAGGCGGCATTCAACCCCGCCATGCCGCCGCCCACAATCGCCACTGGAACCCGGATTTGCCGCGCCGGCGCTCGAAACGTCGCATGATCGCGCAGACGGTGGCCGAGCGGAAACGAATCGTTGACGAAGCCGCCGGTGATGGGCCGATCCGTTTTACGCCAGAGACCGATCAGCGCGGGCGCGGCGACGAATTGCCTGCGGGTGATCATTCTTTGGTTAAGATCAATGGGCCACATCCTTCCATTCCTGCTCGTAGTAACGAACCAGCACCTGGTCATTTAAACGATTCGGCGGGGTCGAAACAGGTTGCATATCGACAGGGAAGACGAACAGTTCACCGACATTGCTTGTCGAAAGAAATCGCAAGCCAGGCGGTAACTGGTGCGGCGGCTCATAAGGCGCGAAGCTGCCGATCACAAAACCCCATTCGCCGAAGGAAGGCACGTAGACGTGGTAGGGATAAACGCGCAGTCCGGCTTGCTTCATGGATTCGACGATACACCAGTACGATTTCCGCGCAAAGAGCGGCGACGTGCTTTGCACGACGATTAACCCTCCGCTCGCCAGATGCTTTGCCGCGAGCCGGTAAAACGCGGTGGTGAAGAGTTTGCCGAGCGCATAACTGGTGGGATCGGGGAAGTCGGCGACGATGAAGTCATATTGCTCTGTGTTCGTGTCGAGCCAGCGGAACGCGTCGGCGTTGATCACGTGCACTCGCGGATTGGTCAGCGAATGCTGGTTCAAAGCCGACATCACCGGGTGAGTGGAGAACAGGTTCGTCATCTCGGGGTCTAGATCTACCAACGTGACGCTCTGGACCGAGGGGTATTTCAGGATTTCGCGAACCGCGAGACCATCGCCGCCGCCCATCACCAAAACACGATGTGCGCCGGGAAGGGCGGCGAGCCCGGGATGCACCAGAGCTTCGTGATAGCGATATTCGTCGCGCGAACTGAATTGTAAGTGCGAATTCAGGAAAAGCCGCAGGTCGTCTTTCCACTTAGTAAGTACGATGCGCTGGTAAGGCGTCGTGCGGCTGAAAATTACTTGGTCGGCGTACAGGCTGTTGTCGGCGGCGTTGGAAATGCGATCGGCAAAGGCGGTCCCGGCCGCGAGACAAACGAGAACTACGCCGCATCCGACACGGAGTGAATACGGCCGTGCGATCTGTTCGCGAAATAAATACGTGGACCACAACGCTACGCCGGCGTTGCAGATTCCGAACACCAGGGCCGAGCGAACCAGGCCGAGCTTGGGAACCAGCACGATCGGAAACAGCAGCGACGCGCCCAGTGCGCCGAGATAGTCGAACGTCAAGACCTGCGAGACCAGCTCGCGAAACTGGAAGCGTTCCTTCAGGATTCGCATCAATAGCGGAATCTCCAAACCCACCAGGATCCCGACCAGGATCACGACCAAGTACAAGATGAATCGAAAGGCGCCGGTGTAGGCGAAGGCCAAAAACAGCAGCGACGACGAAAATCCGCCCACCACTCCGACCACCAGCTCGATCGATACAAAGCGCGCCACCAGCCCGCGATGCAGAAATCGGGACAAGTAACTGCCGATCCCCATCGCAAACAGGTAACAACCGATGATGGTGGAGAACTGAAAAACGGTGTCTCCAAGCAAGTAACTGGCGAGTGTCCCCGAGATTAGTTCATAGATCAGCCCGCAAGCGGCGATCAGAAATACCGAAAGGAAAAGAGCGATGGACACTTTTTATTCCTGACGTCCCCAGAAGTGGCGCGCGGCATGCACGAGTGCGTGCGCCACCACACTAGTGCACGGCGGCCGCGATGATGATGCACATGCCGATCGAAAGCGCGCCCACCAGAACCGCGAGCGCAACGTTCTTTTCGCGAACAATCTCGTTCCACAGATGATAGGGCGTCAGTTTGTCGATCAGGACAAACGCGATGGCGAAGATAATGATCCCAAGTACGGCATAAATCACTGCGTTCACGAGCGCATGAGTGTCCAAGTTCACTTACCTCCGATGTAGCGCGAATAGCCGCCATACGAGGAGCGATAGGCACCGGGATTATCACGGATTGACCGGGGCAGCACTCGCTGCTGGCTGATGCGGTTCCAGCTCCAGCCCTTGTATTCGCCCACGCCAGTCAGGCCCAGGAGCAGAACGCCATAAATCACAAACAAGGAAGTATTCAATCGTCACCTCCGCGGCTCGACTTGGGAGCGTAGTCGCTTTCGCGCCAGCGGGCCGCTTCGAAACTGCCTCTGCGAAACGTGGTCAGTACCGGTGGAATCAAAAGCAACAACGCCGCCACACCGAAGAAGCCATAGTTCGGGACATTGCGGCGCAACTCGAGGTCGTAGTGCATGTAGGACGTTCCGTAAGCCATTTCGGGCTCAACACGCAAGTAATATTGGCCGGCCGGAACGGACGGAATGATCACGCTGTTGTTGCGACTCCCGTCGCTTCCATCGGAGTCATGATAGTAACTCACTTCGCGGCCGAAGTCGAACGTCTGGCCGCTTTTGTCGTTGATCAACGCAAAGCCGAAATAGGCCCAGTTATTGTCCAAATCCGTGTGAATGTTCAGTTCGACATTGGATTCGCGTCCCGTGAGTTGGAAACTCGGAGTGACGAACGCCTTGTCTCCATTCGCGCCGCCGGGGTAGAAGTAATCGTTGCTGAAGGCCACGCGGCCCGGCGCGATAAACATAAATAAAAAGACCATCGCCGCGAGCGCGACGTTCAGCCATAGCCACGTGCGCCAGGACGACCCGACGGTGCCGCCGTAGGGCGACGGCTGATTGGCGAAAACTCCGTACGCCGGCGGCGGCGAGTCTGGGAGCCGGAATGCTTGCCAGATGTCCGCGCCTGCCATGTATCGAGCCAGTGACCAGGTGGTCTCCCCATCCGTTGATTCCGCGGAGAGCATTTGCGGCGGAGCGATGTAGTCCCGGAAGTCCACGCATTCGCCCACCTGCACGCGCCACGGGAATTCGCCCAAAACATAAACGGTCTCCGCTGTACCGGCATCGAAGCCCGCGTAGGTTTTGCCGCCGAAGCGCCAGGCGGTCCGCCCGCGCGCCTGAGCTGGTTCGGGCAACGCGGTCTGAACCTGCACAAAATTCCAGTGGCCGTTGTATTCGGTTAAATACCGGAAGCCTTTGTACGGATTAAAGAGCAGGTATTCGCCCCAAGAATACGAATCGTCTCCGCTCGCGACCTGTCGAATTTGAAATCCGATTACCTCATAGGGAACACCTTCCAGATTGCCCCGTGAGCCTAGCGGGATTGTGATTTGGATCTGCGTCTTCTGCTGGAATTTCTGGAGGATGGCGACTTCGGGCGTGGACGTATCGAGAACGCTATGGCATTGCGGGCAGACCACGCTCAGCGTGTGGGCGAAGCCGCGGAGTTGGACTGCACCGCCGCAGTTGGGGCAAGAGATCGATCTCGCTGGAACGGCCGGCATCAGGTCCAGCCCTCAAATTCTCGCAGGTTTTTCAGGTGCAGATCGTCGAATTCGACCGCGCGACCGAGAAACAGCAGCGGCGGATTCTCGCTGTAGTCGATCGTGCCGAAGTCCGAAGTGGTGGTGCGGAGATCGGCAAATAGCATGTCCGATTTGTCCCAGTATTCGAAGGGCAGCTCGCCTTGCACGCCCTTGTAGTGTGCCTTGGTGAGTGAGGTCACCTGATACACCTTGCTCTGCCACTGAAATTCTTGGCCTTTACGAGCCACAACCGGCAGCGTTTCAGGCGGCTTGGCGAGCCACGACAGATCGTATTCCAGTTGCGCATCGGCCAGCCAGCCGCTCGATCCATCGTTGAACACAACGTGCCATTCGTTCCAGCCGCCCTGTTCCCATTCGTAAATGATGCGGCCGACCACGACGAAGCTTTTGTTCTGGTATGTGCCTTCGGTCCCGATTTGAATCGGCGACGCGTCGGCCGGCAGGTCGGCCACAACGCCCACTTTTTTTAAATCCACGTCCGTGCGTACCAGGATCGAGTGGCAGAATTCGCAAGTGGTCTGCACGGCGCTGGACCAGAGAAACTTCACCGGCGCGCCGCAATTGGGGCAGTTCCCGGCGGGCGCGCTCATAGATCGTAAGGCCGCTCCACCTGGCGCACCGAAACCCGCGCGGCGCCGAATTCCTGTTTGAGAAGTGCCTCAAAATCCGCTGCAGGGCGCGGCCGACAACAGAAAATGTTCAGGCACAAAGAGCCGTACTCGGGGAACGTATGGCAAGCCAGGTGCGATTCGGTGAGCAACGTGATCCCCGTCACGCCGCCCGTCCCGGGAAACTGATGCCAGTGCGATTTGTCGAGCGGATGAAGGTCCAACGCTTCCACCAGCGCCTGAAACAAGCCTTCCAAGCGACCGGCTTCCGCCAGCGCCGACGGGTCGCAGCCGTGCGCCTCGACGATCCATTCCAGGCCGGACATTGACGATTGCCACTTATTATTGCGAAGTCCCGCACTCTGGGCAGAACTTCGCCGACCTCGGGATCTTGTTCCCGCAGTTAGTGCAGAACTTGGTTTCCGCGGCGGGTGTCGCGGGTGCCGCACCAGCGGGACTCGCCGGACCGGCACTCGGAGCAAGCGGCCCACTCGGAGGCGGCTGCTCGCCTGGTTTAACAGCGTTCAACATGCTGTTGGCCATCGCCAGGCCAGCGCCTAATCCCACTCCGATGCCTGCCGCGCCTCCGCCTTCGTTGGCCGCCGCGATCGGCAGGGATTGCGCCACCTCGAATTGCGTGAACCGGTTCATGTCGCCGATCATATTCATGCTGATGCGCTGGTCCAGCATCTTCTGCAGCTCGTCGGGCAGCGAGATGTTTTCGACCACGAAATTTTCAAGTGACAGCCCGAGTTCGGCAAACGACGGCTTCAGCGCTTCGGCGATTCTTTGCCCCAGCGCGGCCTGGTTCGCCGCCATGTCGAGGAACGGAACCGAGCTCTGCGCAAAACTATCCGTCATGCGCGCGACGATGGTGTTGCGCAACTGGCCCTCGAGGTCGGGCACCGTGTAAAGCTCGCGCGTCCCGCTCACCTTCTGGTAAAACAGCTTCGCATCGGCGACTTTGTACGCATAAATACCGTAGCCGCGCATCCGGATGGCGCCAAACTCGCGATCCCGGAACGTGATCGGCGTGGCAGTGCCCCAGCGCTGGTCCGTTTGCAGGCGCGTGGAGAAATAGTACACGTCCGATTTGAATGGCGACTTGAACGCTTTGTCCCAATTCATGATGTAGGTCAGAATGGGCAGCGTGTTGGTGTTCAGCGTGTAAAGGCCGGGGCCGAAAACGTCGGCGATGCGGCCCTCATTGACAAACACCGCCGTTTGGGACTCGCGAACGGTGAGCTTGCCGCCGTTCTGAATCTCCATGTCTTCCATGGGATAGCGGTAGGCCAGGATGCCCTGCTCCGGCTCGGTCCACTGGATGACATCGATGAATTGCTTGGATAGGAAACTCATAGGCCGTTAACCGAGTATACGGCAGAATTAGCGATTTCGTTCCGTTCTTAGGCAGGGATCAGGGGCTGGGGATCAGGGATCAGGCACTTACATCATGGCTTGGGGCTAGGGGGAAGACCCGACAGCTCTTCGAGGCGCTGGCGGGCATAGGGATCGTTGGGGTTCGCGGCGAGGATCTGGCGCAGGTTCGCGATCGCTTCGTCGACTCGCCCGGTTTTGGCCAGGGCGGCGGCGAGATTGAAGCGGGCGCTCGAATAGTCGGGGCGTAATTTAAGCGCCATCTGGTATTGCGGGATGGCCTCGGCGTAACGGCTCAATGTCGCGAGTCCCAGCCCCAGCATGTTATGAACTTCCGGCCGGCCCGGTTCCAGCCGCGCTGCGGCGCGCAATTCCGTCACCGCCGACTGCGGGTCCAGCCGCGAGAGTAGAATGGCGCCCAGATTCATGTGCGCTGTAGCGTCGCTGGGATTCTTCTCGATGCGGTGCCGCATCAGGGCCTCCTGTAGCTCGCGGCGATGATCACCGGGCGCGCGCGGCAAAATCTCGAGCCATAAGTGGCCCATCTCATCCGTCGCCCGGTTGCCCCCCTCGACGCGCTTGGGCGGATGGTTGGGATTGCGAGCATTCGCGGCGGAGTTGTCGTAGTGATAGCGCATGTGGATCACGGAATCCTTCGGCAAGAACACCGGCTCGCGGTAATAATAGACGGCTTGCCAATTCGCGTCCCAGGCGGGAATGCGGATCAGCCATTTCTTCTCGCCGCCGGGCAGCGTCGCGTAGGCCTCGAGCAAATGCCCGAGATAATGCGCGTGCGGGTAGACGGCCAGGATGTCGGCGTCGAGAGGAATCTGGAAATCGTCGGCGATGGTGAAGTCGCGCGCGCCCGCGGGAATGTCGAGATCCTGGTCATCCTGAAGCTGGACCAGCAGCGGGAACTTGGTGCGCGGCCGGTCCGTGAAGTATAGCCCGATCGACGGCCGCACCTGCTCCGGCTTGCCGGAGGGTTGCAAATGTAGGTTGAGCACCAGTTCGTTGCCGGGGTCGAGATGCCAGGCGAATCCATCCGGCTCTACGTGCGGCGGCGAGCCCGGCTTCCAGAATAGAAAATTGCCGTCCGGATCGAATGGGCTGCGGCCGATCACCAGATCCATACCCGGAAAACCTTTGCCGGGTGCGATTTCGTGAAGGTGCGCGGATCCGTCGCGGTCCACCAGCAGGTTGGCATGATGGACCACGCGCGGGATGCCGGGCCGGATCTCGATGGCTCGGACCCAGCGGCGCATAGGGAGGTCGGGCGTGAAGATCACGTTCCAATAGAGGTCGGGACCGGACGCGGGCAACGCGACTGCGCTCTTTGCGTCCAGCACCAGGTCCGGCTGCCCGAGTTGCCAACCGCTTGGGAACTTGGGCGGCGGCGGAATTGCCGCGGCGTCACCTTCCGGCGCTCCGGCCTGCACCCATTCCCCGATGGTCTGGATCTGCGCGGGGCTCAGGCGGCGATCATCGGCAAAATCGCCGTAGCCCGATTCCGGCAGCCAGGGCGGCATATAGCCCGAGTGGATCGCGGCGGCGATTTGCGGCGCGCGCTTCTTCACGTCTTGATACTTGAGCAAGGGGAACGGGGCCGCGTCGCCGGGGTGGTGGCAGGGCGCGCATTTTTCATAAATAATCGGCGCGATGTCGTGGGCGAACGCAGACGGGCCCGCCGAGCGAAGTAAAGGCGAAAATGTTAGTGCCAGTGCGATCGGAACGCTTCGAAGGGCCACCAGACTATTGTAGGGATTCATGCTGCCGCGCGTCGCTTTGGATTTGTCAACGCCTATTGAATCCCGCCGATTCTGGCTTATCATAGGGGAAATGCCCGCCGCCGAAGAACTGCAAGAGGACATTGAAAAGGCCAAAGAGCCTTTCGACAAGTTGGTCGCCGCGACCATGGCGATCCTGGCCGCGGTCCTGGCTGTCGTCTCTGTCATGGGGCACATCATGACCACGGAAGAGCTTCTCGCGCAGCAGCGCGCCTCCGACCAATGGAACTACTATCAGGCCAAGTCCATCCGCCGATACCAGTCCGAGGTAGCGCGCGATCTGTTTACGGGAATGAAGCTGTCGGATCAAAGCAAGCAATACCAAAAGAATTCCGAGAAGTACCGCAGGGACGACGATGACATTCAGAAGGAGGCGCAGGGCCTGGAGCGGGAGAGCCATCTGCGCGGCCGGCAGGCCCTCGGATTCCACTTCGGCGAGGTGTTTCTCGAGTTTTCGATTGTGTTGGCTTCGCTCGCTATCCTCACCAAGCGCCGGCTGCTGTGGTATGCGTCCATGGTGTTCGGGGCGATCGGCGCGGTGGTGGCCGCCGTGATCTTCCGGTTCCCAGTGATTTTAGAACGCGTGCAGGGTTAGGATCAGTCCCGGCTCCGAATTAGAATAGGCTTGGATGATTGAGAATATTACGCCGGGCGTCTCCGCCCACGACGCCAGGGTTGTGCTCTTTGACTTCGATGGCACGTTGTCACTGATCCGCTCGGGCTGGATGAATGTGATGGTTCCCATGATGGTCGAGATCCTCGTCGATCTCAAGAGCGGTGAATCGGAAGAGCAATTGCGGGCGCTGGTGGAGGATTACGTCTGGCGGCTCACCGGCAAAGAAACCATCTATCAGATGATGGCCTTCGCCGATGCGATCCGGGCGCGCGGCGGCCAGGCGCTCGATCCATTAGTATATAAAAAGAAATATCTCGATCTTTTATGGCAAAAGATCGAAATCCGGGTGGAGGGTTTGCGAAGGGGACAAACCAACCCGGAGGCGTTCCTCGTCCCGGGCTCCCGCGAATTGCTGGAACGTTTGCGGGAAAAGGGGTTGAGAATGTATCTGGCAAGCGGCACCGACGAGATTTACATGAAGGAAGAGGCGCGCCTGCTCGGCGTGTCCCAGTATTTCGATGGCGGCCTCTACGGCGCTTTGGACGACTACAAGAGCTTTTCGAAAGCCATCCTGATTCAGCGCATTCTTTCGACTACCGGGTTCCGGGGAGATCAGTTCCTGGTCTTCGGTGACGGCTACGTGGAAATTGAAGAGGTGAAGAACGTGGGGGGCGTGGCCGTGGGAGTGGCGAGCGAGGAGCCCGCCTGCCGCCGCGTGGACGAGTGGAAACGCCAGCGCCTGATTGGCGTCGGCGCGGACTATATTATTCCCAATTATCTGTGCCGTGAAGAGCTGTTCTCTTCGCTCTTTCCGTCCTGATGCCTCTCAATGTTGCCGAGGTCCTGGGGGCCTTTTCCGGATATTCGGCGCTGGTGGTGGGCGACATCTGCCTGGACCGCTGGTGCACCTACGATCCGGCCACCGCCGAACTCTCGCGTGAGACCGGGATTGAAAGAATCGGTGTCGTGTCCACCGAAGTTGCGCCCGGCGCCGGCGGCAACGTCGCCAACAACCTGGCGTCGCTCGGTGTCAGCCGCGCGGCCGTGCTCGGCGTCCTCGGCGACGATGGATTCGCGCACGAGCTCACACGCGCCCTCAACGCACGCGGCATTTCCACCGATCTGCTGGTGCGTTCCGAGAAAGTTCCCACCTTCACCTACACGAAATTGGTCAACGCCCGTACCGGCGTCGAGGACCTGCCGCGCGTCGATTTCATCAACACGCAGCCGCTGCCCGACGAGGTGGAACAGGAGGTGCTCGAATACCTGCGTGAGTTCGCCGCCACCTTCGACATCATTTTTGTCTCCGATCAGGCGGACACGCGCCGCGGCGGCGTGGTGACCACGGCCGTCCGCACTCTGCTCGAGCAGATCGCCCAGGCCGATCCTAAGAAGATCGTTTGGGTGGATTCGCGCATACGCATCGAACGTTTCCGCCACATGATTCTCAAGCCCAACGAGCAGGAGGCGAATGCCGCGTGCATCGGGCTGTTCGGCGAAGTCAACTATCGGCGGCTGCGGCTACACGGAGATTCCAGGCTCATCTTTGTCACCAAGGGGGCTCAAGGCGCTGTAGTGGTAGAAGAGGGCGCCGAGTCTGTGGTCCCCGGTTTCCCCGTAACCAATCCAAGGGACGTCTCCGGCGCCGGCGACAGCTTTTCGGCGGCAGCCGCGCTGGCGCTGGCTATCACCGGCTCGGCTACGCGGGCCGCTCGACTAGGCAACCTGGTGGCTTCGCTCGCCATTCAAAAGCGCGGCGCGGCGGTAGTGAGCCCGGAGGAAGTGCTATCCGCCGCTAATGCAAGCGCGGCCGCGCCGTGAGCACTTTAGCAATTGATATCGGCGGCACCAAATTCACCAGCGCGGTTTTCGAGCGGGATCGAATGATCGAACGTGAATCGCACGCCACCGATCGCGCGGGCGGGCGCGATTGGATGTTGACGAGAATCGAGGCGGTGACTCGCGAACTCGCCAGCCGGCATTGCATAGAGTCTTGCGGCATCGGTTTCGGTGGTCCCGTGGATTTTCCGCGCCAGCGCGTCGTGCTGTCCACTCACGTTCCCGGTTGGGACGATTTCGATCTACCGGGGCATCTCACAAAGATCCTGGGATTTGTTCCGGTCATGGATAACGACGCGAACGCCGGCGCGCTGGGCGAAGCGCTCTTCGGCGCCGGACGCGGCCATCGGCCATTGTTCTATATGACGCTCTCCACCGGCATCGGAGGCGGCCTCGTGATGGTAGACGGCACGCTATATCGCGGCGCCGATTCTTATGCCGGCGAAATCGGGCACCTCATCGTCCGCCCGGATGGCCCGGAATGCCTGTGCGGCTCGCGCGGCTGCCTGGAGCGAATGTGCTGCGGATTATGGCTGGAGCGCGATTACGGACGGCCCGCGAGCGAACTGATGCGCGATTCTGAATTCGTGGCGTGCTACGTGGTCGACTTGGCGCGCGGTCTCAAGGCCGCCATCATGCTGCTGAACCCGGCCCGCATCGTCATCGGCGGAGGGATCGCCAAAGCGGGCGATCGCCTGTTCGTGCCGCTGCGCCAGGAATTGTCGCGTCAAACCACGCCGTGGTCCCGCGCGCGTATCGACGTCGTCCCTGCGGAACTGGAGGACGACAGTGTGTTGTGGGGCGCTTTCGCTCTCGCCCACTCATAACCTAACCATGAAGCTGCCTGCCTTTTATCCCATCGTCTCCGAGGTGGCAGTGGCTGAAATCCTGCTCGAAGCGGGTGCGCGGATTCTCCAATACCGGAACAAGAACTTTTTCTCGCGCGCCGCGCTCGAAGACGCCGGCCGCATCGCTCGCATGTGCCGCGAGGCGGGTGCGCTGTTCGTGGTGAACGATCGCGCCGACGTGCCAAAATTGCTCGATGCCGCGCTGCATGTGGGCCAGAACGATCTCGCGCCTTCGGACGCGCGCAAGATTCTGCCGGCTCCAGCCATCATCGGATTTTCCACACACAACGAGCAGCAACTGCGCGCGGGCGATCGCGAACCGGTGGATTACCTGGCCATCGGCCCGATCTTTACCACGGGCTCGAAACAGAATCCCGACCCGGTGGTCGGCCTGGACCGCTTGCGGAGCCTGCGCGCGCTCACGAAGAAGCCTCTGGTGGCCATTGGCGGAATCACGCGCGAGCTCGCGCCTCAAGTCTTCGCCGCCGGCGCCGACTCGGTGGCGATTATCGGCGATCTCTATCCGGATCCTTGCACGCCCGCCGCGCTGCGGGCACGCGCAGCGGAGTGGCTTGCAATTAGTGGTGGTGCTCCTGATGTTCGTGCTCGTGAGGGTGGTCGTGAGAATGCTGCGCCACCACGATAGCGCAGGGCGCGTCGCACTTGGTGTGCTCGAACTGGATGGTGGTGTGATGGATTTCGTGCTGCGCCAACACGTCATTGATGCGCTGCAGAATCGCGTTGCTCGCCGACGGAGGCATATCTTCAATCAACACGTGACAGCTCAAAGCGTGAGCGCTCGAACCCAGGCTCCAGATGTGCAAGTCGTGTACGTCGATGACGCCCTCGATGGCGCGCACGGCCTCGGTGACTTCCCCTAATTCCATGCCGCGGGGCAAGCCTTCCAGCAGCACGTTGAGCGATTCCTGAATGATGTCCCAGGCCGTCCAGACGATCAGGATTCCAATCAGGACCGATAGCAACGGATCGATAAAAGTAAGGCCGGTGAAGTGAATGGCGATCGCGCCCACGATGATCCCGAGCGAGCTGACGGCATCGCCCAGCATGTGGACGAAGGCCGCGCGAATGTTCAGATCGCGGTCCTTGTCGCGGTGCAGCCCCCACATGATCCCGCCGTTGAGCGCGAGCGCCGCCGTCGCCACCCAGAACATGGTCTGCACTTCGATCTGCCGCGGGCTCCGGAATCGCTCCCAAGCCTCATAAAAGATGAAGGCGGAAATCGCCACCAGCGTAAGCGCGTTGGCGAACGCCGTCAGAACGCCGGCGCGATGATAGCCGAAGGTCTTGACGTCGTCTGCGGGTTTGGATTGCATGTACACGCCGATAGCGGCCAGCACCAGGGCCAGTGCGTCGGTAAAGTTGTGGCCGGCGTCGGAAACCAGCGCCAAGCTGCCCGAGCGGAAGCCCGCCGCGGCTTCCACCACGACGAACACCAGCGTGGCGAAAAACGACCATTTCAGGACGCCCGCGCTTCCGTGCTGATGGCTATGGCTATGCAATCTACTATTATTTTCTCAGAATCGCGTAACTTCGGTGAAATTGAATCCGCGCACCTTCATCGCCGGAACCACCATGTCGAAAGTCTCCTCGCCCGAAGCGCGAGCCGCGGGCGAGAGCGCTTCCACGTTGTTCAGCAGCTCAATGATGCCCTGGTTGAATCGAAAGTTGCGCAAGCCGCGCGATATGCGCCCCTTCTCGATCAGGAACGTTCCGTCGCGCGTCATGCCGGTCATGATCTTCTCGTAGGGATCCACTTCGCGGATGTACCACAGCCGAGTAACCAGAATGCCGTAATCGGTGGAGGCGATCATCTGATCCATACCCGCGGAACCGCCGGCGATCACGATGTTGAGCGGCGCTTCGCCGACTTCGTTGGGCAAGGGGAAACCGTGACCGGTGGGCTCGACTCCAGCGCGGTGCGCGCTCGCGCGCGAAAAGGCGAGATCGCGCGGGGTGCCCGCTTCCACCAGCGTCAGCTTGCGGCGCGGAACGCCTTCGCCATCGAACGGAACGCCCGCCTGCAGCGGATGGGCGGCATCGTCCCAAATCTGAATATTGTCGCCGAAAAGCTTCTTGCCGACGCGATCAGTGAGGAAGCTGCGGCTGTCCGCTACGGCAGTGGCGCTGAAATCGCCGAACATCTGGCCCACCAGATCGAGCACGGCAGCAGGCTCCAAAATGACCGTGTAGCGGCCAGGCGGGATTTCTCGCGGATCGCGCGAGAGCCTGGCCTTTTCGGCGGCGCTGCGCGCGAGCGCCAAAGGATCAATAGATTCGCGCGAGACGGCCGAAGCCTTGGCCCAGCCCGAGCTGTCTCCCGCCATAGCGGTGATCGAAAATTGCGCCATGGTTTCCGCATGCCAGGCCGCGACGCCGCGTGAATTGAAAATCGCTTCCACGCTTTGTCCGGTGGAGTAAATGCCGGCCGCGATCTGTCCCGCACTTTCCACGATACGAGTGGCCTCGGCCACGGCGCGCGCGCGGTGCTCGGGAGTGGCCGAAGCCGTGGATGTATCGAAGCGTTGGATTTCAGAGATCGCCGTAGGCTCGTTGAGCGGCAGCAGATCCGGATTCGGCGCGGCCGAGCGCGCGAGCGTCAAGGCTTCGGAAACGGCGGCGCGAATCGAATCGGCATCGAAGCGGTTGGTAGTGGCGCGCGCGGTCCGATGATCCAGCGCCACGCGAATCGAAATCCAGCGATCCTGTTCGGCGACGTTCTGGTGAATCGTGTTATTGGCAAAGCGCGTCAGAGCGCCCAGGTGCGCGCCGAAAAGAGCCTCCACGTCTCTGACGCCGAGGGATTGCGCCGCCTGTTGTACGTGTCCGAACAGCTCCTCGCAGTTGGCTTTGGGCAGCAAGGCCTCGCCAGGCTCAGCCGGCATAGGCGGCTCCCACTTTGATGTTGTGAAACCGCGCGGGACTGGCGCCGTGGCCGGTGCCGATCACCTGCTCAGGCTGTCCCTTACCGCAGTTCGGCACACCCCACAAAACCCAATGATCGCGATTGGCGACGGCGGCGCAGGAGTTCCAAAATTCGGTGGTGATGCCGCTGTAAGTGGGATTCTTGAGCATGCGAACGCGCTTGCCGTCCTTGATTTCCCAGCCAATCTCGCAGCCGAACTGGAAATTGTAGCGTTTGTCGTCGATGGACCAACTGCGGTTGGTCTCCATATAAATCGCGTGGCGCACGCCGCCGAAGACCTCTTCCAGCGTTTGTTCGCCGGGCAGCAGACTCACGTTGGTCATGCGGATCAGCGGCAGACGCGCCCAGCCCATGGCTCGCATGGTGCCGTTGGAGCGCTCGGCGCCGATGGCCGCGGCGGTTTCGCGCGAAGTCATGTAGCCGACGAATTGGCCGTGGCGAATGATGTCGGCCGATTGCGCGGGCACGCCTTCATCGTCGAACGCGAAGGTGCCCATGCCGGGCCCGTGCTCCAAGCGGGCGTCGCAAACCGCGTTCACCAGCTCCGAGCCGTAGCGCAGATGATTCAGCTTGTCTAGCGTGAGAAAGCTCATGCCCGCGTAGTTGGCTTCCGAGCCGAGCACGCGGTCGAGCTCGATGGGATGGCCGATGGATTCGTGCACCTGAAGCCCGAGCTGGCTGCCGTCGAGTATCAAATCGAAGCGGCCTTCGGGGCACTGATCGGCCGAGTGCAATGCCACGGCCTCCTCGGCCACGCGCGGGGCGTGCGCGAGCAGATCCAACTCCTCAATCAGCTCGTAGCCTTTGAGCTGGTGCTGGCCGCCGAACGAATTCGGATAGGAACGCTTCTGGATTTGGTCGCCCCGGAAGCTGTAGGCTTCCAGTCCCGCGCCGCTGGTGGTGCGGGTCTGATCGATCACGCTGCCGAGCGAAGAGGCAAAAATCTGACGGCTGCGATGGAAGATCATCGAGGTTTGGGCGAGCGTGACGCCCGGAGTGCGGCGCAGTTCCGCGTCGACCGCACCGAGCAGCGCGAGCTGCTCTTCCACGCTCACCGCGAATGGATCCAGCCGGCACGGTGACACCCACGTGACTTCGTATTTCGTTTCAGGCGCGAGCGTGACGTCGCGTTTTTTCGCCAAAGCGCTGGAGCGAGCGATCGAGACGGCGAGCGCGGCGGCGGATGCAATGCCTGCGCTCGTGAGATCGTCCGTGGCGGCGAAGCCCCAGCAGCCATCGGCGAGCACGCGGATTCCCAGGCCCATCGATGCGCCCGACGAAACCTGCCCGGGTTTGCCGTTCTTGGTGGCGAGTTCGCGATCGCGGCTTTCGATGAGGCGAACGTCGGCGTAAGTGACGCCGGGCTGCAAGGCCGAATCGAGCGCATCCAGCGCTAGCTGCTTCATGCAACCAGGATAACTGCTGGCGGCGATTCGCCATTGGCTATTGGCATGCCCTACACAATTGAATTTCGGCTTGGGGCGCCTATCGCGCCGGCTGTGCGTAGTACCCCGTCCGCGTCAGCGCCTTCAGGCCGGATTTGTCGAGCTTGACCTCCAGCGCATGATATTCATCAGGACCGTCTCCCGGCAGCGTATCGAACGTGAGCACGTAATAATTGTTCGCTTCCGCCACGCAGGCGGCGATCTCGCCCTCCACGTCATTACTCGAATTGAGCACGCGCCCACCCGTCTGCACCGCAATCGCTCCCAGCGACACGTTTCCGATCTGCACTTGGCTGGGCTTCTTGATGCCTTTCACGAACTGCTCGTAATAGAATGTTCGAAATCCGCCCGCGTCAGCCGTGCCCAGCGGATCCACCTGGTAGAGCGTAATTTGTGCGCCGCGCAAGGCGTCCGAAATCGCGACAATTTGGTGGAAAATCTCCTGCTGCTGCTTACCCGAGAGGATTTCATTGGGGCCGGTCAAAAACGCCCAGCCCGGGCTGACCCAGATCACCAGTTTCCGTCCCGGCCGCGGCAGTTCATAAGCGGCAAGCTGCTGGAGCGCGTTCAAGGATATCCCGACGCGGTCAGCGGCGCCGTAAAAGCCCTGATCCCGCGTGCTGGAGCGCAACCCGGCCGGGTGCCGGCCCATCTCCTCCACCAGCGCCCTGCCATCCTGGCCGCTCACGTTGCCGAACTTCAGCCCCGAGTCGCTCAGAAACGCCAGCGTCACTGGACGCGGAAGTTCACCGCCGGCCGATTCCAGGAATTTTTGCATCTGCGCCCGCTCGAAGGACACGCGTTCGAAGGCCGTGTTCACCTCGTCGCTGAGCAGGACCACCTCCACCGGCGCATCCGCCGCTTCCTTGCCGCTCAGCGCCTGAAACGCCACGATGTTCTGCGGCTGCTTGTTGTCCAGGAGCTTAAAATCGTTCTGCGCCAAGCCCGAAACCGGCTTTCCGGAGTGATCCGTCACCACCACATCCAGCGTCATCTGGCGCTCGGAAGCGGGAGGTTGTTGTGCCCACGCGGAAAAAATGGAGACGCAGAATATTGGTACTAGACGCACAAACCGGGTGCTCATGCCGTTTACCTCACTTCCCCGTTAGACACGCCGAAATGAAATCGCGTTTCCATGAAGGCCCGATTTCGATGCACTTCCGCCACACGGCCGGTTCTGCGCGACCACGCCACGACCGCAGTCGGGCGATAATAGGCCTCGATGCCAAGGGTTGGTCCGCGGGAGCCGAGGGTGGTGATCGTTTGCGGTTTACCGGGCTCGGGCAAGACCACGCATGCCGAGCTTGTGGAGCGAAGCCTGCATGCTGTCCGGCTCTGCCCCGACGAATGGATGAGCGTCCTGGAGATCGACCTTTGGGACGAAAAAGTCCGGGAGCGAATTGAACGGCTCCAATGGAAACTAGCCCGGGAAGTCCTGAGGCTCGGTCAGAACGTGGTCATCGAATGGGGAACCTGGGCCAGATCGGAGCGGGATGCATTAAGAACCGGCGCGCGGGAACTGGGCGCCCGGGTGGAGCTTCATTTCCTGGATGTTCCCGTCGAGGTGCTGCACAAGAGAATTCGCCAGCGCGACGCCGAATCGCCGCCGATTACGCTGCAGGATCTTGCGAAGTGGGCGGAGATGTTTGAGCGGCCAACCGTGGAGGAATTAAACTTATTCGATCCGTCCCTTGTTTAGAGCCGGTTTTCCCGCACTGTTATGCGTTCGTAGCGCCGGTGCAGACTTTGGAACTGGCGCTGGTGCAAGCCGGCGCGATGCAGCGAATATTTCGCGAGCAGCCGCAAAATCGACAGGCCGTAAACGGAGCTCTGCACAAATGACGCCGACGAAGCTTCCGGAAAGTAACGCGCCGGCACCGGGACCTCGCGAATTCGCACGCCGCAATCCACAAACTGCGCGATGATTTCCTGGTCGAAGAGGAAATTATCGGAATTGGTTTCCAGATTCACCGCTTCCAGCGCCTCGCGCCGGTACGCCCGATAGCCGGTGTGATATTCGCTGAGCCGCAGCCCGAAGGCCCGGTTTTCGAGAAACGTCAGGAAACGGTTAGAGACGTACTTCCACCATGGCATGCCCTGGCGCATGGGGTTGCCCGCCATCAGGCGCGAACCCAGCACCACATCAGCGTCGTTATTCTCGATGGGCTCAACAATTTTCGGCAGCAGCTTGGGATCGTACTGGTAGTCCGGGTGCACCATCACGATGATGTCGGCGCCGGCTTTCAGGGCCTCGCGATAGCAGGTCTTCTGGTTGGCGCCGTAGCCGTAATTGCGGTTGTGAACGAACAGCTCCAGGCCTAGTTCGCGCGCGATCTTCACCGTGTCGTCGGAACTGCCGTCGTCCACCAGGATCACCTGGTCCACCAGAGCGGGCGGAAGGTCGGCGTAGGTGATGCGCAGGGTTTTGGCTGCGTTATACGCAGGCATCACCACCACAATTTTTTCATCGCGCGGCATGGGTCTTGGAGTGGGCTTTCCCCAGTGTAGGCCATTTCAAGCCCGGCGGCTTGAGCCAAATAGGACGACTGCCGGCGTAAACTGGATTTTCGTGCCATGACGCAATCCCCTCGCGCCTTCCTGTTCGATGCCTACGGAACACTGTTCGACGTGCATGCAGTGGTGCTGCGCGCCGGGACGGGAATTTCGGGCGATTTGTCCGCACTCTCGCGGCTGTGGCGGCAAAAACAACTCGAATTTACCTGGCTGCGCGCGTTGATGGAGCGCTACGAGGATTTCGCGCGCGTCACCGAAGCCGCACTGCGCGCGGCCTTGGCCGAGCTTCACATCGCCGCCGGCGAGGCCCAGGTGCGCCAACTGTTGGAGGCCTATTTCGCACCCGCCGTATTTCCGGATGCGAGGGCCGCGCTTGAAGCGCTGCGCCATTTTCCGCGCGCGATTCTTTCCAACGGCACGCCGGCGATGCTCGATGCGGCCGTGCGCGCGGCCGGCCTCGAATCGCATTTCTCGCACATCATTTCCGTCGACCAGGTCAAGACGTACAAGCCATCGCCCAAGGTCTACCAGCTTGGGGTGGACGCGCTGCGGTTGCCGGCCTCGGATATTCTGTTCGTCTCCTCCAACGCCTGGGACGCCGCGGGCGCCAAGGCTTTCGGCTATCGCGTGTGCTGGTGCAATCGAAGCGGCGGCGAAATGGACCGCTTCGGATTCGAGCCGGACTTCGTTGTGGCTTCGCTCGATCAAATCGCTTTACGTTGATTTCGGCCTGCGTAACGCGTGAGTAACCCCGCAGGAATGTGGTTTCGAAATACCGTGCCGACGGGATTGAAGTAACCGAGAACTCGCAATAGCATTGTCGAGGCGTCGAGAACGCGCCATCCGCTTCACACACACCTCCTACTGGGAAGGGGCATCTTGAGAGGACAATTCTGGAAACACCAGATCTATTCGATCGCTTTATGCTGCCTGTGCATAATTGCGGCAACTATTTCTTTGTACGGGCAAGCGGCGACAGCGTCTATCTCGGGACGTGTCACCGACGCTTCCGGAGCGGTGGTTACGGACGCCCCGGTCACAATCAGGAACATGGGCACCGCGGCCATTCAATCCGTGAATACGGATATGCAAGGGCGATACAGCGTGCCCGATCTGCCCATCGGCACATACCAAGTCCAGGCCAGCAAGAGCGGATTCCAGACCTCCGTCCGTTCGAACATCGTGCTGGAAGTGGGAAGCTCGCCCGTCGTGGATTTTCAGTTGGCGGTGGGACAGTCTGCACAAACGGTGGAGGTATCGGCCGAGGTATCCCAGGTGGAAACCACCACCGCGGCCGTTTCCTCTCTCGTGAACCAGACCCAGATGCGCGAATTGCCTTTGAACGGGCGGGACTTCGAGCAGTTGATTCTGCTGGCGCCCGGAGTGTCCACCTATCCGGCGGGCGGATCGAGCGCGCTGACGTCAGTGGCGAACGCCTACTCGATTTCAGGCACGCGGCCCGAAGGTTACGCGAACATGCTGGATGGCGAAAACATGCTGAACTGGTGGCAGCGCAACGCCGGCGCCAACGTCACCGGCACGTCGCTGGGCATCGAGGGCATTGCGGAATTTCAGACTCTGACCGGGACCTATGGCGCCCAATATGGCGGGAACGGCGGAGCCATCAACGCGGTATCGAAGTCAGGCACGAACGCGTTCCACGGATCAGCTTACGAATTCTTTCGCAATAGCGATTTGGACGCCCGCAGCTTCTTTGACGGCCCATCGGTGCCGCCGTTCCGCAGAAACCAGTTTGGAGCGAGCCTGGGCGGCCCGATCAAAAAGGACAAAGTCTTCTTCTTTGTCAATTACGAAGGAATCCAGCAGGTTCTGGATACAACCTACGTGAACTTCGTACCCAGCCCCGCTCTGCATCAGGGCATCATCAGCGGCGTTCAGTATCCGGTAAATCCGGCCTCCGCGGCCATGATGGCGTTGTATCCCGCCGCGCAATCTCTGCTGAACTCGAACATCGGCGTGTACAACAATGTGGGCGCACAAACTTCGCCCGAGAATTTCTTTCTGGGCCGCGTCGATTGGAACATCAGCGACAAGGATTCGTTCTTCAGCCGCTATCAGATCGATTACGGAGACCGGACCACGTATGCCGGATTTGGTCTTTGGCCCACCTACGACGTGACGCACAACAACTTCCTGGCGGCGGGCGAGCGCCATATCTTTTCACCCAACTTAATCAACCAGTTCAATGTGTATTGGAGCCGTCCGCTCAGTAACGAGACTCAGCCGACCACGCACGACGCACTGCAGATCTTCTCTCCGGAGCGGCAAGATGCCGAGATCGCGCTGCCGGACGGACTGGCGGCGCTGGGCTCCGCCTACATCAATCCTTTCCAATACATGGAGAACAAGTACACGGAAAGGGATGACCTGAGCTGGATCAAGGGCTCCCACACCATCATGATGGGGATGAACTTCCGGCGGGACCAGCTCAATTTCTTCGCCGACACCTACGCGAACGGATTCTATCTTTTCACCAGCCTTCCGAGTTTTCTGGCCGGCGATCCCTTCGAGTTCACCGGAGCGCCGAACGGCGGAACAAACGCCCTGCGCGGCATGCGCACGATTTCGATGGATCCTTACATTCAGGACGACTGGAAAGTGAGCAGCAGGCTCACGGTCAACTTCGGGCTGCGGTACGACTGGGAATCCAATCCGGTGGAGGTGAATAACTTACTGCATAACGTCGTGGGGCCTCCCTTCGGGACAGGATTCGTGAATGTGCCGCACGCTTTTGCCACCAACCCCGCGAATAAGAACTTCGATCCGCGGGCCGGCCTCGCGTGGGACATCTTCGGCGATCACAAGACTTCGCTGCGTGCGGGCTTCGGTATTTTCCACGATGTCTATCAGACCTACACCTTCGGCTCGGCTTACAAATCCAATCCGCCGTTCCTGACCGAGAATCAATTTTTCACGGGCGGCGATCCAAATTTCCCGACGCCGTTCATCGGAGGCGGGACACCGCTTCTCAGCCAGACCACGGGTCTGTATTATGGGACGAGCACGACTCCTTACAGCCTGGAGTACACCCTGAGCATCCAGCGGGAACTGCCCTGGCACACGCTGTTCACCGTCGGCTATGTGGGCACGCGCGGCGTTCATCTGCTGGCCTTCCACGATTTCAACGCACCCATCCCAGGCATCAACGCCAATGGGCAAATGACATTCGTGCATCCCGATCCGACCGACCCCAGCGTGTTGGTGCAGAACCCACGCCCGGATCCGGCTTTCGGCGCACTGGACATGACCGATCCCACCAGCTATTCCAGTTACAACGCGCTGGAGGTCGGCGTGGAACATAAGCTTTCCGCCGATCTGGTGTTCCAGTTCGCCTACACTTACTCGCATTGCATCGACAGCGCATACACGTTCGCCGGTTTGGGAGGCAACAACGGGTCATCGGCAATTACCAACCCGTACGATTGGAACGCCGACCGGGGAAACTGCAGCTTCGACCTGCGCCAAAACCTTTCCGCCAACATTGTTTACCAGCTTCCTTTCCGTGGCAATCGCTTCAAAGAAGGCTGGCAGTTGACGTTGATCCAGGCCTGGCATACCGGTGTGCCTTTTACTCTAACCGAAGGCGATCAGGCTTTTCTCGGGAACAATTTCGACGTCGAGCGTCCGAATTATGTGGCGGGCTGCAACGTCTCTGCCAACCAAAGCGTGCACGCGTGGTACAACCCCGCCTGCTTCACTCCTTCCGCGTACGGCACCCTCGGGGACCTGGGAAGGAACAACATTGTCGGACCGGGCTACCTGGATACCGACTTCGGCGTCCTGAAGAACACGCGGCTGAGCGAAAGATTCACCCTCCAGTTCCGGGCTGAGTTATTCAATATCTTCAACAACGTGAACTTTAGCCTGCCCACGGGAGCGGCTTTCAACGCCGGGTCGGCCAGCACGAATTATCAGGCCACACCAACCACAACTGGCAACGAGATTACCTCCATTGTGGGCAACGCGCGGCAGACGCAGTTCAGTCTGAAGCTGTTGTTCTGACGGAACCCCAAGCCGATTTCCGGTGTCTAAACGCTCGTGCCGGCCAGTGCGGTGGACGTGCGGGCAGGAAAGAATTGGGCGGCCGTGTGTCTTCTGTACGCTGCGATCTCCGCTTGCATGAATCATCATGCGGCGCTGTCGCCTCCAAAACCCGCCGTTGACGATTCAACGCCACCTTGGCTGGATCTCCGGCCAGGCATGGAATTGCAGGTCAACGCCGCCTACTACCGCGAGGGTTCGCCGCGGCGTAGCTTGGCGGATTATCTAGGAGACGAAATCGCGAGTTATGAGGTTGGCGCGAACGGATCGTTGAGCCTGAAATCGGCATCTTCTCTTCCGGCGGGCAAACAACCTCCCCGCGACCAACCTGCCGTTCCACTGCTGATCGGGCGGAGCAATGCATCCAGCCGGTATCACCGCTTGTTTTTTCGGGTGGTGTTCAGCCAAACAGGCAGTCCCCGGCAGGCGATCCTGCTGGGTGCACGATCGGACGCAGAGCTTGATCGCATCACGAGCCAGCTTGCAGGCGACCAAGTTTCGTCGTGCCGGGAGCGGTGTACTGTGTTCCCCGAATGGAGCACTGCCTCGGTGATGATTGCCATCACCGTGAACGGACTGCCCCGAAGAGTTGTCTTCGGCAGCACGATCGGAAATATAGCTGCTCATCCGCTGCATATTACGCTGTTGCGCAGCGACGGCGGGCGAATCACGTCCGTTCCGGTCAACACCTCCGACCCGGAGGCGCTTCGTCTACCCTTGCAGCACGGAGATCGGATCACCTGGAATTGATTCGCCTAGGCGTATAGTAATAGGTGGATCGCCAAAAACATGGCTGATGTTGTGGAAGCGCTTATCATCGATCTCCTGGACTGGGTGAGCAGCAAGGAGCGGACCTACGAAGAGGTGATGGAGGCGTGGCGCACGTCCTGCCCGCGGTTGCCGGTCTGGGAGGACGCGAACGATCGTGGGTTGCTCGCGATTGAGGTTGTGGACGGCCGGTCTCTGGTGCGGCTCACCCCGTCGGGCGTCGCGCTGCTCGAGTCGCGAACTCTCCAGCGTTAGCGCGGCACCCGTCGGCGGGTTGGCAACCAGCCCAACGGCCGCAGTGTCTCATTGGAGCAACGTAAAGCCATACAAGCTGTCTCCCGCTCCGACGACGACGTACTGGCGGCTATCCAGCCCGTAGCTCATGGGACCATTGCTGACGTTGCTGGGCAGATGTGCATGCCACAGGATCTTGCCGTTGGTGGGTTCGTACACGATGAAATTTCCCGAAGGATCGCCCGTAAACAAGAGCTTGCCCGCCGTGGTCAGAATGCCGATCGTCCCGCCGCCGCGGTTGTAATCGTGGGTCCAACGGATCTGGCCGGTGCGGTAATCGATGGCCTTGAGCGCGAGCGTGGAGTACACGCCCGAATCGCGGCCGCCGTAGCCTTCCGGTTTGTCGCCCGTATCGGTGAGATAGTACAGGCTGTAGGAAGACACGGCGTTCACGTAGAACAATCCGGTATCGGGATCGAAGCTCGGCGACGGCCAATTCGCCGCTCCGCCCAGCGCCGGGACCACCAGCGCGCCGTCGGGCTTCGGCTCTTTGAGCGGATTGCCGATAGGCTGGCCTTTGGCGTCCAGCCCCTTGGACCAATTGATATCGATGAACGGCTTGGAAAGAATATTCTTGCCGTCGGTGCGGTCCAGAACGAAGAAATAACCGTTGCGGCTGGATTGCGCGAGCAGCTTGCGCGGACGGCCGTCGATTTCGCCGTCGATCAGCACGGGAGTTTCCGCCGCGTCCCAATCGTGCGTGTCGTGCGGCGAAGCCTGAAAATACCAGACCAGCTTGCCGGTGTCCGGATTCAGCGCGACGATGGAGCAGGTCCAGAGGTTATCGCCTTTGCGGCCCTGCCCGGCCATGACGGGATTCGGATTGCCGGTGCCCAGGTAATACAAATTCAGTTCCGGATCGTAAGTGCCCGGCACCCAGGTCATGCCGCCACCGTGTTCCATGGCTTCGGAATTGGGCCACGTGTCGGCGCCCGGTTCGCCCTTGCGCGGCGTGGTGTTCCAGCGCCATTGCAATTGGCCGGTTTCCGGATCGCGCGATTCGAGGTATCCGGGGACATCCAGCGAATCGCCGCCCACGCCGACGATAATGTGATTGCGAATCACGATGGGAGCGGGCGTGGCGAAATATTCCTGCTTCACGTCGGCAATCTCCACATGCCAGCGCTCGCTGCCGTCCTTGGCGTTGAGCGAAACCAGGTAATCGTCCGGCGTCTCGAAGTACAGCCAGTTTCCGTACATCCCGAAGCCGCGGCTGCCGATGTGAATGCCGCCGTGCGATTCCCACTGGTAATGCCAAAGCTGGCGGCCGGTGCGCGCATCGACGGCCCAGGCATGATCGGGCAACGTGAAGTACAAAACGCCGTTGACCTCGAGCGGAGTGGATTTGATCGGAGAAGTCAGATTGCCTGTGCCGGCGTCGAGCCGGTATTCCCAGGCCAGGGTCATGGCCGTGACGTTGGAGGAATTAATGAGCGCAAGCGGGCTGAAGCGGCGGCCGGAATAATCGCCGTTGTAAGTGGGCCAGGTATCGGTGGGCGGCTTGAGCAGCAGCGCGGGATCCAGGCCTTGGGCATTGAGCTGTCCGGCGAGCCAAAATCCCGTGAACCAATGTCCGGCGAGCGCGAGGCAGGCGAGACGGAGCTTCATTTCAACGTCTCCAGATAAGCTAGAACATTGTGCATGTCGGCGTCGGTGTACTTTCTCAGCAGGTCGGCGTGTGCGGCCAGGGGATCGTGGATTTCGACTTTCACCCGCGCGTCGCGAGCGAAGCCGCGGTATTCGCCCGAGGCGTCGCGCAACCCGACGTTGAAGTCGTCGACAAATTCGAGCGTGCCGCTGAACGACGGACCGGACGGCAGTGTGACCGTAACCTGCGGCCGCGCCTGCGATTCCTCCTGGCGCGAGCGCGGATAGAGCATGCGGGATTGCAGCGCCACGGGATCGTATTTCTTCGCGATGCCGGCCAGATCGCCCGTGGGTGAGTGGCAAGTACGGCAGCGGCCCGCGCCGTTGAAGAATTCGCGGCCTTTGTCGCGATCGCCGGTAACCACGTTGAGGATGGTATAGGCGTTGCGATCGATGGCGGCCTGTTGGCGCGAACGCAGAAACGCGGCAATATCCTGGATCTGGTCCGCGGGCAGGTGGAACGCGGGCATGCCTTTGCCGGGACGGCCCTGCTCGATCACCGGGCCGATCTTATCGCCGCGTTCGTCGTCCAGCGCTAGTTCGGAGCGCACCAAGTCGGGACCGGTGTCGCCGCCCTGCGCCGTCGTGCCATGGCAAAAGGCGCAATTGCCGATGAAGATCTTCTGCCCGCGCTCCACCGCCGCCGGATCCGGAACGGCGCGGCTGATGAGCATGTTGCCTCCGCGGCGCGGCGCGGCGGGCGGCGCTTGCGCAGCGAGCGAAGAGGCTGTGAAGAGCGCCAGGGCCGCGACCGTTTTCATATGTTGCCAGGAACATTCTTTCATTTCTTGGAACCGCGCGTCTACAATGCCCGGCTAGCACGGCGGAATCAGTGCAATCGTGAAATGGCTGCTGTTCCCAGGGGCGCCGCTGTGCTCAACAGCATCGGATCGGGAACACGGCGCTTCCTACGGTCACGTATATAATCCACAAACCAGCGGGTCGCTTCAAAGCCGCGCCAGTACGGATTGGTGCGCAACAAGTCATTTCGAGCGCCTAGGATTTCGCGACGCGCAAAGCGCTGCAGCCCATCCCCGTGTTCGGGGAGAGGCTCTGCGTCGATGGTTTCGGTGGCGAGCCGCGGTGTGCGACAGTCGTTCAGTTCCACCACCACCATGCGCCCATCGGTGGCGATGGGATCACCGGTGGAATTGTGCGCATATCGAGGTACGCCGGGCCGGTCGACCCAGTCCAGAACGCTGCCGCACTCGGAGAATGCCAGATCATAAGCCACTTTGTCGCGCTCCGCATCGACATCCTCGTCGATTTTGTGGGCCACCGTCCTCCCGGGGCGCATGTAAGCGAAATCGATATCATGGGTAGCAGCTCCAATCCACATCTGGCGTCCGTGCCATGTGCCGGCCTGCCACAACCTGATATGGTGGCGCTTGGCCACATCGTTCAGGCCTTTTTGCCAGGAAATATCCTGCTCCTCGCCGTTGAGCAACTGCAAAGACATCGGTGCGGCCTGGTCGCCATGCAGCTCGGCAACGGCTCGGATGAAGGAAATCCGATCGCGGAGAGAACTGGGCCCCGGCTCGGTCCACCCGGCGGCTTCGAAGGATTCCGCCAGCTCTCCGCGCGAGCCGATCACAAGAACGTTCGTAAGATCGGACCTACGGCCGGAGGCCGGGGTTTCGGTGCGGGCAGGCAAGGCGGCCACGATCTCCGACAACTCCCCACGTTCTTCCCCGGTGAGCGTTGGGCCTGCGTCCTGCTCGGCGGGAGGCGCAGGCGGCAGCGCGAGCGGCCGGGTCAACTTTAGGGTTAGTTCGACGCCGGCCGGATAGTAGATTTCCGGTTCCGGAACTCTCATGAGAAGCGAGCGAATGGCCCACTCCGCCAGTTCTGCGTGCACCTCCCACTCCAGCACGGTTCTAATGTACCCGCTTACGCGATAAGACATGCTGCCGGTGGAGCGTACTCCGTGGATGCGGCCGTCCTCGGTAACGCGCTCGCGGCTGTTATCGACGTCCGACACACGAGCCACCAAGGGTACCGGCCTGCTACCGGGCGGAGTGATGCGGTCAAAGGCCAAATCGAGACTAGCCGTTTCGTGACGAAGTCCCAAACCGACGCGCGTGACCGATTTCACCCGGCCGGCCAAAGTGCTTCCAGCGGCTAAAATGACTTCGTCATCCAGCTTTACCGGCGCGATGAGTACTGCACGGACGACGGATCCGGGAACGCTGGCGTAGGAGCCCACAGCGGTGGTCAATCGAATATGAAGTGGCGTGCCCTCGGGTAGTGGGCGAATAGACAGCGTGGCAATCGACAACAAGAGACTGACCAACAGCGTCATGAGTACCAATCGGAAGCCATCAGGCAGCAGTTTATCCTATACGGATCGGATCAGCCAATATTTTTTCACTGCCGGCCGCCGGCAAATTTCAGTCGGGAGGCTCAACCGGTCCGGGGACTGCGCTGTGGCGATGATTCGCGTAGGTGACCTCAGGTCCGCCAGGTCGCCATTCAAATCTCGGGTGGGGGCAGCCGATGAGTTCGAGGGAGCTAACCCATGACGACGTTAGAAGACCAGATTTCGGCCGCGATCGGCGCGCATGGATTGTGGAAAGGCCGGCTGCGCGCGGCTATCGACAGCGGCAAGAGCGATGTATCGATCGAAGCTGTTCGGGACGATCATCAATGCAGTTTTGGGAAGTGGCTGTATGGACCGGAACTGAGCACTCAAAACAAGAATTCCCCACACTATAAGGCGTGCGCGGATCTGCATCGCCGCTTTCATGCCGCTGCCGCAGCGGTGATGTCCCTGGCGATGCAGGGAAAGAAGCAAGAAGCGTCTCAGGCGCTGGATGGAAACGGGGAGTTCAAGAAGTTATCCACTGAACTCACTCGTGCGCTGCTGGAGTGGAAAGGCGTTTAGAGACGCAAGCCTCCGCTGCGGCGAACTAGCAATCCATTCGCAGGGCTTCGAGGTTTCAGGCGAGAGCTCAGGGCTGGGGAGTGGATTGAGCTTCCTTCTTGCGCCGTCTGGCGACAAGAATTCCCATAGCGAGCGCGGCCGCCACGGCCATAACGGAAGCCAAGCGTGGTTCGGGCACCGCTGCGAAAGCCGGTGTCAATCGAAGGGGTGAGTTGTTGAAGTTGGTGGTGACGTTGGAAGTATCGGGGTCGGCAGTGGTGAACAGATCTGTAATAGGCTCGCTGGGCGTGTTGACGTTCAGCACTGGCGGGCCTTCTGGGCCGAAGGGCGCGTCCTGGGATCCGGTGTAGAGAAGCGAGACCGGCGAGGTCGAAACCACGGGTGTTATGGGAGCAGCATCATAGAGCGGCAAAACCTGGTAATT
>JASHQT010000202.1 GCA_030039005.1 Bryobacteraceae bacterium
TTCTCCCGATCGCGAACCAGCCCAAAAGCCCGGGCACCTAAGGGAAACACAGGGGAGCATTTCGGAGGAACGCCCGGCGGCTTTAGGCTGAATGTTTCCTTAAACTTCCATTCGTGACGTGTTACCGTCGTGTTTTCGTCGTCTCCTGTTGTTTTTTCGTCACCCTGGCCGCGACCGCGCAAGTTCCCTGGCGGATGAACTTCACGGGCCCGGAGCCCGAAGGCGGGCTAGCCCGCGATATGCTGGCGGCCCACAATGAGGTCCGGCAGCGCGCCGAGGTGCCGCCGCTCACCTGGTCCGACAGTCTGGCGGCCGTAGCGCAGGATTGGGCCAATCATCTGCTTCATCAGGGACAGTTCTACCATCGGCCGCGGGCGGTCTACGGCGAAAATCTGCTGGAGATTAACGGCTCGCGTGCACTGCCGGCCGAAGTGGTCGCGATCTGGGCGGGAGAAGCGAGCAACTACAGCTACGGCTCGAACACCTGCCATGGCATGTGCGGCCATTACACGCAGCTCGTGTGGAGCTCGACGCGCGAAGTAGGTTGCGCGGTCGCGCACGATGCCATGCGCGAGGTTTGGGTGTGCAATTACAACCCGCCCGGGAACTGGGTGGGCGAACGGCCGTACTGAGCGACGCTTATTGATCGCGCACGCATATAAGGACCCATAACCGGGCGGTCGTCTACTGTAGCAAACTCAAAACCAGCTCGTCGATCGCTTTGGTTACGCCCGGGCTCGGTTCTTCGAAATGATTCACCAGCAGCGAGAACGCCACACGGCCGTTGGCGGGAGTGTCGGCGTAGCCGGACATGGCCTTGACGTGATCGAGCGTGCCGGTCTTGGCGTGAATCGCGCTCGCGCCCGGATGACCGGCGAAACGGCCGCGCAGCGTTCCGTCCTCCCCGCCGATGGGCAGCAGGCTCAGCCACTCGTCGCGCCGCGGCGACTGATCCATATAAGCCAGGAGCTTCGTGATCGCCGTGGGCGAGACCAAGGTGCGAGGCGAAAGCCCGGAGCCGTCGGTGAACTGGTATTCGTCGTTCGAAACGCCGATCCCGGAGAGGAATTCGTCCATCAAGTCGAGGCCGGCTTCGCGGCTGCCGGCTTCATGGATACCAGGCTGGCCCGATGCCGCCGCGACTTCGCGCAACAGGATTTCGGCGTGCAGATTTTGGCTGACTTTGTCCACCACCTGGAGAAGCTGGATCAGCGGCGGCGATGAATGCCCGGCGAGCAAGACTTTCGGCGGGTGCGAGGGCTCGTCGGCCTCATCGGGGAAACGATGCCGCGCCACCGCATCGCCGCGAATCGAAATCCCACGCCGCAGCAGCGCGTCGCGTAAAACCTCGGCCGCATAGAGTGCCGGATCGCCGATCGCGAGCTCCTGCACGTATCCCGTGTCAGCTTTCGGGATCACGCCCCACAGGTGCAGCTCGCGGCCGGAAGCGCTGCGATAGAACCGGACCTTGCGGATGCCATGTTCGAGGGTGATGACGCGATTATCGATGGCGAAATTCTCGAAAGGCGGCGAAAGCGTGATCCGCGCCAGGTCGCCCGTGCGCGCGGCAGGCCGAAGAGTGAGCAGGAATGTGTTGTCGTCGAGGACCAGGGCGCTGACGGGCGCGCCGTACTCACGTGAAGCGCTGTCGGATGACCACGGACCGGGCTGCGGCTCGAAAACATAGCGCGTATCGTCGCCAACGATGTCGCCCTCGACGCGCTTCAAACCTCGCGCGGCGAGCTGATCGGCCAATTCTTCCATGGCGCGGAAGGTATAAATTTCGCCTGCCGGCGCGTGATTGCGGTAAGGATATTCACGGCCGGATAAGCTCGGATCGCCGCCGCCGATGAGCTCCAGATCGCCAGGCAACGTGCCGTTGGCATCGATCGGAACTTCGGCGCCGATTTGAGTGGTCAGGCGATAATCGTCGCCTAACTTCGTGAGCGCCAGCGCCGTGGTGAACAGCTTCATGTTGGACGCGGGCACGAACAGGCGGGCGGCATTACGCGCGTACAGCACGCGGCCGTCGCTCAGGCGCACCACCCGCATTCCGACGAAGGCGTGGGCGAGAGCGGGAGAGGAGTCGAGCATTTTGTCAAGACGTTCGGTCAGATCCGCAGCCGCTGCGGGCACCATCGCGGCGAGAACGCACAATAAGAGGGGCTTCACGGTTCGACTCGCGGAATCTGCGACAGGCTGCTCAGCTTGGCTTCGAGCATAATCAGCAGCGCCAGCAGAAACACCAGAAATGTGCCGAGCAGCGGAAGCGTCATCACAGCCTGAATTCCCCAGGCTTCGGCGAAATAGCCGAGCAGCCACGGCGCGAGGAAACCGCCCGTCATCGCGAGTGAAAAAAGACCGTTATAGAAACCCGGATGGTAATAGGGGAAGCGGTGGGCGATCTTCTGCACCACCAGCGGATAGATGGACGCGAACCCGGCGCCGACGAACAGAATGCCCATCACCGCGCCGAACCGATTGTTGGTGGAGGCCAGCACGATCATCCCCAGCAGCGCCGAGATGATCGATCCGATGAACAGCCCGGCGCGATTGGCGCGCTTCAGTACAAACTGCGACAGGATGCGGCCTACGAGAAGCGACGCCCAGTACAGAGCCAGCAGGAGCAGAGCGCCGTTGGGACTGATGCCGAGCCTGCGAATCAGGAACAGCGGCAGCCATCCGGCCATGGACCATTCGTTGCCGAATTGGAAAAACAGCAGAAGGCTGAACAGCACCGCGCCGGGATTGCGGAAATCGCGCAGAACCTGAGCCAGAGGAAGCGATTCAAACGCGGGATTGCGGGCATACTTGCCTTTGTGGCACACGATCGCGTAGAGGCCGGGCAACACGGCGAACAAGATCAGAATGCTCGGAACGGTGTAGACATAGTAGGTGCCGGCGACCAATAAAGCGGTCAGCAGGCTGCCCATGCCGAAGAGCAGGCCAGCGAAGTTCACCGTGGCCGCGCGATCGGCGCGATAGATGGGCGAGATGGCATGGAAGACGGCGGCGTTGAGCAGTCCCGTGGCGAATCCGATCGCCAGCACGCCCGCCAGCCGCCATGTCGCGGGCTCCGGCGGCGAAGAGAGCGCCAGAAACAGAAACGCGCCGCAAGCCAGAAGATTGGCCAGAATGAAGACGAATTTCAGTCCGCGCCGGGGAAGCAGATAGTGAGCGGCCGCAACTGACAGCACCAGCCCGCAAGCCAGGCTGAGAAAGTAATCGCCGGCTTCCGTGAAGCCCGGGCGAAGGTGATATCCCCAGGAAGGCAATATCGCGCCCAGGAACGACATCAACATCCCCGACACCAGGAATGCAGCCATGGAGCGCCAGGCGTCCCGCGCTACTGAATCGTCCGGGTCAAGCTGCAACTGTGCGGCGCTCGACATCATCGGCTATTGTACTGCCTGTTACCGATTCCCGTAGACTATCCGGCGTGGAGCTTCCAGAAGTGGGATGGGAACGCTGCGCAGGGAACGGGTTATGAGCTACTTAACACGTCGCACGTAGCGTGGCTCGCGAATTGCACCTAGAGATGTAAGTAGGGTTAATCTTCCAAGGCTACGGGAGTTGCCTCTGGTTTTCGTCGATGCCCCGCAGGAATGCGGGGCATTTTTCTTTTTTCTAAACCGTCTGTATATGGTAGATAGAGCGACTGCTCATCTCTACATCTTGTGTGCCGCAAGAAACCGTTTGACAGGCTTCGCTTCCGGATCTTATGATGGTTTCATCACTGAGAAAGGAGGTGGTCCAGTCTAACATGGGTTTATGTAGTGACTGTAGCTTTAATTCCACGCGCGAGGTGGCCGACTGTTAAAGTCGAGCTCTGAACGTTCAGGTTTCGTTCAGTGACGAAGCCGCTGTTCCTGTGGACCGGCCGCTTCCCTGCGCGATACTAAAGTAATCCTGGGATTAGCCTAGGCTACCTGCCCCCGCAACGCCTGCTACGGTGCTGCGGGGGTTTGTATTTTGGCGTTAGCCCCGAGACGTTGCTTGACGGCTGCGGTACACTGAAGATTCGGAAGGATTCCCGTACAGAAATGAAAGAGAAGATTCACCCCGCTTACGAAGAGATCAACGTCATTTGCGCTTGTGGGAGCACGTTCAGGACGCGTTCCACGCACAAGGGCGACATCCGCGTGGAAATTTGCTCCAGTTGCCATCCGTTCTTTACTGGACGTCAGAAGCTGGTGGACACCGAAGGCCGCGTCGACCGTTTCCAGAAGAGGATTGCGAAATCGAAAGATCTGAAGGAAAAGAAGAGCGCCAAACAGCCAGTGGCCGCCCGCTAGATTCCCAACCGCGGCTTAGCGCTGCTTCTGCTGTTCTTCCTGCTGCCTTTGTACGCGTTCGGCGTGCAGTTTCTCGTATTTGGGGAGCTGCTCCGGGCTGAGCATCATTTTGACTTTCTCGATGTGCTCATCGCGGATCTGCCGGATTTCCTGGTTTTCCCGCTCGCGGGCCTGACGGAAGCGCATCAAGGTATCGTCCATGATGGCGCTTAACTGCTTCACCTGGTCCTCAGTCAAATCCAGCCGCGCCTTGCTTTCATCCATGTACTGCTTGCGCCAATCACCCGGCGGAGGTTGTGGGTTGACGCTGCGCGCCACCGGCGGGTTGTAGGTGCGATATCCGAGCGCACCTACCACAGAGCCGCACACGAAGACCAGCAGCAGGTAGAAAGCGATCGGTAGGCTCTTACGGGTCATCTTCCGTTAAGACTCATTTTCCGTCGGGTTCAGTGTAATCGATGCGAATGCCGACCGCGGAAAGATTCTCGGTGGGATTGGCGCTGGCCAGCACGTCCACATAGTTGCCGGTCACCACCTGCTGCTTAGCGGCGGGGACCTGCAGGACGATGCCCAGCAGCAGGCAGATCGCAGCCGAGGCCACGACGAAGGCTTGCGTCAGCTTCTTCAAGCGCACGAGGAAGAACTGCCGCGCTTCGATCTTGCGCCACAGTTCGGGCATGAAATTGGCGCTCGCCTCCGGATCCGGCACGGCGGTGCGATATTGTTCGAACAGATGATCTAGCTGTCTATTCTCTTCCATGCGCGTCTCGGCGCCTCCTCGTCCTCACGAAATATTCTACCCCTAAGTTACTCGCCTGTTTTGCCACCACCCGGGTCTGTTTTTCCGCCGCCTGGCTTGCGCGCCGCGTGATAGGCATTCAACACCCTCTGCCGGGCCCGGAAAAGCCGGACCTTTAGAGCATTCTCATTTACCGAATAGATCTTTTCAAGCTCTTTCAGCGATAAGCCTTCCACTTCTTTCAGCGTCAGAAGAATTCGATCTTGCTCGGAAACCGACTGCAGAAGCGATTCCACTAACTCCTTTACCTGCTTTTGACGCTGCTCCTCGCCGGAAACTTTCCCGCCCGCAGCGGCATCAGCCATCATCACCTGCTGCTCGCTCAGGTCCGACATGCGCGCTTCGTTGCGCCGGCGCTGCTTTCGCAGATAATCATACGAAGCATTCACCGTGAGCCGGTAGAGCCAGGGCTCAAAAACCTCCGGCGTCCTGAGCTGATCCAGCGAATAATAGAGCCTGAGAAAAACCTCCTGAGCTACGTCCTCTACGTCTTCCGGCCGCCCGATCAGCCGGGCGATAGTACCTAAAATCCGCTTCCTGTATGCAACTACCACCTGGTTGAACGCCGAATCATCGCCCTTTTGGGCTTTTTGGATGAGTTCGAAGTCGACCAGCATGCAGGCCCTAGAAATACCATACGCCTGCTCGCTTTCTTAGGCGTCCTGGCAAATTGTTAGGTTACAAGGGCTTGGGACCGAAAGCAAAGACTTTTGGGCTGAATACCAGGGAGGTTTCGGCCACTTCCGGTAGCCGGTGAAGACAGGCGTGGTAAATCAGCGCGCGGCCGGAACGGGTGGGGCGGATAGGACGAGACCCCAACCGCCGATCGCTCGTTGCCATCAGGTCAGAAGGCAAGCCACATCGACGCTTCAGGCTGGCCAAACGGCTAAAGGCCGATGCACTCATCCGTGGCGTTATTGACAAATTCCTTAATTCTGCGATGATAGAACTATGGAAGCATCGAAATTAAAGCTGGCCGGCGAAGCGGACCGGACGGCCACCTATGCCGACATGTTCGCCGCCCTCGGGGCCGAGCCGCGTCTGCGAATTTTGCGTGTACTTTTAGCCGCGCACCCCGACGGAATGGTGGTCGGCGAGATTCAGAACGAGCTCGGCATCACACCGTCTACTCTCTCGCACCACCTCGAAAAGCTCAAGAATGAGGATCTCATCAGCGTGCGCCGGGAAAGTACGTTTCTGCGATACACCGCGAACACCGCCGCGCTGGAAGAGCTGCTCGGGTTCCTGTACGCGGAGTGTTGCACCCGCAATAAAGCGATCAAGCCAACCAAAATCACGCAGCTCTGCAGATAGGAGGAGGCATGGCGATCAAAACGAAGGTGCTGTTTCTTTGTACCGAGAATTCCTGCCGGACCCAGATGGCAGAAGCATTTCTGCGACAGATGACCGGCGATGAGTTCGAGATCGTCAGCGCAGGAGCGGAGGCGGGCCGGTTGGACCCGGAAGCTGTCAGCGCCATGCGCGAAGTAGGCATCGACATCTCGTCGGCGAGCGCCAAGGCCGTCGATCCGTATCTCCGGCAAAGGTTTCATTACGTGATAACGCTGTGCGATCGCGAGAAAGAGCGGACATGCCCCATATTTCCCGGTGCGATCTGGAGGCAAAAGTGGACGATTGAGAGCCCCGCCGCCATGAAGGCCGCGGGCCTTGATCACGCATTCGCTGTGCGTCGCGTTCGCGATGAGATCCATCGCCGCGTCGCTGAATTCATCGAGAAACACCAGCATCCGAAATCGCCGGAGGGGAAATCAGCATGGAACTGAAGGAAACAGTACGGGAGAAGTACGGCGAGGCGGCGCGGCGCGTCAAATCCGTCGGCAGTTCCTGCTGTGGAGCGGCGCCAAGTTCGCTCGGCTGCGTGGATCCGATCACGTCGAATCTCTATGATCCGAGCGATACCAGCCAGCTTCCAGAAGAGGCGGTACTGGCGTCTCTGGGCTGTGGGAATCCCACCACCCTGGCCGAATTGAAGCCGGGCGAGACGGTCCTTGATCTCGGGTCCGGCGGCGGCATTGATGTCCTGCTCTCGGCCAAACGCATAGGGCCGTCAGGCAAGGCTTATGGTCTGGACATGACCGATGAGATGCTCGCACTCGCGCGCGAGAATCAGCGCAAAGCGGGCGTGGAAAACGTTGAGTTTCTCAAGGGCGAGATCGAGAACATTCCTCTGCCGGACAAATCGGTGGATGTCGTCATTTCCAATTGTGTGATCAACCTTTCGGGCGACAAGAACCGCGCGATTCGCGAAGCTTTCCGCGTGTTAAAGCCGGGCGGGCGGTTGGCTGTCTCCGATGTTGTGGCGCGCGGAGAAGTGCCCGCCGAGGCGCGGCAAAGTATGTTGCTTTGGATCGGCTGCATTGCAGGCGCGCTGGAAGAGTACGAATACGTGCGGGCTTTGGCGCGGGCCGGCTTCGATTCAATCGACGTGGAGCCAACCCGTATCTACAACATCGAAAACGCGCGGGCATTTCTCGCGGGCGAGGGCATCAACGTAGACGCGATTGCGCCTCAATTGGACGGAAAGTTTATGAGTGCGTTCATCCGCGCTACGAAGCCCGCGGGGTGTTGCGCACCCGGCTGTTGCGCTTAAGGGGCGGTATCGTGTCTGAGACTACACTGGCCATACCTCGCCCTCGGGCCTCCGGCGGTCTCGGCCGCTTCGAACGCTATCTCTCGGTCTGGGTTGCCCTATGCATGATTGCCGGCGTGCTCCTGGGTAGAGCGTTGCCCGCGGCAACATCTGCACTCCGTAGCGTCGAGTTCAGCAAGGGCAGTCAGATCAATCTCCCCACCGCCGTGTTGATTTGGCTGATGATCACTCCCATGATGATGAAGGTCGATTTTGGAGCCATCCGCAATGTTGGCCGTAAACCGGCCGGGTTGTGCGTGACCTTATTCGTTAACTGGGTCGTGAAGCCTTTCTCGATGGCGGCTCTGGCGTGGCTATTTTTTCGGATGGTTTTTGCTGCATTCCTCACGCCGGCCGAAGCGAGTCAATACATTGCCGGATGCATCATCCTAGCCGCCGCTCCGTGTACGGCGATGGTCTTCGTTTGGAGCCATCTGACGAAGGGCGATCCCGCCTACACCCTGGTCCAGGTCTCTGTAAATGACCTGATCATGCTCGTGCTATTCGTTCCCATCGTACAGTTCCTCGTGAACGGTGCGTCCTCGCTTACCGTGCCGTTTGCGGTTCTTCTTACGTCGGTTATCGTCTTTATCGTTGTACCGTTGGCGGCGGGCACAATCTTGCGAGCGGTGCTAATTGGGAAATATGGGCGCGGCTGGTTCGAACAAACCTTGCTTCCCAAGTTTGCGCCGGTCACCATTTTCGCGCTGCTCGCAACGCTCGTTCTCATATTCGCGTTCCAGGCGGACAACATCACAAGCCGGTTTTTTCACGTGGTGCTGATCGCCATTCCAATCACCTTGCAGGTATACCTGAATTCGGGACTGGCGTATGGTCTGATGCGCCTGCTCAAGGTAGAGCACTCCGTGGCCGCGCCTGGCGCGCTGATCGGTGCTTCGAATTTCTTTGAGTTGGCTGTTGCAACAGCGATCGCGCTCTTCGGACCGGAGTCTGGAGCGGCGCTCGCGACAGTTGTCGGCGTGTTGGTCGAGGTTCCCGTCATGCTGTCGGTTTGTACGGCGTGCAATCGCACCCGTCATTGGTTCCCGTCGTCGTCCGCCACGTCGTAGAGCGCGCCGCATGCGTTTCTTAATCATCGGTGGGAGTGATGCCGGCATTAGCGCCGCTCTGAGGGCGCGCGAACTCGCCCCGGATGTCGAGGTGAGCGTAGTGCTCGCAGACGCATTTCCAAACTTCAGCATCTGTGGACTCCCGTTCTTCCTAAGCGGGGAAATGCCGGACTGGCGCGACCTGGCTCATCGGACCGAATTCGGGGGAATCGAACTGCTGACCATTAGTTCGGCAAGAAGCATTTGTTTCAGAGATCGTACGGTCGAGATCGTTGGGCCTCGCGGCCCCCGGGCCTTACGTTATGACCGGCTGTTGATCGCCACCGGCGCTCGTCCGGCCATGCCTCCCGTCAGCGGTCTGGATCTCAACCTTCCTTTAGGGACCACATCACACAAGCCAGGACGCGTGGCCGGCGAAAACGCAGTGGGCGGGGATCGTCAGTTGGCGGGAGTGGCGGGCTCGCAGATTGTGAAGGTCCTCGACTTGGCAATGGCCCGCACCGGCTTGCGGGAGGGGGAGGCGCATGACGCCGGATTCTCTCCAGTCACTGCGTCAACAGCGGGCTTCGATCACAAGGCTTACTATGGTTGGGCATTGGCAATTGAGCGTCGCCAAGCAAATTGACGTCTTTGCGACAGCATTGTTTGACAGAATGAAAGTTGACAATCTCAACGACGTCGACCTCAGCTACACTCCCCCGCTAGGCAGCCCCTGGGATGTTGTGCAACTGGTGGCGCAGAAGTGGACGGCAAGCCAAGAGATCCTATTGAGGGTGGCGACTTGAGCACGAGCAAGCAACGGGTATTGATTCTTTGTACGGGTAATTCGGCCCGTAGTCAGATGGCTGAAGGGCTTTTGCGCCATGACGCACACGACCGCTTCGATGTCTTCAGTGCTGGGACGAAACCCGGCCGAGTTCGGCCGGAAGCCGTCGCGGTGATGGAGGAGTTGGGCATCGACATCTCTGGGCATCGATCCAAGCATGTGGATGAGTTTCGCGACTCCACTTTCGATTACGTTCTTACCGTTTGCGATAACGCAAAGGAGAGCTGTCCAGTTTACCCTGGGCACGCCAACCGGCTCCATCACAGTTTTGAAGATCCCGCGGCAGCTCAAGGATCGGAAGAGCAGCGCCTCTCTGCATTTCGTTCGGTTCGTGATCAGATCCGCCAATACTTGCGGACATTCCCCGAGCAATAGGCCTAAACCGAGCGCTTGTATGTGTAGAGCTTTACATATCCTCCTCTGGCTCGTGATTGCGGTCATTGCCATCGGGACAGGCGTGTGGACAATTTGGGCCGGTCACCAACCTCGAACGCACTCGATTTGGGCTCCGGATACGGATTCATCGATACCACCGTGAGCGGTTAGGGCATTCCGCGATGCCATGTTAGAATCGCAAGTGGTTCCCCCGCCGCGCTGCGCTTCGACGCAGTCCAAGCACGATGGATTTTTTGAAGGGTCTTAATCCGCAACAACAAGCCGCCGTTTCCCACGTCGAAGGTCCGCTGCTGCTGCTCGCAGGCGCCGGTAGCGGAAAAACGCGCGTGATTACGCATCGCATGGCGCATTTAATGGATGCCAGTCGCGTGCCCGGCCCGTGCATCCTGGCAGTCACCTTCACCAACAAGGCCGCCGACGAGATGCGCTCGCGCGTGAACAACCTGCTCGGCAATCCAGGCAAGGATGGTCCGGTGGTTTCGACGTTTCATTCGTTCTGCGTGCGCCTGCTGCGGCGCGACGGCGCGAGCTTAGCCCAAATCCGCAATGGTTTCACGCGCCAGTTCACCATCTACGACGATGACGATCAAGTGGCCGTCATCAAGGCCATCTTCCGCGGCCTGGGCCTGGACGAAAAATTCATGCAGTACCGCGCGGTGTGCTCGTGGATCAGCCACAAGAAGAGCCGCAAGGAATCGCCGCAAGACGTCTACGGCGCGGCCACGGATCAGAAGACATCGCAGCTTGCTTCCATCTACGAACAATACGAAGGCCGCCTGCACCAGGCCAACGCGCTCGATTTCGACGATCTTCTGCTCGAATCCGTGCGCCTGCTCGCGCACGATGCCGCTCTGCGACTGCAGATCAACCGGCGCTTCGAGTTCGTCATGATCGACGAATACCAGGACACCAATCGCAGCCAGTACGAGCTGATGCGGCTGCTCACCGAAGCGCACAAAAACATCTGCGTGGTGGGCGACGAGGATCAATCGATCTATGGCTGGCGCGGTGCCGACATCCGCAATATTCTCGATTTCGAGCACGATTTTCCGGCCGCAACTGTGATTCGCCTGGAGCAGAATTACCGCTCGACGAAAAATATTCTGGAAGCCGCGAGCGCCGTGGTCGCCAATAACACCGAGCGCAAGGGGAAGTGGCTGTGGACCGAATCGGGCGCGGGTGAAAAGATCGGACGCTTTGAGGCGTTCGACGGCGAACAGGAAGCGCTGTTCATCGCCGACACCATCGAGAAGCTGCTTTCGGCGAGCCCGGCGGATCGCGCGGCCGTGCTCTACAGGACTAATTTCCAATCGCGCCAGATCGAAGAAGCCCTCCGGCGCTACGGGCGCGATTACGTGGTGGTCGGCGGGTTCAGTTTTTACCAGCGCGCCGAAGTGAAGGACGCGCTGGCGTATTTGAAGGCCGTCCTGAGCCCGCAGGATTCGGTTAGCTTGCTGCGCGTTATCAACACGCCCGCCCGCGGGATCGGGCGGAGCACCATTGAGCAGATCGAAGAATACGCCAACAAAAACAAGATGTCCGCGTGGGCCGCCATCTCGCGGATGCTCGAAGAAAATCAGTTCCCGGCGCGCGCTGAATCGGCGCTGCGGATTTTCAAGACCATGATGGAGGAGTTTGCCGCCGCTGCTGCCGAGGCGAAGGCCGACGACCTCCTGCGCCAGATCCTGGAGCGCACCGGCTATGCCAAGATGCTCCAAGCCGATAATGATCCCGAAGCCGAATCGCGGCTAGGCAATTTAAGCGAACTGGTGAACGCGGCGTCGGAAGCTGCCGAGCGCGGCGAACGCATCGCGGAATTTTTGGACCATGCCGCGCTGGTTTCGGATTCGGATGCCATCGACGAGCGCGCCCAGGTGTCGCTGCTCACGCTGCACAACGCCAAAGGGCTGGAGTTCCCCATCGTCTTTCTGGCCGGCATGGAAGAAGGCCTGTTCCCGCACATCCGCTCGCTCGATTCGAAAGCAGCCATGGAAGAAGAGCGCCGGCTGTGCTATGTCGGCATGACGCGCGCGGAAACACGGCTGTTCCTCACCTCGGCGCGCTATCGCCGGCGTTTCGGAGGTGGGCAGCAGGAAGCGACCATTCCTTCGCGATTCCTGCGCGAGGTGCCGCGCGGACTGGTCGAAGATCTGAGCCCTTCGCGGCAAACTGTTCCCGCGCGCGGGCCCGATCTTTTCGCCGAACAATACGAAGTCCGCGAAACCGCCAGGCGCAACCTCTACACCGGCAAGACCTACAACTCCGTCGAGAACATCCAGCAGTTCTTCGCCGAGCGCGGCAAATCGGCCCAGCCGTCCGCACAGGCGCCAACAGCCAAGAGCCAAGAGCCAATAGCGCGCCCTCCAGCGCCAGCTCCCCAGGCGCGTCCGGCACCGTCGCGCGCCCGCGGATTTCGCGCCGGGGCGACCGTCCGTCACCCCAAATATGGCCGCGGAACCGTGCTGCGTCGCGAAGGTGACGGCGAGGATGCTAAGCTCACGGTAAGCTTCCCCGGCTACGGCTTGAAAAAGCTGGTGGAGAAGTATGCTGGAATTCAAGAGGATTGATCGTTACTCAGAATGAATACCAAACACGTTGCAGATAAAGCCGAACGCAAGAAACT
>JASHQT010000203.1 GCA_030039005.1 Bryobacteraceae bacterium
CACGTTACCGAGCGGTATCGCCGGCGCGACATCGGCCATCTGGATATTCAGATCACCATCGACGATCCGAAAACCTTTCTGCACCCCTTCACCGTCACCGAGCACGAACATTTGCTTCCCGATACCACGCTGCTCGAATTCATCTGCAGCGAAAACAATAAAGATGTGAAGCACCTGGTGGGAGAATAGCGATGCGATATTGGGTGACCGTCCTCTTCCTTGCCACGACGGCTTCCGCGCAGTGGCTAAATTATCCGAGCAAAAACGTCCCGCGTACTAAGGATGGTAAGCCGGACATGTCCGCACCCGCGCCTCGCACCAAGGATGGCCATGTCGATATTACCGGCATCTGGTTGCCGAACGGCTTGAAGTATCTGATCAACATCGCCGCCGACCTGAAGCCGGACCAGGTTCCCTTCCAGCCCTGGGCCGCGGCTCTGTACCAGGAGCGGCGCGACAACCGCGGCCGTGACGACCCCAATAATCGCTGCCTTCCTTCCGGTACTCCCGAAAAAGACGCCGTGACCTCGCCCTTCAAAATTATGCAATTTCCGGGCGAAATGGTGATCTTATATGAGTCGCGCACCATTTTCCGCGAAATTTACACCGACGGCCGCCCGCTGCCCAAGGATCCCAATCCCACCTGGCAAGGATATTCTGTCGGCCGCTGGGAAGGCGACGATTTCGTCGTCGAGACCAACGGCCTGAACGACAAGATCTGGATGGACACCAACGGCCATCCCATCACCGAAGCCGCGCACATCACCGAGCGTTTCCGCCGCAAAAATTTCGGCGACATGGACATCCAGATCACTATCGACGATCCCCAAGCCTACACGCGGCCTTGGACCATCACCGAGAACCCGCACCTGTTGGTTGACACCGAACTGCTCGAATACGTCTGCGAGGAAAATAACCGCGACGCGCGGCACATTGTCGGAAAATAGATCGTCCGTGTCTAATTTTCCGTCGGGGTTTTCTCGTAATGGTCGATCACGATGAACGGGATCGGCGCTTTGCGCGCATCCAGCTTCAAACCCATCTTCTGGACGGAGGCGAAAATGGACGAACCCGCTGGGTCCGACGCACTGAGCGACGCGGGCCCGGAGCCGAGGTTTACGCTGGCGCCGGGAATAGGAACTCCAGCGCCTTGGACGGCGTGTGTCAAGTCTCCCAGCGAAAGGTCCAGCGCTACCTGGTATTCGCCCTTCAGATCGGTCATATCGATCACGGGCCGTCCCGCGAAACTGGTCGCCGTATCGGCAAGCGACGCCATCGTCATGCGCTCGGCTTCCAGGTGTATTTTGCCGTCCGCCATCGTGACGTGCATCTTGCCCATCGGACCGGCGTTCACCGTGACGCCTTTGCCGTCCCGCATATTGCCGCTGATACGCACCTGGTCCTTTCCTTCCCCAATGACGCGCTCGTCGGGCTTGGGCGGGGCAGCGGGATCCGATGGCTCCGCGGCAGGCTCCGGTTCCGCTTGCTTCAACTTTGGCCCATCTTTACCGACGACCAGCGCGTAAACCGGCAAGTCGCGCGTCTCGCGATGGATCGCGAGCTTGAAGCGCTCGGCAAGAAGCGCTTGGAGCATTTGCGGGACATCCTTTTCGGTGGCGCCGTCCGGCAGCGTGGCCTGGATGTCGTAGCGCTGGGCGTCCAGAGGATTGCCGAGCGCGTCCGCACCGGCGATCTGATAGTCCTTCACCTCGTAGGCGGTGCGAATCAAATCGCGCAGGCTAAACCCTCCGATGTTGCAGATCGCGCCGTCCACTTTCATCCCGAGATGCATTTTGCCTTCGCGGATGGCGGCGGGATTGAGCGGTCCAGCGACTTTCACGGAGGCGACGTCGAAGGTGAGCGGTGGCTTGGCAGGAACTTGCGCGGGCGTTTGCGCGAACGCGAGCGTTGCCGCGAATAACAAGGGCAGACAGTATCGTCCCGGAGCGGCTATCGGCATAGCTCTAACATACCGCTCTTCACGGCCCGGCGGTTCGCAAGAACTCGCAATCTGAGTCAGCGAAAGGGCAAATAAACGAGCTGATTCCGCCATTCGCCAGGCTGCGAGGCAGCCCAGACGAGCAGCAAGTCTTCGATAATCTTGCCAATCGCGCTCTGCGCCTAGGCGAGTATGAATACGCCGGGGCTGTGACTGCCCGATGCAATTCGATCCTGAACATGGCGCGGCATTGTTTTGCGGTCGTAGGTGATCAAGATTCGGTCTTGCCGGGCGGCAAGGTCGAGTAGCGCGGAGTCATCGGTGCCACGCAAACCGGCAGCTTTGACATCGATGATGTCAATAGTAGGCTCTCGAGCCAGGAGGCCTGTCACGATGCCGATGTCGAGGTTCTCGTCCGCAAGGAAGCGGACCGTCACGCGCGCCCAGAACCCGTCTTTTCACGTGCGGCCTGTAGGCGTGCGAAAAGCTCCGGGTTGCTCTGGCTGAGCGGTGGCACAAGCCGTTCCAGTTCACGGTCACCGTCGACGAGATGCTGCCGGATCGTTTCTTGATTCTCCAGGTAATACGCTATCGCGCCATATACTTGTGAAAGCCTGAGCGATGGAAACGATTGGGCAATTCGTTCCGGTGAAGCGCCTTCCTCGAAGCGAGTGATTAACGAATCGAGCGATACGCGGGTACCGGCCATGTAAAGAGCGTTACTACGTACTTCCACGTACGGAGACGGTGGGAACGGCACTGATGGCTCCTAGGTCCAATGTAACACCGCAATGAACAGGATGTCACAGGCATCTTCTGGGTCTACCTGGTCGGCCGTCGCATAGTAATGTGCGATACATAACCAATTGCTGAGTGTTATTTGATAATAAACCACTCATTTTGTACTTGCGCAGCTACGGTGTTTGCCCTCTGATGGGTTGACTGCGTCCAGAACAGGTTTGGCGGTATTCATTTTTTGGCGCATGAACCCGCCGGCACAAAAAGATACGAGAAGTTCCAATGCAAGTTGAGCTGGATGGGGGAGACACATTGCAAGGCCGATCACGCACTAAGGTAGACCGCCCCGGCGCGCTTGTTCATGCGTCGGTGTTCGGCGTGCATTTCATGAACCTCTCCCCTGTGACGAGATTTTCCTCGAGGCTCAGGTTGAAAAAGATAACTTCCATCAACTCAATTCAGATTTTCACAAGGAGAAGGAAATGGTAGATTTTCGCAAATGGCTTATAGCGCTTGCGGCCGTCGGCCTGCTACTCGGAATCGGTAGCTCGACGGCAGACGTGCGAAACGAAGACCCCACGTGTCAGGGCAGAGCGGCCGCCGGCCTCCACGGTCGTTCAGCAACCGCCGCCCTTTTGCCACGTAAGGGAGCAATAGCAGCCGAAGGTTCTGCGACTGCAGAGTGGGAGGGTCGATAGCCATGGAAAAGCTTGTCGAGAAGCGGCGTGTTCAGTTGGACTTCTCCGATCGCCTCATTTCCGAGATGGACGACCTTCAAGCGAGGGCAGGTTTCAGCACCCGTTCGGAGCTGATACGTCACGCCTTGCGCCTCCTTCAGTGGACGATCACTGAGGTCTACGACAAAGACGGAACTCTCATTATCGAAAGGGAGGGTCGCCAACGCGAAGTGCTGATTCCGTTTTGGGCTACGGGCCAGCAGGCAGCGGGCCCAGTGCCTGAAAGTGAAGACCACGATGACTCGACCCGATCGCAAGCCTGAGGTGAGCTAATCATCGCGGGCGGCGGAAGGAGACTGAGCCATGTTTAGGAAACACCTATGAACAGAGAAGGAGAGTTAGATGTCAATGCGAATTAGTCTCAAACGGCGGAGCCAGAAACCGTCCGCCGAGAAGCTTCCGCCGCCCAAGGAGTTGGACGACTCCCTCCGGTCTATTGAGGTTCCGACATTCGAGGTGCCATCGCTGCGCTATATTGAGGTGCACGGCGATGACAGGTACGTCGCGGTACCCAGGGACGTGGTCGAGGGAGTCGTGCGACTCTGCGGCGAGATCGAAGGCCAGCGCAGCAAGGCGGCCTTGCCCATCCGGGAACTGTACTCATGTCTCTTCGGCTCGGGCGTTAGCCTGGCAATAGCGTGGCTGGCCTATGAGCCGGGTCCGGGCCATGAGTGGAGGCGCGCTGTTTTTGGCTGCGCCTGCGTCTGCACCCTGCTATTCGGTCTCGTGCTTATGCACCTGGGGCGTAAGATCGGTGCGCTGGGAAGTCGTGGTCTTTCCGATCGTGTCGGCGAGATTAAGAAGACGATGCAGAGGTTCCTTTAACCCGGGAGTTGGCTCGCGACGTAATCCTACAGAGCACCTAAATGCGATTTTTGCTGGCTGATGCGCTCGCCGCGGGCGCGGGCGAAGCGCTCGACTCCTTTGAGGATGGATTCCTTATCCAAGTGAGCTTCGGCGATGACATCCGGCTCCAAGCCGCCGGTGAGCCACTGGTTGTCCCAGTCGGAAGTGAGCGAATAGGCGTCGGTGAGCGGCCCGGCATCGCGCAAAGGCCACATGCGGCGCGTTCCGGTAGAGACGACCATCAGATCGTAGCGGGCTTCGGGCGGCAATACGGAATTGCGATAGGATTCCGGCTGCCGGTCGAACAAATCCTCGCTGATGGCTGCGATCACTTTGACGTTGATTCCCGCCTGTTCCAGTCGCGGCAGGATGCTCACCAGATTGAACGTGGAACTAGAGCCTTGTGCGATGACGTAACCGTGCCGCGGCTGGTTGGGCGCGAAATCGCGAATGACGTAGAAGCCCCTGGCGGCGGCTTTGAGATCGCTGTCGGCAAACTGGGAGCGGTCGGCGACGGCAAAATCGGGCCGCGCAACTTCGATGGAAATAATGCCGACCTTGGGATCGCGCGCGGCAATTTCGGCGGCGGCGAAATATCCGGGTGAGACGTCATTATAATCCCAGAAATTCAGATGAATCGTTTCACCGCGCGGGAACAATTTCCAGACTTGCGTGGCGAAAATCCCGAAATGCGTGCGGCCGTCGGCGGCGGTTTCCGGGCCCGAGTGGCCTGCCAGGATATGCAGCACGCCCATGCGGAACTTGCTGTCCTGATTCTGCTGGCTCCAGACGCGCGCTGGCGTGTACATCAGCGGAGTGAATGCGCCGTAGGTGCCGCTCAAGGCCCAGACACCCGAGAATTTTTCGGGGTCGACGCTGGCGCTCTGGCTGATGAGGCCGATCGCGGTGGAAACATTGCCCGCTTCCTGAATCGCGGCTTTGATGCGCGTGCCGAGCGGATTGCTCACTGCATCGTAGTGGCCCCACAGGCTGCCATGCTCGACGTTGATGGATTCAGAAAGATCGGCCGCGAGCGTAAGGAAGCGGCTGCCGGTGACGTAATTCATCCACTTGATGATTTCCGAGATCCCGCGGCGGGTTCCTGCAATTTCGCCGGGTTTGCGGAACAGCGCGATGTTGACGTCTTTCTGGAAGCCGGAGACGCGATTCTTGACGGTGACTTTTTGCGGTTCGACGGGGAGATTAGCGACGCGCAGGCGCTCGTCCTGGAAGGGATCGTGCGTCACATCGAAGTTCAGCTTGATGTCGTCCTTCACGGTGTCGCCAATGGCCACCAGGCG
>JASHQT010000204.1 GCA_030039005.1 Bryobacteraceae bacterium
TCGCCAGCGATTCGCGGCGCCATGGTGATGGTGTATTCGTCTTGCGAAAACGCGACCCGCGCCTCCCACACCGGCTTTCCGGTCTCGGCGTTCAACGCCTGCAATCGCCCATCGATTACCGGCGCGAGGATCAATCCCTTATAGATTGCGATGCCGCGGTTCACCACGCCGCAGCAGATGCTGTTCCGCACGGCCGCCTGGTTCACTTCCGGGTCCCAGCGCCAGCGCTCCTTGCCCGTACGCGCATCCACGGCGAACACCACGCTCCAGTTCGTGATGCCGTAGATGGCGCCGTTCGCGACCAACGGGGTCGCTTCCTGGCCGCCGCCACCGGCGCCCAATTCGTAGGACCACTGCAGGCCCAGCCGATTCACGTTGCCGGAATTGATCTGATTGAGCGGGCTATAGCGCGTCTCACCCTGCGTGAGGCCGTAAGTTGTCCAATCGGAATTTCGCTGCGCAAGCAGCGTACACGCAGTCAACAGCAGAAGGAGCGATGCTCGGGCCATCATGGTTGCCCAAGATATCAAACCCGTGCCTGGCCCGCCAATTGCCAATCCCGGAGGCGAGCCGCTTGCGGCGGAGCCGATCCCCTAACCGCCTTGAGGCGCCCGCCAATACCCCGGCAAGTCCGCCTTCGTTTCCCGCAGAATCTCGAGAATCGCCTCGCGATCCGCAGCCGATAGCCGGGCGAACCTCGGGCTCGCATCCTTGCCCGTCAGCACGTCGAACAGCTTTCGATAAACCTGCTGCTTGGCGACATCCGGTAGAGCATCGAACGAAGGGTCGTAGATCATGTAGCTGAGCGGATAACGGAACAGGCGCGTCTTCAGATCGAAATCGCGCAGTGAGCGTCCTTGCTGATCGCGCGGCCCGCGCTCGGGAAACGTTTTGGTGAACGTGGAAACGCCCGCCATGGGGTCCAGCATCTTCGCCTCATCGGCGAAAAGCATATAGGCCACCAGCTCGTTCTCCACGAAATCCAGCCGGTCATGCGATGCGGCGAGCTTTCCATCAGCCATCGCGATGCGCATCTCCCATCCCAAGCGCGTGATCAAATCCGTCACGCGCGTCTGATGCTCCAGTGTCATCAACGCCACCAGATCGCTGGTGTTTGTGAGATACACGGACCGGTCCACCTTAGCCGGCAGACTCGTCAGATTTTGCGTGCCGCGCAGATCCAAGGCGTCCGGCTGATCCGGATTCGGCGCTACCGCGTTGCCACGATGCTGCAATCCGCCCGACGTCCCGGTGACGTACCAACCGCCCCAGCGCTGATCGAGCGCCGTGCGGCTATCGACGATTACCGCCGCGGCTGCAAATCGTGGCGATCCGTCTGGGCCTGGAATCACCGACGTGGCGAGGAGTCCGGGAACGTTCAGCGTGCCCGGAATCAGGTGGCAGGAGATGCACTGGTCAGTCCGCCGAATGAACTCGGGCTTACCATCCGCTTTATCGCGGTCCAGTGTGTAGAACACCACGCCCTGCTTGGGATCCGTCCCCACCAGTTCGAATACGTCGCCATCGGGCACGTATCCCACCGCCGCGTTGTCGTTGAAGTACAGCGCGCGCGGATGTTCGGGCGTGATCTTGGGAGCCTGGAAGCTGGTCTTGGAAAACACCAGCATTTGCGAGTCGATGTTGATCCCGAGGTTCTTTAGCAAACTCGGCAAGTAGCCGAACTTCGGATCGAAGTCCAATTTCGTGGCGCCGGAGTTGATCTTTTGCTGCAATCGCTCGATCGCATCATTGGTCGCACCCGTGGGATACTGGATCGCCGCGTGATCGTAAGCGATGTATGGATAATCGATGGCGTCGTCGTGTGCCGCCAAGACGAATGCGCCCACGCCCAGCGCGATCGCCGTCCCCGCAAGTACACTCGTCCAGAAATTCATCGCCTCTTTCACTGTATGCAATTACGCCAGCCCCCGCTGTGACTTTGGTCACGGCGTGATACAGCTAATAAACAGTGGATAAAACGGCTGCTTTGGCAAGAACGGCCTTATTCGGCAAGCTTCCGCCCCCAGCGTTGGCGGAGCTCGCTCGCGTGGCCCAGGAGCGCGAGCTGGCGCAAGGCGAAGTGTTGTTCCTGGCCGGCGAGAAGGCCGCTGGACTCTTTGTGATCGCATCGGGAAGCATTCGAGCTTTCCGCGTGAACGCGCAAGGGCGCGAGCAGACCTTGCATGTCGAGAATGCGGGCGCGACACTCGCTGAGGTTCCGGTGTTCGACGACGGCACTTACCCCGCTACCGCACTCGCCCAGGAGCCCGCCACCGTCCTGTTTCTCCCCAAGACTGACGTGCGCCAGTTCATGTTGCGGCACCCCGAGGTCGGGCTCACGGCCTTGAAGTTGATGGCGCAGCGGCTGCGCGGCCATGCCGAATTGGTAGACGCGCTTTCTCTCCAGCAGGTAGGTCAGCGCATCGCGCGTTTCCTGCTGGACCAATCCACAGCAACCCACGCCGGCAGCTCGCAAGTGGACCTCTCCATCACCAACGAAGAGCTGGCGCGCCGCGTCGGCTCCGTGCGCGAGGTGGTATCGCGAACGCTCACCCGGCTGGAGCGCGACGGGCTGATCGCACAGGCCGAGGGCGCCAAACCGGGTAAGCGCCGCCGCATCCTCATCCCCGATATTGCCGCGCTCGCCCGCTACGCCGGTCAGGAGGAGTAATTGGCATGAGGATCGGCTCGCCGCATTTGCGGCTCACCTCCGGGGCTGGCGATTGGCTAACACGGCACGCACGACTTAGAAGAACGCCGCTCCGGCGATGCTCAAGGAGATTAATTCGCGGCTCCATTCGGTCGGCTCTCGTCAAAATTGAGCGTGCCTGGTAAGCTAATTGCCGATCCCCCCGCCGTGCTATCGTCATCTTCTTGGCCCCCGTTCTTCAAGGCATCCGCGTGCTCGACTTGAGCACCATCGTCGCCGGCCCCACCGCCAGCATGATCCTCTCCGATCTCGGCGCCGAAATCATCAAGGTGGAACGCCCCGCGGGCGAGGACGGCCGCGCCATGGGTCCGCATCGCGGCGAATGGGGCGCTTATTTCGTCGCGCTCAATCGCGGCAAACGATCCATCGCTCTCGATCTCGCCAAGAGGGAAGGCCGCGAGGTCGTCCTGCGCCTGGCCTCAGGCTGCGACGTGTTCCTCGAAAATTTTCGCGGCGGTAAGGCAGCGGCGCTCGGCCTCGATGAGCCTGCCATTCGCGCGCGCAAACCGGACATCATCTATGCATCACTTTCCGCCTACGGCCCCGGCGGTCCGGATTACACCAAGCCCGGTTACGATGCGGTCCTCCAAGCGCGCACCGGTATCATGGGCGTCACCGGCACGGGCAAAGGCCAGCCCATGCGCACCGGCGTTTCCATCCTCGACATGACCACCGGCGCCTGGATCGCCCTCGGCATTCTGGCCGCCCTGCTCGAACGCCAGCGTTCCGGCTGCGGCCAGCGCGTCGACGCGTCCCTGTTCCAGACCGGCATCGCATTCATGGCCTATCATCTTGTCTACCGGCAATTCACCGGCCGCGATCTCGAGCCGCAAGGCGCGCGCCACAAAGCTTTCGCCCCGTATGGCTCCCTGCCCACTGCCGACGGCCAGATCATGATCGGCATATCGAGCGACGCGCAGTTCTGCCGGCTGTGCACGGCACTGGGCCACGACGAATGGGCCGCCGACCCGCGCTTTCGCACCAACACCGATCGCGTGGCTAATGTCGATGAGCTCGAAAATCTGCTCGGCGCCGTGCTCCGAACGCAACCCGCGTCGCATTGGGTGGCGCTGCTCGACACGAACGAAATCGCCAACGACGCGATCCAGACCGCGGACCAGGTTCTGCACGATCCGCAGGCTGCCGCGCTCGATTTTTTCCAGAAAATCGATTTGACCGGCGACTCCTCCATCCTCCTGCCCGCGCTCCCAATCTCGCTGTCGCTCGCGCCGCCCGCTCCGCAAGGCCCTCCGCCGCGTACCGGCGAGCACGGCCGCGCGATCCTGCACGAAGCAGGCTTCGCCGACCCGGAGATCGACGCGCTGATTCAATCCGGCGCCGTAGGGAAACCGGCATGAAAACCCTCACCGAAGAACAGGAATTGATCCTCCGCACCGTTCGGAACTTCGTCGAAAAAGAAGTGATCCCCGTCGCCTCCGCCATGGAGCATCGCGACGAATATCCGCATGCGCTCGTCGCCCAGATGAAAGAGATGGGACTGTTCGGCCTCAACATCCCCGAAGAATATGGCGGGTCGGGCCTCGACAGCACGACATTCGCGATGATCTTCGAGGAAATCTCGCGCGGCTGGCTGGGATTGGCAGGCGTCATCGGCAGCAATTCGGTGATGTGTGACGTCGTCGGACATTTTGGAACAGAAGAACAGAAGAAGCGGTTCCTGCCCGGCATGGCCACCGGGGAGAAACGCGGCGGCATCTGCCTTACCGAAGCCAATGCCGGCACCGACCTGCAAAACATTTCGACCACCGCCACGCGCTCAGGCGATGTTTATCGCGTCAATGGATCCAAAATGTGGATCACCAACGCGCGCCACGGCAACACGTTCCTCTTGCTTGCGAAAACCGATCCCGCCGCGCAGCCGGCGCACCGTGGCATGACCGCGTTCGTAATTGAAAAAGGCGCTCCCGGCATGACCGTGAGCCGCGACATCGAAAAGCTCGGATACAAGGGCGTGGAAACCTGCGAGCTGCATTTTTCCGATTTTCCCGTGCCCGTGGAAAATCTCATCGGTGGCGTGGAAGGCCACGGATTCAAGCAAGTGATGACGGGCCTGGAGGCCGAGCGGCTGAACGTGGCTGCACGCGGCCTCGGTGTGGCGCGCGCTGCGTTTGAGGAAGCCATCCGTTACGCACAGCGCCGCACCACCTTCGGCAAGCCCATCGCGGAATACCAGACCATCCAGAACAAATTGGCCGACATGGCCACGCACATCGAGGCCTCGCGTCTGCTGATCTATTCGGCCTGCGAAAAACGCGATCGCGGTGAGCGCTGCGACCTGGAAGCCGGCATGGCCAAGCTCTTCGCCACCGAAACCGCCGCCGAAGTCTCGTTCGAAGCCATGCGCATCATGGGCGCCAACGGCTATTCCAAAGATTTTCCCGTCGAGCGCTATTATCGCGACGCGCCGCTGGTGGTAATCGGCGGCGGGACCAACGAGCTCCAGCGCCTGATTATCGCGCGCAATCTGCTCAGGAAGTACAAAGAGGATAATTGATCGTGGAATTCGGCCGCTATTACGAGGATTTCGAAATCGGCATAATTTACAGGCACTGGCCCGGGCGCACCATCGCCGAATACGACAATACGCTTTTTGCGCTACTTTCGATGAACCAGAACCCGCTGTTCATCGATGACAACTACGCGCGTTCACAGCCCCTCGGCCACCGGCCCGTGCTCGACACCCTGATCTTCAGCCTCACGGTCGGCATGAGCGTTTCCGACACCAGCGGCAAAACCATCGCCAATTTGGGCTATGAAAGCGTGGTATTCGAGCGGCCCATGTTCCCCGGCGATTCGCTGTATGCTGATTCAGAAGTGCTCGAAAAACGCGAGTCGCAATCCAAACCCGACCGCGGCATCGTCGCGGTGGAAACGCGCGCGTTCAATCAAAACCACGAGCGCGTGCTGGTGCTGCGCCGCCGCTTTCTCGCGCCCAAGCGCCCCGCGACCGGATAGCTAAGCCATGACCACGCCTTACACGCGCCAGCTCCTCGAATTCCTGCATCCGCTGCAGGCCCGCGATTTACCGTCCGAAGTGCTCGACCGCGCGCGCTATTTCCTGCTCGATTATCTGGGCTGCGCGATTCGCGGCTCGCGCGAGCCGTCGTCCGCGGCGGTGCAACGCATGATCGAACGAGTCTCCCCCATGGGAGCGGCTAACGGCTGCTCGACGGTGATCGGCACCCGCATCCGCACCATCCCCGGCCTCGCCGCACTGGCCAACGGCGCCGCGTCGCATTCCATCGAAATGGACGACACGCACAGCGGCGGCTCCATCCACCTGGGCACCACGATGTACTCGGCCGCACTCGCGCTCGCCGAAACCACGCCGGATGCTTCGTCCGAAACATTTTTCACCGCCGTTGTCGCCGGCTTTGAAGCCGCCGCGCGCATCGCAATGGCCGTCCAGCCCAAAGAACATTACGCGCTCGGCTTCCACATGACGCCCACCTGCGG
>JASHQT010000205.1 GCA_030039005.1 Bryobacteraceae bacterium
GCCCTGATAGAATGCGTGAAGGCGCAACGATTCTTCGTCCTGCATACTCGCACGCTCGGCAAGCCCGTCTCGCGTCATTACTGGTGTCTTGGCTTCTATCTGAAGAGTCTGCCCTTGCACGCCCTTCTAATTGCACGTCCACTACCACGGGAAGGCGACTTTAGTGACTTTGGTCTTGAGTATCTAGCCTCAATCAGTGCGCGGTTTCCCTCAAGGCCTTACTCACTCACTTGTACTCATGGTTTTCTTGGAAGGGCAACTTCAGCTTGCGGGCGATTTCGGGCCAGAATTCGCGCAATATGTCCAAGCCCATGTCTGTCATGACCGCGAAACCCGCCCATTTAGCGGTAGCGCCGATGCCGCGTTCGTTACCTGGATTAAGCCCGTTGCTTACGACGACAGCGGAGGTGGCCCCCATTTGAACATGTGTTTGCCGTTGTCGTTGTAGGCCACAAAAGTGTGCTCGACGGCGTGGAGCAAACGCTTTTCCCCGCTGCCCTGAGCGAGGCGGTAATAACGCGGATCCTCGGAGAAGATCGTCGGGTAGACGAAGTCCGTGAAGAATCGAAACGATGTCTGACCGGCGAAGGCCGCGCCAAATCGTTTCCCGTAGCCTTCAGCACCCTGTCCAAAGGTCGGATCCCGGTTTTGGGCTTGGTTGACTCCCGCATAGAAGCCCGCTGTAAGAAACGCTAAGGGATCGAACGCATCGTGGACGAACAGAACGAATTTGTCCTTGGGCTCGAGAGAACATAGCAGCGTACCGGGTTTATAGTGCGGTTCTGATGCCGACTTGCGTTCGAGGGTACGGCCAAACATGCCTACGACCTTCTGGAACGGGCCCTGATATTCGTCCCAACTGATGAGTGGCGGAGGTTCCAAGCAAGCCGACGCAGCGTTCTTCCTGGTCTGCTCCGGAATTCCTGACGGCACCAGAGAGGACTGCTGTCCCTTCGCTAATGCGCTCCACATCAACGCAATAACCGGCGCTAGCGTTACTGAACGGCGGATCCGAGTTCCGTGTCGCACATGTTGGCCTGATTTGATTGCCGCAGTTGAATTTCCAAATCTTGGTCATCGCAACCGAACGCATCTGGAGCGTACCGGAAACTCGCCGAGGAAGTAGCGTCCGGTAGGTCGCGTGCTAACTCTTCTATGAGAGTAGGAGGAACTATGTTAGTCGAACTGACAATCAACCCGCTCGGTCGAGGCACTCATCTGAGCAAGGACCTGGCTGAGATTCTCAAAATTGTCGATGCCAGCGGCTTGCCGTACTCGCTGACTCCCTTCGGAACCTGCATCGAAGGCGATTGGGAGCAAGTGATGGAGCTCGTGAAGCAATGCCATGCCAAAGCCAAGTCCGCTTCCCACCATGTGATGACTTCGATTCAGATTGAAGACGAGGACCGTGCAGCCAACAAGTTGGAGGAAAACGTTGCAGCCGTCGAGCGCCTGGCTGGTCACAAACTCAGCCGTTTGGCCCATACAGTTGTGGAAGCCGAGGCCTAGGCACGTCGAAGCTGTTCATATGCAACCAGAACTCCCATATCGGAATCGCTCGGAAGCGGGTAAGCTTTTAGCGGAGGATCTCGCCCACTACAAATCGAAACCTGACGTCGTGGTGTTAGGGCTCACGCGTGGCGGTGTTCCCGTTGCGGCCGAAATTGCGAGCGCTCTTCAGACTCCGCTTGATGTGGTGGTGGTCCGCAAGGTCGGCGTTCCGTTCCAGCCCGAGCTGGCAATGGGTGCAATCGCCGGAGACGATACGGAAGTGGTGGACCAACAACTCATCCATGCTCTCGATCTGACCAACAGGGATGTCGAGGCGGTTATCACTCGCGAGCGGGCAGAGTTGGAGCGCCGCGAGCGCCTTTATCGTGGGGGACGGCCACCGCTGGATTTGAAAGCGCGTACGGCCATTCTGGTGGACGACGGACTGGCGACGGGCTCCACTATGCTCGCTGCCGTTGCCTTCGTCAGAAAGCGGCTACCCAAGCGCATCGTGATGGCAGTGCCGGTGGCATCGGTCCATGCCCGCGAAAAATTGCGCGAGGAAGTCGACGAATGCGTTTGTCTGGCTACACCAGATCCGTTCTTTTCCGTCGGCGATTGGTATTGGAATTTTCTTCCTACAGAGGATGCTGAGGTCCTCAAGCTCCTCGAGGAGAACGCCAAAAGAACCGCCGTCTCCGCGCCGGCATGATGCTGAGTTGGGGCTAGCGTGTAGTCGGATGCTCGACCGCCAGGTTGTTGTCAACATGACACACGCCTGGCGTCGTCCACGCTGCTCTTTCGACCTCGGCACGTTCGGACAGGGAAGTTACCGTTCCCCGCAGGACCACGTGATCGCCGCGAGTCTCAATCTTGATATGGTCCAATTGCTTGCCAAAACGACGCGAGATCGCTTCGATATGCGCCTTGACCGCCTGATGGACGCTTGTGGGTTTTACGGCAATCTTGTCCGTGACTCCCGTGACGCCTCTTAGGTGACAGACAGCATCGTGAGCTGCGGTCTTTTGATAGTGCCAATCCACATCGCCTTCCAATGTGATCCAGCCGCTCCCCACCTCAACTTTGATTCGGTCTCGCGGGATCAGGGAGTTCCAGATCAGTGCATCCATAGCAGCCCGCGCTATGTCCTCATCCGTCAAGTGGCTCGAACCGGGAAGCTGGATATCGACCTCACTAACGACTGCCCTGACACCCCAAATCCGGCCGGCGCACTGCTCGGCTGCCAGCTTCTCCGCATAACTGGCGACATGTCCTGAAAGTGTGATGATACCGTCTTCCACCGCCACGCCAATCGCCGTGGCGTCGACGCTTGGTTCCAGAGCCAATTCATCCTCAACGTCTCGCCGGAGCTGTGTCTCAGATTTCATTCGCGGTCCATTTACGCTGCCCTTGCAGCGAACCCAATGACTCTTGGCTGAGTCAATGTAGCAAAGTCCCTATAGGACATACGAATGAGTTCGTTGTGGGTGCCTGCATTAAACGCGATTTCGTGGTCTTTCGTGAGGCCTTCTTCGACAAAAACAGGCATGCCGTAGAGATTGCCGAATGGAGGCATGGCGCCGGCTTCGCAGCCTGGAAACAGATCCCGGAACTCTTGTTCTGGGACCAGACCAACAGCTTTTGCTCTCGCGGACGCTTTTAACAGCGCAAGATCCACGTGTCGGGATGAAGGAAGGACCGCCATCGCGATCTGGCCATCAATCTTGACGATTACAGTTTTTGCGAGCTCCTGCCCATGAACGTGGGCGAGCGAAGCTATTTCTGGAGCTGTGTAAGCCGTGGGATGCGTCAGAACGCTGTAGTTGACTTTATTGGCGTCGAGGAACTCCTTTAGTCTTGTTGCGGGCATGTTGATCTCCTCTCGCTTCTTATGAGCATGCTCGTTGCCATCCAGCCACACCGCTTGCGATCGGATTTTGCAGCTGCCTCGCAACACGAACGACTGGGAGCGGTTGGTGATCGGCGGCGCCTCACTCGCCAAGAATCGTCAGGCGTCGATCTTGTGTCTCATGCGATCGCTTTGACGCCCCCGGTTAGTGAGCATCGCGATCTGCCTGATCTCCTTTACGGTCGTGGCGTCCTCTGGTGACTTATCGTCACGAACACCACCCACTACCCGCGGGAACCGCAGCGCAAGGCCGGATCCGTTCTCGTCGAGTCCGCATGTGTGCACGGGCGAGCGGGTCACTTGATCCGCTAAAATGCTGACGACATACTTCGGTTCGGTCCACACATCGGGCGTAATTCTCGCGACGACCCGAGGGGGTTTGGCCGGAACTTTAATCTCATCGAGCCGCGTTCGCAGCTTGGACCACTCCTCCTCGCTAAAACCACTTCCCACTTTAGCGACAGTTGGAAACGTGTCCGTGTTCGCGTCGTACGCTGACACAAGAATGGCCCCGATGCCAAGCCTCGCTCTCATCCCGCGGCCTCGCAAATACCCAACGATCACGGCGTCCACCGTGTCCTTCAATTTCGTCCCGTAGGTCTGCTTGAGTTTGATCCAGTTGAAATTTCTGGCTCCAGCTTCATAAGCGGCACCCAGTCTCTTGGCGATCACGCCTTCGAGCCCGCGTTCCACCTGTTCGTCAAAAAAGACCTGCAATTCCACAGGCGTCTTTGCGATCACACGCTCCACCAGCCGGATGCGGCCCTTCTTGCGAAGCAACTCCTGCAGAGCCTTACGCCGATCTTGCTAGCTGCGCCGGGTGTAGTCTCTTCCTTTTGCGTACAGTAGGTCAAAAGCGAACAGTACGAGTGGGAATTCCCGCGCCATCTCCTTGACGCCGTGTTTACGCTTGCGCTGAACCGTAGTCGGGAATGGATAACATTCCCCAGTTGAGTCATTGATCGCTACGGCTTCTGCATCAACGATGGCGTCATTCGATCCGAGTTGCTTTCGGGCCGCAGCAACTAGGTCTGGAAACATAGGAGTCGTGCGCTCTTGGTTGCGGGAAAAGATTTCCACGTGCTTATTCTTGATGTGCAGCTGACACCGGAACCCATCCAGCTTTGACTCCACCGCGCAGGTTCCCAGGCGGTCGATGATCGCTTCAGCAGATGGTAAACGCTCCGCCATCATCACTCGAACCGGGCTTCCCACCCGGACTCTAAAACGCTGCAGCGCTGTTAGCCCGCGCCGGCGAACGGTCTTGAGGACAAGGCCCAGATCGGAACATAAGTTATATGCGCGTTCCAAATCGTCGCGCACCGTTTCGGACTCGGGAAGGCACCGAGCCACGGCCTCGAGTATGGTTAAGGGGCCGACACCGAGGCGCCAAAGCCCGGCTACGAATCGGACAAGGTACCGCGCTTCTAAAGGAGAGCATCTGCGGAGTAATGACGCAAGTAACTGTATTTTTCGTTCAATGCTGCCTGAACCGAGCGTACGAGCGATTGCCAGGAGTCCCTCATACACTTTCGATAGGCTCAGTTTCTTATGCTTTTCAGGAGTGATCATGCTCTCCGCAACAAGGCCGAGAGCACCCACTTTCTTGAATGCGGCTTTGACCGTGTTGGCAGATCTGCAAGTTGCAGCGGCAATGGCTCGAATTAGCATCTGCTCGCCGATCCCAATCTCCACACCAGCGAAGGCCGGCAAGACTCTACCTTCGCAAAGATAGGCAACGGCAGCGATCTCAGAACTGCTGGTCCTTTTGAAAACATCGCCCAGCACAGAGTACGTCTGTAAGCGGCTTGACGAATTCTCAAGAGATTGAAAGCATCCGGTCAGCTCGCGAAATAACATTTGGGCACGAACCCTAACCTAACTTCCCCAAAGAAGATGAATCCCGAGGTAGAAGGTAGAAGCGGCTAAACAAAAAGATCGATAGCAACGTGATGGCCAAGATATGACCAACTCGGATATGTGGAAGGCGCGCGTAGATTACTCCGACCGGCAGCTAATACGGACAAGGCCAGCCAGCCGTATTGCAAGCATAGGACCCATGCCACTGAGAGGGATATCGGTTTGCAATTCCGTCGCGGAGCCGCCACTGGAACTCTCAAAGCATGGGTAAAGAGCCTCAGCCTGCGTCCAAACCCACAGGCCGCGCTGTATCGATTTCATCCGCATCCATCAATCTCGACGTCTTTTTCGGATTTGCAAGTGACTCAGTGCATATTCTAGGGAACTCGGCGTGCAGTCTGCGCCCCAGAGGGAGGCCATTCAATGCCAGCGACAACCAAAATTAAGCACAACGTTCGATCGGACAAAGATATCGCGCACGATATTCGACAAGCCCTGAAGCTTGATAGCGATGTCCCCGACGAACGAATCAGCGTTCAAGTACGCAAAGGAATTGTAACGCTCGAAGGGAATGTCGACGTGAGTCTTCAAAAGGAAGCCGCGGCGGCCGATGCCAAAAAGGTGAGTGGGGTGAGCAGTGTAGATAACCAGATCAATGTTGGCGGACCAGTTCCAGGATGGACGCCATCCCGTTAAAAGGCCGAGGCGCATCAACATTCGGCAGTGCCGTTGATCATCGCGCAGACGCGCCGACAAGGCGGCCCTCGGCTCTTGCGATCGAGAATGCCGTCTTGATAGCGGTATCCGGATTCAGAGAAATGGAATCGATTTCCTGCTCTGTCAGCCACTCGGCGAACTCCGGAAAGTCAGATGGTGCCTGACCGCAAATGCCGATCGGCTTTTTGGCGCGATGCGCGGCTGTGATCGCTTCCGCAATCAGACGACGAACCGCAGGATTATTCTCGTCGAACAGACGCGCAACTGTCCCTGAGTCGCGATCCAACCCCAGCGTGAGCTGCGTCAAATCGTTGGAGCCAATCGAGTAGCCGTCAAAAACCTCCAGAAACTCCCGGGCAAGCACCACATTGGACGGCAACTCGCACATCGCGTACACTTGCAAACCGTTCTCACCTTGCGCGAGGCCATTGAGCCGCATGGCTTCGAGCACTTTCTTGCCTTCCTCCACCGTGCGGCAGAACGGAATCATCACCACGACGTTCGTAAGTCCCATCTGCTTCCTTACATGCGCCAATGCCCCACATTCCAAGGCGAATCCTTCGGCATAGCCAGGATGATAGTATCGCGATGCGCCGCGGAATCCGAGCATTGGATTCTCTTCCGCCGGCTCGAATTCTTTTCCTCCGATGAGGCGTGCATATTCATTGGTCTTGAAGTCGCTGGTTCTCACGATGACTGGCTTCGGAGAGAAGGCCGCGGCAATGCGGCCTACGCCCTCACTAAACCGCCGGATGAAAAACTCCCTGGCATCTTCGTTCCCGATTCGTTTCCGAATCTCCTCGACCGCCGCCCGATCCTGGAGCTTCGGGAAGCGGCATAAGGCCATCGGATGGATCCCGATGTGGTTCGTGATGATGAACTCCGTCCGGGCCAGTCCCACCCCTCCATTGGGAATGATGGCGAACTTGAAGGCCTGGCCCGGGTCGCCAACAGTAAGCATGATCTTGGTGTGGGTCTGCGGAACGGACGCTGCATCGATTTGCTCCACAGCAAAGGGAACCAGGCCGGAATAAACATGCCCCTCCGATCCTTCGGCGCAGCAAATGGTCACCTCCTGCCCCGTTGTGAGTGCGGCAGTCGCTTTTCCAGTGCCCACGATGCAAGGAATTCCGAACTCTCGGGAAACGATTGCTGCGTGCGCAGTGCGTCCTCCTTCGTCGGTGACGATTGCCGCCACCCGGCGCATCGCCGGCTCCCAATCAGGATCCGTGTTGTGGGCCACCAGAACTTCGCCGTCCCGAACGGCGCCTAAGCTCGATACCTCCCGCACCACACGGACCGGTCCTGCGCCGATCTTCTCTCCGACAGCCTGCCCGACGACCAAAGGAGTGCCGCCGCTTTCTCTGAGCCGATAGATGTTAGCGGTTGCCGTTCTTGGCTTAGTTGAGTGGACAGTCTCGGGCCGCGCCTGCAGGACAAATAACTCGCCCGTGATCCCGTCTTTGGCCCACTCAATATCCATGGGCATGTCACGTCCGGCGAGTCGCGAATAATGCTTCTCAATCAGACACGCCCAACGGGCGAGCATCAGCACCTCGCTGTCACGCAGGGAGAAGGATTGACGGGCATCCAGGGGAGTAGCTTCATTCTGCGTAGTCCGCGTTCCCTGCGCGTACACCAGCCGCACCTCTTTCGATCCCAGGCGACGGCTAACAATGGCGTCATACCCTTGCTTCAACGTCGGCTTGAAGACCAGCCATTCGTCGGGTGTCACGACTCCTTGGACGACAAATTCACCGAGACCATAGGAGCCCGTCACGGTAACCACATCGCGGAAGCCGGATTCGGTATCGAGCGTGAAGATCACACCGGAACTTGCCCGGTCGGAGCGGACCATTGGCATCACGCCGACCGACAACGCCACTTTGAGTTGCGGGAAGCCGAGTCGGGCACGGTAACTGATGGCTCGATCCGTAAAGAGCGAAGCGAAGCATTGATGAACGGCATGCAACAAATTCTCGGGTCCACGCACATTTAGAAAAGTCTCAGCGGCTCCTGCAAACGACGCCTCGGGCAGATCCTCGGCAGTCGCCGAGGACCGGACAGCCAGCTCGGCTTCGCGGCCGAGTCTGTCTTTGAGGCGCTGGTACGCGTCGATGATCGCGTGGTTCAAGTCCTCGGGTATAGGCGTTTGAAGAATTGCAGCCCGAGCCGCATGTCCTCGCTCGCCGAGTTGGTCGACATTCTCAGGATCGAAGTTCTCAAAGAGCGCCTCGAGCTTGCTTCGCAGGTCTGCTTGGCCTATGAGATGCCAATAGGCGTCCGATGTAGTCGCAAATCCGTCAACAACGCCGACGCCTTGCGGCCGGAGAGCTCTGAAAAGCTCGCCGAGCGAAGCATTCTTGCCACCGACTCGTGCAATGTCCGCCATCCCGATGTTTTCGAAATCCGTTATGAAGGTTTCCATGGCTGGTTCCTTTCCGAGTGATCGGATCTATCGACGTCCACCAACTCCGCCGGAAGGCGCAGAGCGCATCGACGGCATAGACATCCTCGGCGGGGCTACCGTTCTCGGAATGCCGGGAGATTGGCCGCGGCTCTCGAATTCTCTTTGGCGGATTTGGCCAAAGGAGCGCGACTCCCGTTGTTGCTCAAGGCCAGGATTCGCCGGCGTTCGCTGCCATTGCCCGGAGTTATCCTGCCGATACCAGCCATTAGAACGATACTGATAAACCTGCCCGTCGCGGCCTGCATACACGTCTGGACGTGCGGCGCCTTCTGGCCGCGAGACGACAGCGCGCGCTTCGAGCGAGCGAGCCACAACGGCGTTGCCTTCCCAGTGACTATAGGCGTTCACATTGCCGCGCACCCAGGTCCGGTTGGGAGTGCCCCAGTGGGGGTTCCAATGTTCGTAGAAAGCACGGTGCACAACCGGCGTCGTGTGATACCACCAGTAATGGCCGACAGGCCGCCAGAACCAACCGCCGCCCCAATAGCTGAATTCGAATCCGAATCCCCAAGTCCACGGCCAGCCGCACCAAAAATCTCCGCACCACAGGCCGGGATACCACCAGCCAGTTCCAAACACCACGACGCCATCGTCAATAAATGCGCCCATGTAGCCGGGCGTATAGCCGACGTAAACATATTCCGGCGTCGCGCCATAAACGTAGACGTAGCGGTCATGGAACAGGGGAGAGTTCGGAGGGATCGTGTAGATGCAGGCCGGAATTATGTCCGCCACCGCCCAAGGACCCTCGGGATCATCCGCCACGAACCAGATCCCGTGTTCGACTGCGTAATAGCGGCCTTCGGCATGAATCACCTCAGACGAGGTGTTGACGGCGTACTCCATGTCGGTGCCTTCGATTGACCGGAACTCCGGCGGACCAGCGTATTTGACATTTAGCTTGGCTTCGCCGCGTCGTACGGTGGCAGTCTGCGGAATTTGATTCGCAATCACAGCCTCGCGAGCCTGTTCAGTTCCTGGAATCGACGCGAGTACGTGCCCTTTCGGGCTGTCCGGAGAGATACGCGCGAAGTCGTGCGGCAACTGCTCTCCAGGCACCCATGCCCAATTGCCCTCGAGCGATTTGGAACGGAACCAGCGGCCGGCAAGCAAGACGTAATATTGCTGGCTCTGCGTGTCCATGAAGATGTCGTTGTCAGAATCCGTGGCAAAGACCAGGCTAGTCTTCGGGATCGGAGCATAACTCGGCTCGCCGCGCGTGACAATCAGCTCGGCGGGAACTGTGCTTACGTAGACCGCCGGCGGATTTCCCGCAGGTATGTTCGACGTTGGTGCGCCTGGTTCCTTTTGTTCATCCTCTGTAAGTTGCTGCTTGACATCGTTCAAGTCCTGGGGCGGATTCGCCGCCGCTGTCCACGGACCTTTCAGTGCCCGTGCTGTCATCCACCACTGAATACCATCCAGGTAAAACGTTTGGGTCGACGAATCGAACAGCAGCAGCGCCGGAGTGTTGACGACACGCGTATAGCGCGTGGCCACGACAGGTTTGTACACAGGTTCGCCGTCGATCAAGATCAACACCGCCGGTCCTTTGCTGAAAATGATCTTGGGCGGCTCATTCTTCAATCGGATCGACTCGGCTTTCGTTTCGGCTTGGCTAATCGAAAGGTCAGCCAATAGACGGTCGAGCGAAACGGTTCGCGGCCAGTTTGGAACGCTGTCGCGCACGGCAACAAGCAGGGTCGCTTCAAGAGAAGGTGCCGAGGGGAAATTCGCGTTCTTGATCGCGATGTCTTCAAAGGACACCAGCCTGGTCTCCCGATCGACCTCTGTCCTTGCGTTGATGGAAACAATGCCAAAGATCTGAGTCGGATCCTCTCTTCGCGTGACGATAACCGCAGATCGGGATTCGATCCGGTTATCTTTCCAACTGTCGACCTGCGGCTGATAAATAACCAGATGAACGTTTCCGCTATCAATTTCTCGCGGCCAATTTCCATCCCCGGCGATCGGTGCCTGCGCGAATAGCGGTGAAAAAGCAAAACAAGTCACAAAGAGCAAAACTCGGGCGTTCATGGACAGTCCTCGTGTTTCTGCTAATACAGCGAGCAGCTGCCCCGCCATTCGCCGCAGTCGCGCCATGTTGTTATTGCTGGTCTTGCAGCTCGATTTGAGTGACTTCTCCCAAGTGATGGGTCAAATCACTCAAGCGGCTTCAAAAACGTGAGCGGTTCCTCCAAAAAACATTTCGTTCTGTGGTTGCGAGATTGCCTTTAACAACCTGGATGAGGTGGACTACAGCGTTCTTCTGTGTGTTGCTAGCGGCATGCTCGGCTATGGGCGCAGAGCACGCGCAAAAAGTACGCGTTCCAATACTTGTCTACCATCGCTTTGATCCCGCGGCTGCGGGGTCGACCACCATCACGCCAACAAATTTCGAGTCCCACCTGAACTACTTGGCTGAGAATGGCTATCACGTAATTCGCTTGCGGGAACTTGTTGACTATCTGCGCGGCCATGCTCCCGCCCCCGCGCCGCACTCGATTGTGATCACTGCGGATGATGGCCACCGGTCCGTGTATACGGAAATGTTTCCACTAGTGAAAAAGTTCAAGATCCCCGTCACGCTATTCATCTACCCCTCCGCGATTTCGCATGCGAGCTATGCATTGACGTGGGATGAACTTCGGGAATTGAAGGCCACGGGGCTGTTCGATGTGCAGTCGCACACGTATTGGCATCCCAACTTCAAGCTCGAACGGAGGCGGGTCGGTCCTCGGAAGTATGAGGAGTTCGTCACTTTTCAGTTGACGCAATCTAAAGCGACTCTGGAACGAATGCTCCGTTGCCGAGTCGACCTGCTGGCTTGGCCCTTTGGCATTTATGACGATCAATTGATGCAGATAGCCGCGCACGCAGGGTACATTGCCGGCTTCACGATCGAGCGGCGCGCAGTTCAACCATCAGATTCCATCATGGCCCTGCCCCGGTTTTTGATCGAGGATTCCATGGATATGAGGGCGTTCGAGCGGATGTTGCAAGCCGCACTCGCCTAAAGACCATGATGCTGCGGCGAACCTTCCTTTTGGCGATTGCAGGACTCGCGCGGGGAGTCCAGAGGCGCCGAACAGTTACTCCCCAAGCGCTGTATCTTTCCTCCTTCGGACTGGGAGCCAGATCCATCCGCGAACCGGTGATTTGTCTACTCCGGGAAACCGAATTGAATGCACTGGTGATCGACATCAAGGGCGACCGCGGGTGGATCGCTTACCCAAGCTCTGTAGCGCTCGCCCAGGAAATCGGCGTGCAAAAGGTAATCCCAGCGAGGAACGCCGACGAAATCATAAGATCTCTGAAATCGATGGGTGTCTACCTGATCGCGCGCATTGTGGTTTTCAAGGACAATCCACTGGCGCTGGCGAAGCCCTCGTTCGCGGTCAAGACCAGCGGCGGAGGCCTCTTCCGCGACCGGCAGCATCTGGCTTGGGCCGATCCGTTCCAGCCAGAGGTTTGGAGCTACAACCTCGATATTGCCGAAGAGGCCGCACGCAAGGGTTTCGATGAAATTCAATTTGACTATGTCCGGTTCCCGGATGCTCGCGGTCTGGTGTTTTCGAAGCCCAATAATCGCGAAAATCGAGTCCAGGCGATCAGCGGTTTTTTCCGCGCGGCGAGAAAGCGGCTGGCTCCCCACAATGTGTTCCTCGCCGGAGATATCTTCGGATATGTTTGCTGGAATCCCGGCGACACAGAGATTGGGCAGCAAATCGAGACGATTGTGCACGACGTCGACTACGTCTGTCCGATGCTTTATCCTTCCGGCTTTCAATTCGGAATCCCCGGTTATCGAAAGGCAGCGGCGCATCCTTACGAAATTGTAAAGTTATCGCTCGACAAGGCGTTTTCCCGAACGAACGTCGATAAAAGGCACTTCCGGCCGTGGCTACAGGCCTTCCGGGATTACGCGTTTGACCGGCGCGTTTACGGACCGCAGGAAATCCGCACTCAGATCCGAGCCGCCGAGGAATTCGGTTCCGACGGCTGGATGCTTTGGAATCCTCACAACGTATATCCAAGCGCCGGCTTTCGCCCGAAAAAGCCCTTCGCGCCGTCAGGCTGCTATGCGGATGGGCCATCGGATGCATACCTCGCCGGATGACGATTACCGGCGGTTGGCTAATTGCTCTTACAATCCATATGTGTCTCTAGCCGGTTAACTTTCTTGATTCGATCCCAGAAGATTCTGGCGGGCAGTGTGATGATACCGCAGGTTCTGGTCGAGAGAACGCACCTATCTTGCGAAAAAGTGCAATCAGCCGATGACTCTACTCGCACAAGCGCCGGTCACAGGTCATTGTTTTTGATATGTGGCGTGGTTGCGGTTCTCGCGAGCGGTCTGCTCGTCTATTCTCAAACCCAAGCTCTTGCCTGGGATGAAGGCTTTCACCTGTTAGCGGCGCAGTTGATCAAAGCCGGAAATAGGCCCTACTCGATTTTTGCTTTCCACAGACGCCACTGAACGCTTACTGGAACGTAGGCTGGATGCGAATCTTTGGTGAGAATTGGTGGACGGCCCATGCGCTCGCCGCATTGTTGACGGCGGGAGCTATCCTGCTGAGCGCCGATTTCGTGTTTCGCCGGTTTCGAATCGCTAGTTGGCGGCTGCCCGCGGCACTGAGCGCCGCCCTGATTATCGGGCTGAACGTACTGATTGTTAGATTCGGTACGGTGGGTCAGGCGTACGCGCTATGCCTGTTCCTGATAGTTGCCACGTTCCGCTTTTCGATCCTGGCTGTGGATCGGAAAGGTACCTTGTGGGCGGCCGCCGCTGGCTTTCTCGCAGCGGCCGCTGCTGGGTCCTCGCTTTTGACGGCATCGGTCGCTCCCGTACTGCTCCTGTGGATGTTGTCTTGGTTCTGAGCTCCTGGATTGACTCGTCGCACGCCTTGCTACTAGGTCTTCTTGCGCTCGCTGGCCTCGTGTTCGCCATCAAGAACGAATTGGATCGCCGCTGGCGGGCAGAGCTGTACTTATGTTACTGGCTGACTGAGCACTGCTCCTTCCTAACGCGGCGTACACCCCCGTCCGGCATGGAGTTGGCCGATTCTCAAAAGCTCACCTTTCCTCTGGCCTTCGCCGCATCGCTGTACATCTTGCCTAGAACGGAATTGGCTAAGCGCGTCCAAGCAGGAATGTTCAGTACTGTGCAGACCTGCAGCGACGAAGACGACGAGCGACTCCAGGTTCTCGGCGTACCACCGCTCTATCGCCAGAAAGCTGACATCCATGGTTGCACCATATTTTGGGATAGAGTACCGACCGCATCCCAGAATAGCTGACCTCCTGGCAGCTCACATGCTCTTGATCTGATAGGCGAAAGATTATGCCTTGGGAGCCAATCCATAAGGACCCACGTTCCTGGAAGGTCCCGCCTAACCTTTCGTGCTACGAGAAAAGGTGTGCTGAGTTCTCTTGGGAAGCCATTCGGCGGGAGTTGGACGGGCTGCCCGACGGCCGAGGCTTGAACATCGCTCACGAAGCGGTCGATCGGCACGCCAACGGCTCGCTCCGTGATCATCTTGCTCTTCGCTGGTTGAGGAGTGACGGGAGAATCGAGGACTTCACCTACTGCGACCTGAAGGAGAAAACGAATCGCTTCGCGAATCTCCTTAAGCAACTCGGTATCGGCAAAGGGGATGCAGTTTTCGCTCTCGCCGGCCGCATCCCAGAAATTTACATCGCTGCGCTCGGCGCGCTAAAAAATGGCAGCGTATTCTGCCCGCTGTTTTCGGCCTTTGGCCCAGAGCCGCTTCGGCAACGACTCTCAAAAGGCGAAGCAAAAGTATTGGTCACCACTGCTCGGCTGTACAAGAAAAATGTAGCTCAATTACGCGCCGCGCTGCCGATGTTGAAACACGTGCTTCTGGCCGGCAGCGATGAAGATCAGGCCGAGGGCGTCTATTCGTTTTCGCGGCGCCTGGCGGCTGCATCCAGCGAGTTTACGATTCCTCCGACCGATCCCGAGCAACAAGCGTTGCTTCATTTCACCAGCGGTACCACCGGTACACCCAAGGGAGCGCTTCACGTTCATCAAGCTGTGCTCATGCACTACATGACCGGGAAGTACGTGTTGGACTTGCATCCTGACGACATCTTTTGGTGCACGGCGGACCCGGGCTGGGTCACCGGTACCTCGTACGGCATCATTGCTCCACTGGCACTGGGAGTGACCAACATTGTCGATGAAGCCGATTTCGACGCAGAACGCTGGTACCACATCCTGGAGCAGCAGCGAGTAAGCGTCTGGTATACCGCGCCTACCGCGATCCGCATGTTGATGCGGCTTCCCATGGAGCCGCGCCAGCAGTATGATTTGAGTCACCTGCGATTCATCGCCAGCGTGGGGGAGCCGCTGAATCCTGCCGCAGTCGTTTGGGGACAGCAAGCTCTGGGATTGCCGATTCACGACAACTGGTGGCAGACCGAGACGGGCGGCATCATGATCGCGAACACTCCCGCTTTCGACATCAAGCCTGGTTCGATGGGCCGGCCGCTGCCTGGCGTGGACGCATACATAGTGCACCACAACGAGGACGGCACAACTGCGGTCATCGACGAACCCGGCGTCGAGGGTGAGCTCGCGCTCAAACCGGGCTGGCCATCGATGTTCCGTGGCTATCTGAACGCCGAGGAGCGATACCGAAACTGCTTCACGGACGGGCTCTACCTGACCGGAGATCTCGCGAAGAAAGATGCCGACGGTTACTTCTGGTTTGTCGGACGCAAAGACGACGTGATCAAGTCCGCGGGGCACCTAATTGGTCCGTTCGAGGTGGAAAGCGCGCTGACCGATCATCCAGCGGTGGCCGAAGCGGCAGTGATCGGCAAGCCCGACCCAACCGTCGGCGAATTGATCAAAGCCTTTGTCACGCTTAAAAATGGTGTAGTCGGCGATGAAGACCTGCGTTTGGAATTGATAGGCCACGCGCGCAAGCGGCTCGGGGCCGCCGTGGCGCCAAAGGAGCTCGAGTTCGTCGATACGTTGCCGCACACGAGCAGCGGCAAGATCATGCGGCGGTTGCTGAAGGCCCGCGAACTCGGGCTGCCCGAAGGTGATACCTCCACCATCGAGCAACACCTCGACCACTACGCCGAGGGGGTGCCGTCATGACCGATACGAAGCTGGCACATGAACTCTTGTCGGATATGGTTCGCGTGCGTCGTATGGAAGAGAAATGCGCGGAACTCTACAG
>JASHQT010000206.1 GCA_030039005.1 Bryobacteraceae bacterium
GTTAAGACTCAAAATCCATCCAAAGGAGAATTGAGTCATGGGGTTGTCGAGAAGAACGTTCACCAAGGAATTTAAGCTGGCCGCGGTGCGGCGGCTGGAACAAGGGGTTTCCACCGGCGAGGTGGCGCGGGCGTTGGAAGTCAACGCGAACGTGCTGCATCGCTGGCGGCGAGAGTTCCGCCAGGGGCCTGGCAATGTGTTTCCGGGCAACGGCAAGCAGCGTTGGTCCGAAGGGCGGATCGCTGAACTAGAACGAAAAATCGGCCAGCAGGCGCTGGAACTGGATTTTTTGAAGGGGTGCTTGCAGCGCATCGAGGAACAGCGGATGCTGCAGGCATTGACTGGAAAGCCGCGGTCTACCAAAAGGTCCAAGGAGAAATGAAGGCCGGAGGCAGACTGACCGGCGAACGTATGGTGAAGCTGGGCCGGGTTTCCCGGTCCGGCTTCTACCGTTTCGCAGACGCCGAACCACAGCCCGATCCGGACATGGACTTGCGCGACGCGATCCAGAAGATCGCGCTGGAATGGCCCTGTTACGGAAGGCCCCGCATCACCAAGGAACTTCGCGAGCGCGGCTGGAAGGTGAACCCCAAGCGTGTGTACCGGCTGATGGGCGAGGACAACCTGCTGTGCGTGCGCAAGCGCAAGTTCATCGTCACCACCGATTCCAACCACACCCACAAGGTGTATCCGAACCTGGCGCGCGACATGATCCTGACCGCGATCAATCAACTATGGCGGGCCGATATCACCTACATCCGGCTGCGCGATGAGTTCGTCTTTCTGGCGGTGATTCTGGATGCCTACTCGCGTCGGATCATCGGCTGGGCGCTGGATCGCAACATGGAAGATTCGCTCACCCTGACGGCGCTACGCATGGCGCTGTCGCGGCGCGCAGTCGAGCCCGGTCTGGTGCATCATTCCGACCGCGGGTCGCAGTACGCCAGCAACGATTACACCGACTTGCTCAAAACCAACGGCATCGACATCAGCATGTCGCGCAAAGGAAATCCTTGGGACAAGGCTTACGCTTCATACTGCACCTCCTGGGAACCGTGCATGATGTTCTCGGGGAAACGACGCCGTTTGGCGAGCTTTACTCCTTGTGCCCTGCAAGGTGGATTAGGTCCGGGGTCCTCGTACAGCCAGTCGTCTCTATCGTTGAACGGATGGGCCAGAAGCAGACCGTGATTGCGCCAGTGAATGACGCATTTGGGAGTGACCCCGAGCCGTTCAGACATTTCCTGAAGCGTCAACAAGCCTTTCTCGCGCAGCCGATCATAACGCGGTTTGAGTTGGTATTCACGGCGGAGCCGCGCAACCATGCGACTGTTGAAACGCTGACCGCAGCCGGAGAGGGCTCCGCGTTGGTTCAGAACGTCGACGATCTTTTTGTCGGTATAACGATCGGTCAGCCGATCGATCTCGGCGACGACCTCCGCCGGGGTTGTTCTGATCTCCCAAGCCGTCAGCGGTCTCGGTAGTTCCAGCGTCTTCGAGGCTCCGCCCTTGAATCGAACATGAACCGTGATTCCAGTGCCGCGAAGCAGCGTCACGTCGGCCAGCAGTAGGCGCATCATCCGTTTCCGCTCCCGGTCCGGCGTCTGGGGATCTTGCCAGAGCCGTGGAAAATCGCTGGCGAGGGCGGCGATGCGGGCGCGCTGCTGTTCATCGATAGCGGTGCGATCCTGCCGCCGCTGCTGTTCGTACTGTTCCTGGGCCTCGGTTAAGGCCCGGAGCTTTTCGTTCCAGTCTGCCTCCAGCGAGTCGGCAACGAGACGGTTCGCAGGATCGACATGAAGGTAGCGGCGCTGAGCCAGGTCGGCTTCGTAGCGCGCCCGCTCCACTTGTTTCCTGCGGAGTTGGTCCACCTCCTCGATTCTGGCCTGGAGTTCTAGCTGGATAGACAAAGTGACTTCCAGCGCCAGTGGCGCCACGCTTTCCACCAGCAGTTGACCGACGGCGTGATCGATGTGATCTCCGATCACGCGCTGGCACAGCGAAATGGCATGTTCGATTCCGTCGCGCTGGCAGACGTATTCGGGCACCAGCCGGTCCCGGCGTGTGTGGTACCGAACCGTCATTCGGCTGCCGCATACCCCGCAGACTACCAAGCCCTGCAGCAATGCCGGGCCCTCGCGTGGTGGACTCTTGCGACGATCCGCGCCGACGGCTTGAGCGTTTTCCCGGAGGCGGAGCAGATTCTCTTCATACTGTGCCCAGGTGATGTAGCCGGGGTGAGCGTCCTGGAATAGCATCCACTGCTCGCGCGGTAACTTGGTGTGGGAAGTGCCTCCGTTAGGGTGGTTGCGAGTACGGCTGCGACCGTAGACGAATGCGCCCGCGTAACGAGGATTGTGCAGAATGTGCAGTGCCCGGCTGTGCGGGAGTTCGGCCCACACCAGATCGCCTTTATTCGGCCCTTTCTTTAACCGGCGTGGAAACAGAAGCGCCTTTTGGCGGAACGCCTTGACCACCGCGCACGCCGAAGCGGTCCGCCGGAATGTATCGAAAAAGAAGCGAATGCTCTGCTGCACTTGTTGGTCGGGGTCCAACACCGGCTGATTGCTGGCGTTATAGAGAAAGCCCACCGGTAAGGGGCATTGCAACTCGCCACGGCGAGCTTTGTTCAGGATTCCACCTTGCAGGCGCGCCCGGAGCACATGCAGCTCGGCTTCACTCATGGTTCCTTTCAGGCCCAACAGAAGACGATCGTTGAAGTGCGAGGGATCATACACGCCATCTTCATCCAGAATGAGCGTGTCGGTCAGAGCGCAGATCTCTAACAGCCGGTGCCAGTCCGTGGAGTTTCGCGCCAGGCGGGAAACCTCCAGGCCCAGCACGATGCCAGCTTTGCCCAGACCGACTTCGGTAACCAGCTTCTGAAAGCCTTCCCGATCGACAGCCGATGCTCCGGACTGCCCCAGATCGGTGTCGATAACGATGATGCGTTCCACAGCCCAGCCCAACGCGACCGCATGTTGGCGGAGACCATACTGCCGCTTGGTACTCTCGGTATTTTCAAAAACCTGGCGCAACGTCGATTGGCGGACGTAAAGATAGGCGTTTCGCTTGAGGTGGCCCGCGTTCACTTTTTGGTGTGCGTCGCCTGTCATGAGTTTCCCTCCTGTTGGACGCAGAGAATCATGCCGGCCAGCAATGTGGCGATCTGTGATCGCAGGCCGGCTGGAATCGGTTCATCGACACCAGCCGTCGCCCGGATACCTGGTTCGATGGGGGGAGCGCATTCCGACCAAGCCTGCATCCAGGCGGTCATTCCGCGTCGGACAAAAAGCGCCAAGCCCAAGCCTTCTCCGCGGTGGGCCAGCGTTCCTATAGCATCGCGCCGCAGCTGCTCGTACTTGGCAACCAGATCCTGACGAGTGGCCGATGCAGGCTCGTTCAGCGGAGTTTTTTTTGATGACGCAGTAAACCGCGTTCGATGCTTCGTGGATGAACCTTCGTGCCGAAGCGTTCCTGGATTAGCCTCACCAGATCCGGCAAACGCACGGATGGCTCCTTCTGCCGCGTCTCCACAATGAACGTAAGAACTTCTTCGGTAAGTTTGTGCGCCTGCTTTGGACCGCGCTTGTGCGGCACCAGACCAGCCAGGCCGTCTTGCTGGAAGGCGGATAGCGCCTGATAGAAAGATGGTCGCGAAAAACCGAAGTTGGCAGCCGCATCCGTCACAGACCGGCCTTCGGTCCGCACGCGGCGCAGCATCTCGTACTTGACCTGGACCTGATCGCGAGGATCGAAAAAGTCGTCCTGGAGAAACAGCTCGTCGCGGACATCTTTGGGGCGCGGGTTCAATGTCCCCTGCTGTTGGAGCGTCCCGAGCTTGGCATCTTTGCCGGCCATGAGTGTCTCGCCAACTCTCGAACAGATCCGTAAGGATAATTATGCTCCAATCAACGCCGATGTCAAGCTGTTTTTGCCGTTCTGGAGCTGTGATTACGGGCGTGTATTCGACATTTACTACTCGCCACGGTGTAGCAATCCAACTGCGGCTCGGCATGATTCCCTTTACACATACGGCGTTATTGTCTTTACACTCCGAACCCCGCGCTTTCATCGCGCCTTCTCCAGCAAGTCAGCCAGCTTTAACAGATCCTCATAACGAAACAGGCACCGACCGGCGGCTAACATCACGAATGGATCTGCCGCCACCACCGTTGTCCAGCACGCCGGAATCGAGCGTAGGTGGCCGTCGCCAGCGTGGAAGTAAACTCGATCCTCACCCCAGTTGTGACGATAAGTCACCAGCTTGAACCGCTCGCCTCTCAGTGGATGATGTGGGTGGATGACTTCAAACGTGGTGTCGGCATGGTCGCCATGCGGTGTAGTTGACGGCCCAGGCCAACGCCGCCTGCGAGTCGTTCATGAAAACGCTCAAGTACGAAGAAGTGCTGCGCAACGACTACCGGGACTTGGCCGAGGCGCGCGCGTCGATTCGCCAGTTCCTGGAAAAGATCTACAACCACAAGCGGCTGCATTCGGCGCTCGGCTACGTGCCGCCCGCCCGATTCGAAAAGGATGCCGCTGCGCGGCAGCTCTCTTTATGAGTTTTTCCAGGCATCAGGAAATCTATCGTCCGATATGGTCTTTCTGCGAACGAAGCTTGGGGGCGACTACGGCTGCCGCCCCCACCCATCGTCTCGATGAGTTTCCGGCCGGCTATTCCTTGGCGGGTTGCGCTCCCGCAGAGCCCGCCTCCGCTTCACCAGCCGGGAACCAGTATGCGTTAAAGTCGTTTTGCCGGTCGAGGATTTTTCACCGAACGGCCAACAGTGTCTTAACTGTTTGTGTCAGCCCAGGGGGCAAGCGCAATTCGCGCCCTGATGCTCGAATTGAGCCACTACCAATAGCGAGAAATCTAATCCGGAAATCTAATGTACAGAGCACCTGTTGCTCAAAGTCGCGTTGTGTTGTAGTCTGTACGGTGGCGGTGGAGTTCGCCTATCGTCGCTGAGCGACCAATGACTCCTGGAATCGGCATGTTGGCGAGGAGGATCGGTCGTGCTTCCAGAAGGATCCTTAAGAAAGTTCACAGTCCACGAAAACCAGGACACATCCTTTCATACAGTCCGGTTGTGGAGGCCTGACTCCGATTGCCTAAGGCATTAGAACATCGCGATGCCACTTTGTACCTGATGAGGCGGCGAGGATTTCACTTTTCTTTCCGTTAACACGATGCCCAATAATCTCAACAAATATAGCTCACAGATCACGCAGCCTAAGTCTCAAGGAGCCTCCCAGGCGATGCTGTACGCCACCGGACTTCGGGACGAAGACATGGATAAGGCTCAAGTTGGAATCGCGAGCGTCTGGTTCGAGGGCAACCCATGCAACATGCATCTTTTGACGCTTGCCGAGGAAGTAAAGAAAGGCGTTGCTAGCGCCGGGCTGATCGGCTTCCGATTCAATACGATTGGCATGAGTGACGGGATTGCAATGGGCACGGATGGTATGAGCTTCTCGCTCCAATCGCGGGAACTGATCGCCGATTCGATTGAAACCGTCATGAGCGGTCAATGGTATGACGCCAATATCTCCATTCCGGGTTGTGACAAGAACATGCCTGGATGCATTATTGCCATGGGGCGGCTTAATCGCCCGGCGCTGATGATTTATGGCGGAACGATCCATGCAGGTCACCTCAATGGGGAAAGACTAGACGTCGTTTCCGCATTCCAAAGCTACGGCCAGTACATCGCGGGAACCATCGGAGAAACCGAGCGACGGGACATCGTGCGTCACTCTTGCCCGGGGGCCGGCGCTTGTGGAGGTATGTACACCGCTAATACGATGGCCTCCGCGATCGAGGCGCTCGGCATGTTATTACCCTACAGCGCCTCCACACCGGCTGAAGATCCCCAAAAACTTGATGAGTGCCTCCGCTCTGGAGCCGCGATTAAGAATCTCTTGGAACTCGACCTGAAGCCGCGTGACATCATGACGCGAGAGGCGTTCGAGAATGCGATTGTGTTGGTCACGGTTCTCGGCGGCTCAACGAACGCAGTTCTGCACTTGATTGCCATGGCGCGATCTGTGGGTGTCCAGTTGAGCATTGACGATTTTCAGAGCGTCAGTGATCGTGTGCCTCTCCTAGCAGATTTTCGACCGAGTGGACCCTACGTAATGGAAGACCTTCATGCCGTCGGAGGCATTCCCGCCGTGATCAAGATGTTGCTCGATGAAGGATGCTTCCATGGGGACTGCATCACGGTAACCGGCAGGACTATTCGAGAAAATGTGAAAGATCTCCCAGGGCTAAAGGTGGAACAACAGGTCGTACGGCCTTTCTCAAACCCTCTAAAGAAGACCGGGCACCTCCAAATCTTGAAAGGGAACCTCGCGCCGGATGGTGCCGTGGCTAAGATCACGGGCAAGGAAGGGCTGCGCTTCTCCGGCCCTGCCAAAGTCTACGATTCCGAAGAAGAGATGCTCCGCGCCCTCGAAGCCAACGAGATCCAGCGGGGCGATGTCATCGTAATACGATACGAGGGACCGAAGGGGGGCCCAGGCATGCCTGAAATGCTAACCCCGACCTCTGCTATTGTCGGCGCGGGATTGGGGAAAGACGTCGCGCTGATCACGGACGGTCGTTTCTCAGGTGGTTCCCACGGATTTATCGTCGCCCACGTCACCCCGGAAGCACAGGATGGTGGTCCGATTGCGGTCATCCAGACCGGAGATCGAATCGTCATCGATGCAGAGCAGAACTTGCTAAAAGTTGATATTTCGAGCCTTGAGTTAGCCGATCGCCAAAAACGTTGGCGGATGCCACCATACAAAGCCACTCGAGGCACCCTTGCGAAATACATTCACCTTGTGAAGAGCGCCAGCCTTGGATGCGTGACTGATGAGTAACGGGATTGCACGGTTGTAGTTGAAGCCAGGAATGAATATCAGCCCCGATCCCTTGTCAGCGTCGTGCCGAACTATCAAATTCATCGCCTGCAGGAATCCCAGCTGAAGAAGTTTCGCTGGGAGCCTCACACGTCGGGGCGTGCCACCGCCAAGCCGACGGATTACACTCCCGGGATTTCGATAGAGGGTGAATCACCGTACGCTGTCTGGCGCGCTCTACGCGGGACGCCAGATGAGTTGCGAGTCGGCGACATCCTGGAGACCTCCAGCGGAGAATTACGAATCTACAAATACGTCGGATTTGAAGAGGCTCGCTGGCTGGTTCCCGAAGACACGGGCAAATTGGAAACACGACCCGCCAGCGATAAACCCTCGGTGAAAAACATTTGAACAATCGGCCAATGGTGGAGATTTCAAATGTCCGCCCGACGGCTGGTTTTGGCTGTCCCCTGAGGCGCTAACTCGATCGGATCCACTTGCCAGCCTCTTCCTCCCAGGAAGTTCCGAGGTAGTCCGTGCCCTGCTGCTTTTGGCCGCTATTAGCTACAATTGATATTAGAAGCGGTGGAGTTCGCTCAATACCGCGAGCCATGCGGTCAATGACTCCTGTAACTAGAATCGTTGCAGGAGTGACTCTCCTAAGGTAGCTCTTCAGCGGTTCCTGTGAAAATCCGCGTTGGACCTAGCGACAGGCAGGAGCCTTTATGCGCTTACCAAAAGTTCTGGAACCGGGAGCACACGCGTACCGCGTCCGTTACGCGATCGCAACCATCCTCCGAGATCGCATTGCGAACGACGGCGCGTTTACGAACTGTTTTGAGATGGAAGACAGCGAAGCCGTTGTCTGCACAATCCTTCGCCGCGGACTCAGGAGTCCAAAATTGCGTGCTG
>JASHQT010000207.1 GCA_030039005.1 Bryobacteraceae bacterium
TGCAATCCCGATGCCATGTGAGCAGCGCGTCTTATCAGGCAGTTGTTGCAGGCGGGCGTTGGAAGTATGACGTGGAGCGTCGAGATCTCGACGGTTAAGCCGGGCGCGTCTCAAGCCGGGCCGACTGCAGGTACTGCGCGCGCGCCGTCTGATAGCGCAGGGACTGATCAACGATCTTGCGCTGTTCGCCCAGCATCCTGCGCTGCATCAGGGTCATGTCGCGGACCCACTTCAGCAGTTCGAGCGACTGTTGCGGAACCGTGGAGACGGCGCGTTCGGCGGGTGCGAGCGCGGTCCAGTATTGGCGCAGCGCCACGCTGTACTCGGCAACCAGGCGCTGCACCACTGGATGATCGCTCGCGAGCACCGCCGCGCGAAGTTGCCGCGCGAGATCGTACGGCGTGACTTGATCAGGCATCCGACGCATTTTGATTGTTACTCGTGTCGGCCTGGAACAGGCCTTCTAGGAAGTTCGTCTGATTTTGCAGGCTCGCGATCAGGGCGTTCGCTTCGGCGATCTGATTGTCGAGATTGGTCTGCATCGTGGTCAACTGCGTCTGGTCGGTGGTGATCTGCGTCTGGTCGTTGGAGCTCTGGTTATCGAGCGCTTGCGTTTCCGCGGCAATCACACCGGTGGTCGGGTCGGTAACGTTGTTCAGCAAGTTATTGGCGTATTGCAGATACCCGCCGGTGTTCACGTTCCCCAAGAACGTTACGGCGTCGTTGATTTGCGACTGGCTCAAGTCCGAGATCGCCGACGAATCGAACGTCAGCGTGCCTTGCTGGGTGAACTCGACGCCCAACTGCGCGAGCGACGTGATGGACCCGCTGCCTGAGCCGACGTAGCCGACCATCTGGTTCATGACCTGCTGCATTTCGAGCACGCCGCTGTCGCCCACCAGCGCGCCGCCGTTCGACCCGAAGTTCTTTTCGAGCTCGGCGAAGGCCGAGTTGTAGGCGCTGACGAACGAGGAAAGCTCGCTCGATACAGCGCTGAGACTGGACGATACGGTCACCGTTGTGCTGCCCGCCGACTCCAGGTTTGCCGTCAGTCCGGATGCGAGCGTCACGGCCGGGGAATCGGTCGTGATTCCGCCCGACGGCTCGCCATCCACGGTATAGACGGCGTCCTGTCCGGTTCCGGTGCTTGTGAGCAGGTTATTCGTGCCATCGTTCAGTTGCAAGTTCACGTCGCCGTATCCGGTGGCCTGAAGCGATAACTGGTAGTTGGGGGACTCGGGTGTTCCTTCGTTGATCACCTCGGCCTGGACCGCGGCACCGCTGGCGTTGATGGCCGACGCCAGATCGTCCAGATTGTCGGCCGTGATGTTGTAACTCGACGAGCCGACCGTCAAAGTGAATGTCGAGCTCCCACTGATGTCCTCGCTGGTCGGATCGGTCACGGCAGTCGAGGAGTTGCTGATCGCGCTCGAGAAGCTGCCCGCCGTGGTCACATCCACGGTGTAGGTGCCGGGAAGAGCGCTGCCGGTCACGTCGGCCGTCAGCACGGACGTATTACTCACCGTCGCCGTCACGGCGCTGCTGCCGGTGGTCCCCGAGCCTATGGCCTGGAGCGCGGTTTGCAAACTATCGAAAAGATTCCCGAGGGTGCTGAGTTCGCTGGTCTGGCCGCTGATGGTGGAAACGTCGTCCTGCAGGGCCTCCATGGGCAGCGACGCAATCTCGATCGCGCGAGTGACCGAGTTCTGCAGGTCCGTGGCATACGTGCTGGAGCCCGTCGTGCTGGTTTGCGGCGAGGCGAGCTCTGCCGCCAGCGAAGCAACGGACGTAGAGTTACCGACCGACGTGGTGCTGCTACTGCTCACAGAGAGACCTCCAGCCAAAAACGGAACTGGGCCACTATGGTTTTACCATCGGCCCAGTTCGGCGGGAACATTAACCTTAGCTTTCGAGGAGCTTCAGCACCGCCTGCGGCATGGAATTGGCCTGCGCCAGAGCCGCGATTGAGGACTGCTGGAGGGTCTGCTCCTGCGCCAGGCTCGAAGCGTCGGCGGCGACGTTGGCGTCCTTGATCGCCGATTCGGAAGCCGTCAGGTTGGTGATCTGGGAGTTCGCCAGGTTGGTGGCGTAATTAAGGAGGTTTTCGCCCGCGCCCACGGTACCTTGCACATTGCCCAAGATGGAAATGGCGTTTTGGATGGCGGCCAGAGCGGTCTGCGAGTCGGTGGCGTCGCTCACGTCGCCGTTGACAATGCTCGTCCCGTTAAAGGTCGCTAACCCGAGGCCCAAGGCGTCGACGCCGTTACCACCAGTGGTGGTGGGAGCTCCCGCGGCAGCGTTGCCGCCGGAGGCGACCGTGCCGGTGCCATTACTGGTCAGGTCAACCGTGACTTGGTTATCTTGCACCGCGCCGGCCGCGGTCTGATCGCCGCCGCCGATGAAGATCGTTAATGGCGAGCTGTTGTATTGCGAAGAACCAATGGTCCCGGTGATAGTTACGTTGCCCGTGCCGCCTCCGGTGCCGCCGGTGACCGCCACGGCCCCCGAACTGGCCAGCCCGATATTGCCGGCCTGGCGATTAATTTCGCTCAATACCGATTGATATTCGTTGTTCAACGTGGTGTAGCTGCCGGCGAATGTGCCGCTGGCGCCCTCGGTGGCCAGCGTTTCCAACCGGTCCAGAAGGTTGGAAATGTTGCTCAAGCCGCCGTCCATGGTCTCCAGTACGCTGCTGCCGCTGGCCGCGTTAATCACGCCCTGGTTCAACTGATCCACTTCAGCCTGCAACGAATTGGCGACCGCCAGACCTGACGCGTCGTCTCCCGAGTTGTTGATACGGTAGCCGGATGTCAACTGCTCGATCGTGGTGCTTTCTGCATTGTCATTCAGATTGAGCTGGTTTAATGCATACAACGCTGTGACGTTAGTTTGAAGTGATAGCATGTGTGATCCTCTCTCTCTTCTTATTCCTCGGCTCCCGCCGAATCACGCCATTGTCCAGCGTGCAGTACTCTTTTCGATGATGCGGAGCCGTTTTTCACAGTTTTTTTGATCCCTATGGCCGGGCCGGCACCGGCGCAGGGTTCACCGGCTCGATTTTGAGGCTATTCAGGATGACGACGTCCACGCGGCGGTTGCGCGCGCGCCCCTCGGGAGTCGCGTTGGAATCGATGGGGACGGTATCAGCGCGGCCGACTACCGAAAACCGCTGGCGGTCGAGTTGGAATGTCCCGCAAAACGTCTCCAGCACGGCAATCGCCCGCGCACAAGACAGCTCCCAATTGCTTTTGAACCGAGCGTTGTGGATCGGAATGGAGTCCGTATGGCCTTCCAGTTGGATAGAATTGGGCAGCGTAGCGATCAATTCGGCGAGTTTGCGCATGGTGGGCAGGTTGGAGGGATCCAGGATGTCGGTGCCCGAGGAGAAAAACGCCGAGTCTCGCAGACTGATGACCAGGCCGCGCGGCTCCATCCGGATTTCAAGCTTGCCCTCCTGAATCTCCTTCTGCAGATCCTTGTTCAGGCGCTCGAGGGAGGGCATCAGCTCGATCACCTGGTCGGGCGGCGCGTCCTTGAGCGCGCGCTGCGCGCCTCCGGGGCCCTTCATCATGGCGTTGCCCTGCCCGCGGTCGTCCACCGTGCCGCCGAGCACTTTCGCCACCGCGGGCGGAACGCTGATGGAGCGGCCGTTATCGAGCGCTTTTTCGACGGCTTCCGACACCTGCTTGGCGCGCGCCTTATCGGTCTGCGAGGAGGCGAACATCACCACGAAGAACGCAAACAGCAGCGTGATGAAATCGGCGTAAGAAACCAGCCAACGCTCGTGGTTCTCGTGCTCGGGGGCGTGTTTTCGCGGCATGCCGGCCTAGCCTTGCACCGCTGCCGTCCGGGCCGCTTGCGGAGCTTTCGCTTTTTGGGGCGCCTCGGCCTGCCCCTCGGCGAACGCGCTGAGTTTCACGCGAATCAATTTCGGGTTCAGCCCTTCCACGATGCTGCAGACACCTTCCAGCATCAGTTCCTTGACGTGGAGCGTTTCGTGCAAGCGCGCCTTAATTTTATTGGCGGCCGGCAGGAAAAACAGATTCGCGGAGGCCACGCCGTATACCGTCGCGACAAAGGCCACGGCGATGCCGCGGCCGACTTCTTCGATATTCTCCAGATGCTTCATCACCTGGATCAGCCCCAGCACGGCGCCGATGATGCCGACGGTGGGAGCGTAGCCTCCAGCCGATTCGTAAACCCGGGCCTCGGCCTCGGCACGATGCTCGTCCATGGTGATTTCGAGATCCATCATGCGGCGGAGGACGTCGAGATCCGTGCCGTCGACGGCGAGCCCCAGGGCTTTGCGCAAGAAGTGGTCGGGATGTTGTCGGCGTCCTGCTCAAGAGAAACGATGCCGTGCTTGCGCGCTTTAGTGGCGAAGCTGATAATCTCCTCGATGGCCTGGTGCGGTGGCTGCAAACGCTCGACGAAAACGTGATTGACCTTGCGGACGGCGCGCAGCAGCACGGGGAACGGGGTGGTGACCATGACCGCTCCGAAGGTGACGCCGAAGACGATGCAGGCCGCGGTGATTTGCGCCACGTCTTTGATCTTGCCGACCTCAAGCAGCAGGCCTCCCAAAATGCCTCCGAGTGCAACCATAAGACCGCCGATGGAGGCGTAGTCGGGCCGGGCCACGATGGGCCGCACTTCGACGGGTCTTGGCTTGGGCTGCTCGGCCATGATCTACACGGGCTCCCGCTCAGGTTCCCGCTGATCCGGCTGAGCGAAGGGGCAGCTCAGAGTCCCGCTGAACACGGAGCGCCGGAAGGCGATCACGCGCGCCACGACTTCCGCCGCCGGTTCGAGCACCATGATCTTCTGCCCGCTCGTCAGGGTAATCACGGTATCAGGGGTAATCTCAATGTGTTCAATCAGATCCGAGTTTAAAACCAGGGGCACGTGATTCAGGCGAGTGAGCTCGATCATGGACTGCCTTCACCAGCGTTATCGGCAGCGCGGAGAGGGAAGTTTAACGGGACCGCTGGGTGGGGCGGATTATTCCTGAAGCGGTAGGGTGTCGGCGGGAGATGCCGGTCAGACCTTCCACTTGTAGTAGTAGAACAATAGAGGTTCGCTCGCGGTATTGACGATGCCGTGGAGCTTGCCTGCGGCGCAGTACATCATGGTACCGGGGCCGACTTTGGTGGTTTTGCCTTCGACCAGAATTTCGCCCGTGCCTTCGGTGATCACCATGAACTCTTCTTCGGGATGCGTGTGCGGCGGGTGGGGCGACATGCCGGGCTTGAGGCGCAGGCTGCCCGCGGTCATGGAGCCGATCTGATCTGTGGCGCCCTCGAAGTAGACGGCGAGGTCACCGAAGGGCTCGTGGGTGATGCGGGCGGCTGAAGCGTCAAGCGTGCCATTCGGAATTTTGCCTCCGGCGAATGTGGGGAGACTGGAGGCAAGGGCGAATCCGGCGGCGAAACGAAAGAAATCTCGGCGTGGGGGCATAGAAACCAGGATAGCAACCGAGTCTCGGCCGGCAGGATGGTCGACTTTTTTCGCCTCGTGGGCGTCAGTTGGGTGGTGAGCCGTATCAAGCGAATATTCGGTTCTCTAGCGGCGATCGTCATCGTCCTGGTAGAGATGGTAACCATCCCTTGGTTTCCATTAGCAATGTTCGCACGTCTCACTGGCACCAGTTGCGGATACAACCGCGTGACCGCAGCCCGAATGCAAATCTCCGCGTTCTATACGGCGATTGCCGCCTATCGTGACGACGTCGGCGATTTTCCCGACAGGCTGAACGCCTTGGTAGCCGATCCGGGTTTACCCGGATGGCGAGGTCCGTACTTGCCCAGGGCTGTGCCGCTCGATCCTTGGGGCGACGCTTACGTGTACCGAAGAAATCCCGGCACAATCCCGGAGGTCTTATCGTTGGGCGCCGACGGCGCATTCGGTGGCGCAGGACAGAATGCCGATCATTGCTGTCCGGCTATAAATCGAACAGAATCAGTTGATTGGTAGAACTGAGTAAGTCTTCTTGGTAGGCGGAGGGCTGAAGTGCCTGTAAAATGGGCGTTTTCTCGAAAAGCATCACGCTCAAAATCTGTAGAATTTGGTAGAGGCTGCTCTGCAGCCCCAAGCGCTTCCGGACGATGGCGACCAGTACGTAAACC
>JASHQT010000208.1 GCA_030039005.1 Bryobacteraceae bacterium
CCGTAGCTGGGGCGCCGACCCCGTTGCCCGTTGTGATTCCCGGCGCCAGCGCGATGAGATCCGTAAAATTGCGGCCGTTCAACGGCAGGTCCGCAATCTGTTTCTGTTCCACTACCGAGGAAAGAGTAGACGAAACGACGTCCACCTGGGAGGCCTCTGCCTGGACGGTGACCGTTTGCTGTTGTTGGCCGGGCGAAAGCGCAATGTCCACCACCGCCTGGCTGCCGACGATGAGCGTCACGCCGCTGCGGAGTACGGTCTGAAATCCCGCGGCCGATACCTGCACTTCATAGCTGCCCGGGATCAAATCCACCACCGTGTAGCGGCCCTGCGAATCGGTTTTCACCGTCTGCCCGACGCCCGTGGCAACATTGGTAACTTGCACCGATGCGTTGGGCACAACCGCGCCCGAGACGTCCGTTACCGTGCCTAACAGCGTGGAATTTGCTCCCTGTCCTTTTACCGGATTCGGCAGCGCAAAAAATGCAAGCAGCAGACCGAAAACCAGTGCACCGAAAATGCACTCGCTAAGACGCGGTTTCAGATCTGCCATTTTCTTGATGGCGGGAAATGTGCGCGCACTCCCGTACGACCGTGTCAGCATACTCGGCTAACCTCCCGTGCTCCCTAAAGCGTCGACTGGATGCAAAATGCCGGCGACCCTACCCACGCGGCAATTCTGCATGCATACCGGGCGAGTATATCCCCATATGCACGTTAAGTCGAGAGTTACAGGCTGATAGTCAGAATCAAACGCATTGATGAACAAGCCTAATTGACGCCGGCCGGCATGCAGGCTACAGATGCACCAGCCGGGCCCCGGCCAAATCGACGGGAAGCTCCGAGTTCCGCAGTGCGTCCTCGAGATTGCGCCGCGCCACGCGTGCGTGCTCGCGCGTAAGGATCTCGGCCCGCATCCCTTCGCGTTGAGCGATGGCCTCCAGAATGCCGCAGTGCTGATCGGCTGAAATGAGGAACAACTCGCGCAAATCGCTGGAGATATATTGGCGCTTCAGAAACGCACTGGGCGAAGCGAAGGGAAGCGAGCAAGCCTGGTGGATGGCCCGTTGGAGCATGCGGCTGTGGGACATTTCGATCAGCGCCGCGTGGAACCGGGCATTCAGCTCGATGTAGCGGTTAAACGTTTCCATGGTCAGTTTCGAGCGCCGCACCAGCGTCAGGATCTCCTGGCTGGTGGCTTGGAGCGTGGCGAGCTCACCGGGCTGCTTGAAGCGCTGGGCCGCCAACCGCGCCGCTGCGCCTTCCAGCAGACCGCGCAGTTCGATCGCGTCGTAGATGTCTTCGGTGGAGAACCTCTGGACGACGAAACCACGGGTGGGGCGGATCTCAAGAAAGCCCTCGTGGGCCAGGCGCTCCAGCGCCAGGTGCAAAGGAATGCGCGAGACCTTGAGCTCGGCCGCCAACGGCACTTCGCGAATGCGTTCTCCGGGGCGGAAGCGGCCCTGTACCAGCATCTCGCGCAACGCTACAACCGCCCGGGCGGTTTGGGACGACGCGGGAGACTTTGCGCCCGGCAACTTCGACACCTCCATGTGCTTGCGCATATCCATTCTCCCCAACCACATCATATTACTCGTCGCGGCTGCATACATTCAACGCGCCCGCTGCATGCAACGGCGTGCGATCAGGATGCTTTTGCGAAAAGCATTGACAGACGTTGCGGAGCAACTGATATACTGAGGACCGCCGTGAAATGCATGCATTATTCGCCGAAATGGGAAGGTGCATTCTTGGGCATCTGGTTTGCGCTCGCGGTCTCTGGGGCGGCGCAGACGCCTTCCGCGACGTCGCAGGGCGCGACGCCCGAGGGAGCGAAATCCGAGGGAGCACTGACAGCTCCCGCGGGATCGCAAGCCTATCCCGATAGCGCTGCGCGGCCAGCAAAGAAATCCGATTGGCCTCCCGCCGGCCCGGCGCCGCGTACTGCCGACGGCCATCCAGATCTCTCCGGCGCTTGGGCGCCGAATGCAATCCGGCAAAACGTGGATATGATCGCTACCGGTGTGCAGGTTCCGTTCCAGCCGTGGGCCGAAAAATTGTACCGGGAACGCAAAGAAAGCCACGCCAAGGACGATCCCGAAGCGCGCTGCCTGCCTCCTGGCGTGCCGCGCATGACCACCACGCCGTACCCTTTCCGCATCATGCAGACGCCCGCGCTCACCTTGATCGTTTACGAAGGCGGCGCGCACGTCTGGCGGCAGATCTTTACCGACGGGCGTAAGCATTCCGAGGATCCTAATCCTTCCTGGCTCGGCGAGTCGCTCGGCCATTGGGAAGGAGACACGTTCGTGATCGACACCATTGGACTGAATGGCTATACGTGGCTCGATGAATCGGGCCTGCCCACTACCGATCAATTACATGTGATCGAGAAAATCCGCCGGCCCGACTACGGGCACCTGGAGATCGAAAACATCGTCGACGATCCCAAGGCTTACACCAAGCCCTGGTCCTTCACCGCGCATCCGGTGATGTTGCAGGGCGAGCTCATGGAATACATCTGCCAGGAAAACAACAAGGACGTCGAGCACCTGGTTGGCAAATAGCCCTCACCGGACTTGCCCGTTATAGCGATCGAAGAAATCTAACTGCGGTCCATCCGGGATCGGGATGGGTTGGATCGCCTCGCCGAGATCGAGCGCGCGTTCTTCGTTCCTCCTATAAGCGGGCCATTGGGGAACGCCCGGACCATTGGGATCGCCGCGCTTCGCGAAATTCACCCAGTAGGTAGACATCTCACTCGAGAGTTTCCGATCGACGTCCGTCCAGGGACGCTGCCACTGGTCCAGCGTGTTCAGCGCGTAGGCGATTTCGCCGGAATGAAACGCGCCATAGCGGGTCTCGGCTGCAGTGCCGGGCGCGGTGCGATCGAAATAATAGAGAAAAACCTTCGATTTGCCCGTTTTGGCTTGTGCGCGCGCCCAGGAGCGTCCCTGCCAGGCGAAAAGCTGATCGCGCGTCAGCACACGCGCGGAATTGGCGGCTTCCGCATCGTTGCTTGCGGGGAAGGCTTTCAGGAATTCGTCTGCGAGTGCTGCGTAATCGCGCCGGGCATTTTCACGAAATGTTTCGGCTTTGGGCGCGGGTCCGAAAGCAACGCCGTCAGCGGCGTTCCAACCCGTGAGCAGTGGTACGTTGTTCTGGCGGCCGGAGGAAAAAATAGCGGAAACGTCCGCGGGAAGAACGTAACCATCGATCACCGGCCCGGGACGGTAGCCGTTCGGCGGGCTGAGGAAAGCATCGGCTGGTTTGGCGCGCAGTTCGGCGAGAGTTCCGAGGTTTGCACCGGCGCTCTCCGCGCGATCAAGAGGCTGCGCTTGTGAAAACGCTCCGCCGCTTTCCGCGATCGCGCGCTCGAACAGCCCTTTAGCGAGCGGCGAAGCCATCAGATAACAGACGGCGAATGCTCCGGCCGATTGACCGGCGATGGTCACGTTGCGCGGGTCGCCGCCGAAAGCGGAGATGTTCCGTTGCACCCATCTCAGGGCGGCGATCATATCGAGCAGCGCGTAATTCCCCGAAGCTCCGTGGCCGGATTCCTTGCTCAGCTCCGGATGCGCCAAAAACCCGAGGGCGCCGACGCGGTAATTGAACGTCACCATCACCACGCCCTTGGCCGCCAATCCCGCGCCGTCGTAGACGGGTACGTCGCCCGAACCGGAAGTAAACCCACCTCCGTAGATCCACACGATCACCGGCCGCTTTTCACCGGCCTTGGCCGCCGCGGTCCACACATTCAAATACAGGCAATCTTCACTGGACCCGCCTTGCATTGCGTCCTTGGCGATGAATTCGGCGCTCCAGGGTCCGAACGCACCGGTTTTGGCCTGGAAGCAAGCCACGGAAAAATGCGCAGTATCGCGAACGCCCCGCCAATCAGCCGGCGGTTGCGGCTCGCGCCAGCGCAGATCGCCGACCGGCGGCGCGGCATAGGGAATGCCCTTAAATGCTGTGATGTTTCCGTCGCTCACGCCTTGGACCAGGCCGGTATCGATGCGGACGGGACGGTTCATCGCGGATCGCGCGGGTAAACACGCGGCGATGGACAGAGCGAACAGGGCGGGGGTTCTCCAGTGGGCTAACATATCGATAGCTTCCCATATGAAAGCCATGGTCCTGCGCGCGCCGAGCGATCTGGCGCTCGACGAAGTGCCGCAGCCGCGCTCCGCGCCAGGCCAGGTTCTGGTGCGCGTCACGCACAGCGGAATTTGCGGGACCGATCTGAAAATCTATCGCGGCGCAATCCCCGCGCATTATCCGCGCATCATGGGGCATGAAATGGTGGGCGAAATCGCGGGCGGCGAAACCGCTGATCTGAAGCCCGGCGACCGTGTGATCGTGGATCCGGTTCTGTGCTGCGGCGCCTGCTTTCATTGCCGCATCGGACAAACCAATCTCTGTCCCGCCGGCGGCCTGATTGGTCGCGAGACCGACGGCGGATTCGCGCAATTTGCGGCCGTCCCGCGCGCGCAGGTTTTTCGCTTGCCGGAGTCGCTCGATTTGCGGCTTGCCCCGCTGATCCAGGTGGCCACCACGTGTTTGCACGCGCAGCGGCTGGCGGCGGTGTCTCGCGGGGAATCCATCGCGGTGATCGGCCTGGGTGTTTCCGGCCAATTACACGTGCAATTGGCCAAAGCGCACGGCGCGAGCAACGTGATCGGCATCAGCCGCAGCCGCTTCAAGAACGATCTCGCGCGCGAGCTGGGCGCGGACGTGGCGATCGAATCGGGGCCGGGTGCGCTGAAAAAGGTCTTAGACGAAACCGATGGCCGCGGCGCCGACGTAGTGATCGAGTGTACGGGCGTGATGGCGTCCATCGCGGACGCGATTCGCATGGCGCGTCCGGGCGGGCGGATCGCGATGTTCGGAATCACGAGCGCCACGCATGGCGAGTTGCCGTTCTACGATCTTTACTTCAAGGAGCTGAAGCTCATCAATAACCGCGCCGCCACGGGCGAGGATTTTCCGCCGGTCATCGATCTCGTCCAACGTGGGGTTCTGCGCCTGGAGCCGCTGGTTACTCATCGGATGGCGCTGGGCGAACTGCCCACCGCGCTCGCCATGCTGGAAGACGGCGCCGAGCGGCGTTTGAAGATTATTCTGGAGCATCCATGAATTGGATGCCGAGGTTCATCCTCGCGGCGATCGCGTGTTGCTCCGTCCCCGCACTGGCTATGGCCCAGTGGATCCATTATCCGACCGCGGGCGTGCCGAAAACAGCCAGCGGCGCGCCCGATCTGAATGCGCCCGCGCCGAGAGCCGCTGACGGCAAACCGGACTTCTCCGGCATCTGGCAAATGGAACCCGCGCCGTGCCCGCCGGAGGGCTGCCCGGACATGCCATCGTCGCGCGAATTCACGAATATCGGCGCGCGCCTTCCCGGCGGCCTGCCCTATCAGCCGTGGGCGCGGGCACTGGTGAAAAAACGCATGGCCGACTTTGGAAAAGACGATCCGGTCACCCATTGCCAACCCGCGGGCGCGATCCGGCTGCTCACCTTTCCGCCTTACCGCAAGTTCGTCCAGACGCCGGGGCTGCTGGTGATCCTCTCCGAGCGCGACGTCACCTACCGGCAGATCTTCACCGACGGGCGCCCGCTGCCTGACGATCCGCAGCCCTCTTACACCGGCTATTCGACGGGGCATTGGGAAGGCGACACGCTGGTGGTGCGCACCAACGGCTTCCGCGACGGGATGTGGCTGGACCGTTCCGGCAGCCCGATGACCGACGCAGCCAAATTAACGGAGCGCTTCCGGCGCATTAACTACGGAAAATTGCAAATTGAGCTGACCATGGACGATCCCAAAGCTTACACCGCGCCGTGGACCGTGACGCTGACCGAGCTCATCGTTCTCAATTCGGAATTACTGGAATACTTCTGTCAAGAGAATGAAAAGGATTTGTCGCACCTGGTAGGGAAATAGTTGTGATTTAATAGTTCGCATGCCTGCGTGCGGCGGACAGAAGATCGCATTGGCTTTGGCTCCGGTGCTCCTGTGCTGCATACCGTCCGGCGGCGCCCGTGCACAATCCCGCACCTGCACGCTGGCGGGTACCATCTTCAATTCCGCCACTAATGCTGGCATTCCCCACGCCCTGGTCACCTTTTTCGGTGACGGAAGCGGATTTCGCTTCACCGATTCCGGCGGCAATTTCAGCGCCGAAAATGTCTCGTGCGGACGGTTTATTCTGTCCGTTTCCAAGCCTGGCTATGTCTCCGGCCAGGAAGAAGACTCACCGGCCGCGCTTCTTGCCAATCCGGCGTTTCGGGATCTCACGCAGATGCAGGAGGAACAGGCCGGAAGTCCGCCGAAACCGGCGACCGTCACCCTGGACGTTACGCCGGACTCTCCCGCCGCGCGGGTTCCACTGGTCCCCCTCGCCTCAATTTCCGGAACGGTGCTCGACGAGAATGCCGAGCCGCTCAACGGCGTGGTTGTTCAGGGGATCACCGTCAAAGCATCCTTGCAGGGCGCCGACTATTCACCGGCGAAGACAACCCATACCGATGACCAGGGCCACTACGAACTTCTCGGGCTCCTGCCCGCCGACTACGTCGTGCGACTGGCCGGGGAATCGTCGAGTACCCAGTTTTTTCAAGGGAACGCTCCGAATCCGAATAACAATCATCGCGGGATGGAGCCGGTGTATTATCCGAACGCGGACTCGCCCGCGGCGGCTCAGGTGTTCGAACTGGCTCCAGCGGCGAACTCCAGCGCCGATTTTCGCCACACTACCGAAGCGGCTTTCGACATCAACGGCCGGCTCTCCGGTTTCGTGCCGCAGGCCTGGACTCAGTTGCAACTCTACCGCGACGGCGACCGCGTGCCCCTCGGCCGGGCTTTTGTCAACTTCATCACGGGCCAATTCCGGCTGACCGACATTCCGCGCGGCGCCTACACACTGCGCGTCACGCAATATCAAGCCGACCCTCCGCAGTGGTTCGCCGCAGAGGTGCCGCTGACGATGAGCGCGGCGCCGATGCAGAACCTGGTGGTGCAAATGTCTCCCGCCTTGAACATTCCGATTTCCGTCTCCTACGAAGCAGGCGCCAAGGGAGAAGGCCAGATCATTGTCGAGCTTCTTCCGCAACACAGTCCGGAGAACCTGCGCCAGTTAACCATTGGAAATCGCCCAGGTTTGGTGCAAGACGTCCCCGCTGATGCACGCGCCAACGAGCTGAAGGACGTCATCCCGGACAGGTACAAGCTGACCGTGAATGCGCTAGGCGGAAGCGGATATGCGGCTGCGGCAAAGCTGGGCGGCGTCGATGTCCTGCACCGCGAGTTCGCCATCACGGGCGCGGCAGGAGAACTGCATTTGACCGTGCGCGGCGATGGCGCCACTCTCAAGGGCAAAGTGACCTTTGGCGGGCAGCCCGCGATGTTCGCGCAAATCTTCTTGGTTCCCGCGAGCGGCGCCGAGGGCGTGAGGATTGGGGTGAGCGATCAGGAGGGCAACTACACCATTCCCAATGTGCCTCCGGGCGACTATCACGCTCACGCCTGGACCGGCCAGCCGAGCGCCAAAGAAGTGTTGGCGGCTTTGGGCGAGACGCTCAGCCTGCAACCGAACGATCAACAAACACTCGCGCTCGAAGCGACGGCGCCGGAGCACAA
>JASHQT010000209.1 GCA_030039005.1 Bryobacteraceae bacterium
TGGGATGCAACTAAAATGGATTTGAGAGGTGCCACAACGATGAAAACCCAGCCTCGATTCAGTAAACCTTTTACATGGACCGCTGCTTCCGTTCTTATTCTTTCTTTGGCCGGCACGTTGCCCGGCATCGCGCAGGATCAGCCCGCGCCGGCCGCTCCTTCGACAAATTCGGGCGGATGGCGCAAGTTTGATCCGCAACAGGACCAGCAGCAACCCGCGCCCACCGCGGCTGAACCCGCGCCGCCCGCTGCCGATCCCGGCCAGCCGCAGGATCAGGCTCCTCCGCCTCCGCCGCCCGCGCAGGCTCCGGGCGTCTATCAACAAGCTCCGCCCCCACAGGGCGCTTACCAGCAGCCCGCTTATCAGCAGGCTCCTCCGCCCCCCGCGCCGCGTTACGCACCAACCACAATCACGCTGCCGGTGGGAACCTGGATCACGATGCGCCTGAACACACCGCTCTCGAGCGATCACAATCAGACCGGCGATGCGTTCACCGGCACGTTGCTGGAACCGATCGTCGCCAACGGATTGCTGATTGCGCACCGCGGCGAAACCGTTACCGGCATCGTCACCGAAGCGCAGAAAGCGGGCCGCGTATCGGGCGTATCGCACTTGAAGGTGGAGCTGACCGGCGTGCAACTTGCGGACGGGCGGCAGATTCAAATCAAGACGAAATTGATCGATCGTAAAGGCAATACCTCTTATGGGCGCGATGCATTCGCCATCGGCGCCACTACCGCGACGGGCGCTGCCATCGGCGCGGGAGTGAACGGCGGCGTCGGCGCGGGAGTGGGTGCGGCGGCGGGACTTGTTGTCTCCACCATCGGCGTTCTGCTGACGCGCGGCCGGCCGGTAGTCGTGGGGCCGGAAACTCCGCTGACGTTCGCCATGGAGACTCCGATCAGCATCGACAATTCGCAGCAAGCCTTCCAATACGCCACGCAGCAGGATTACAACGCGGGCGCTCGACCGCTCGGACCGCGTCCGGCTTACGGCTCCGCCTACGGTCCCGGTTATCCGCCGCCGTATGGCTACGCGCCCGCTTATGGCTACCCTTACGCTTACGGCTACCCGTATTATCCGTATCCCTACTACTGGGGTCCTTCAGTTTACTTCGGATTCGGCGGACGCTGGGGTGGTTACTGGCGCCGCTAGCAATCAGGATCTATTAGGTGTCCCTTCGGCCTCGCGAAAACCATTCGCGAGGCCTTTTGTTTATGACCCAATTCTCCCGCCGGGCATTCTTGTTAGCCGGTGCCGGCACGCTGCTGGCGCAGGATTCGACGTTCACCACCGAAGTGAACGTGGTGACGGTGCTGGCCACCGTGCGCGACTCCGGTGGCCGCGTCGTGAAGGATCTCACGCGCGACGACTTCGCTCTTTCCGAAGACGGCGTGCCGCAAACCATTCGCTACTTCTCACGTGAATCGGACCTTCCGTTGACCATTGGGCTGTTGATCGATACCAGCCGCAGCCAGGTGGACGTGATGGAGCCTGAGCGCAAGGCCAGCTACCAATTTCTGGACCAGGTTCTGCGCCCCAACAGAGACCAGGCTTTCGTCGCCCACTTCGACACGCGCGTGGAGGTGGTGCAAGGCTTCACGTCATCCCGCCAGGAGCTGCGCGCCGCGCTCGATCAACTGGAGGTTCCGGTGGAAGTGGCGACATTACTGTACGAGGCCATTCGCCAGACGTCGGAAACCATGATGCGCCCGCGGCAGGGGCGCAAGGCCTTCATCCTCCTTTCCGACGGCGTGTCGTTTCGAGATAAGACCTCGATCGGAACGGCGATCGAATACGCACAGCGAGCCGACACCATCATCTACTCGATTCTTTTCGTCTCGCCCCTCAAGGTCTATCGCCCGGCGCGCGTGGCGATCCACGCCCTGGCTGGGAGCCACGGCCGCAGCGCCATGCAGCGGCTGGCGCGCGAAACCGGCGGCGCCTATTTCGAGATTTCCGCCGATCACACCATCCAGGACGCCTACGCGCAGATCGAAGACGCGCTGCGCAATCAGTACAGCCTGGGATACACGCCCGCGCGTTCGGACAAGAGCGCAGGCTATCGCAAAATCAAGCTGACGGTGAACCGGCCGGGGTTGATCGTCCAGGCCCGCGACGGCTATTACGCGAACTAGGTGTTAGAATGGACGCGCGCGGCCGCCCTCGAAGGCCTGCTTTTATGAGCCTCTCGCGCCGGGGTTTCCTGCTTGCCAGCGCGGCAGCGGCTTGGGCTCAGGACGCCCCGGTTTCGGACGCAAGGTTCTCCACTGACGTCAACGTCGTTACCCTCCTCGCCACCGTGCGCGATTCCGACGGCCGCGTCGTGAAGGGTCTCACGCGCGACGACTTCATCCTTCTCGAAGACGGCATGCCCCAAACGATTCGCTACTTCTCGCGCGAATCCGATCTCCCCCTTATCCTCGGCCTTTTGGTCGACACCAGCCGCAGCCAGATCGCGGTGCTGGAGCCCGAGCGCGGCGCCAGCTACACTTTCCTCGACCAAGTGCTGCGGCCGGACAAGGACCAAGCCTTCATCGCGCAGTTCAACACGCGGGTGGAACTGCTCGGGGGCTTCACCTCGTCGCGCGAAGAGCTGCGCGCGGCGCTCGACAAGCTGCGCATTCCCGGGGTCACAGCCACGTTGCTGTTTGAAGCTGTCCGGGAGACCTCCGAATACATGATGCGTCCCATGCGCGGCCGCAAAGCCTCCATCGTGCTCTCCGACGGTGGATCGTTTCGCGACAAAACCAATCTCGAAACCGCCATCGAATACGCCCAACGCGCCGACACCATCCTCTATTCGATCTTCTACAGTGCCCTCAATAGCGGCAGCAAGGCTCGCAGGAGAGTCGGCAGGGTGGCTCGCATCATATTCCCCGCCACCACGGCCTATTTTGCCGTGGCCAAGTCCAACATGCGGCGCATGGCACAGGAAACCGGCGGCGCCTATTTCGAAATCTCTGAGAGCAACACGATCGAGAAAGCTTATGCGCAAATCGAAGACGAGCTGCGCAATCAGTACAGCCTGGGATACACGCCCGAGCGCGCCGGGCAAAGCGGCAAGTATCGCAAAATCAAATTGACCGTCAAAAAACCCGGCCTGTTTGTCCAGACCCGCGACGGCTACTACGCGAACTGATCCCCTACTTCACTTCTCCCAGCCCTTCGGCGCACGCAAACTCGCGCAGTTCGTCCTTCCCTGACCCGGGTTTCGCCTTCCGATATGTCTTCACCGTCGTCCACGGCTGCGTGAGCGCTTTCGGATCGGTGACCGTGATCGTGTCCTCCAGCAGCGTCGGTTCCTTCAACTGGATGCGCTCGTGCACCGTCATTTGATCGCTGTGCGGCGTGAAACCTTCGATGAACGTGTCGTCGCGCAGCGCCACGGTATCCACCACCAGCGTGTCGCCTTCCCAATGGCCGGTCGAATACCCGGCGTAGGTCGGGTCTTCCAGCACCGTCTCGGACGGCTTGCGGCCATCCAGATACACGCGGCGTAGCGCGTCGTTCAGTTCACTGAAGAACGTGATCTTGTCCCTGGTCTGCATCACTTCCATCCCGTAGGCCATGGACATCATGGCGGGCATTCCGGGCGGCAGGCAGCGCGCGACGGGATCGTATTCCGACGACCCGGCGATGCGCGTTTTGCTGATCATTTCCCATTTCGCCATGTACTCAGGCGTAAGCAACGGCTCATTGGGAGTGCGCCCGCGCGAGCCGTCGGAGAGCGGCGCCGAAGCTGTCGGCCGCGGCGGCGGTCCGCTGCGCGCACCCGCTGGTGGAGGACCACCCGCACGCGGTCCGCCGCGGAAATTCCCGAACGGATTGATCGGATAATACACGCCGGAGAAGTCCGGCGGCGTCGCCGATTGCACCGGCAAGACCGCGCAAAGCGCGAAAAAAGTGGTGGCGAGCGTCAGTTTCATGGCATTACTCTGTCGGCGGCGGTGCGTTGGGAAGAATCGTCCCGTCTTCCTTGGTCACGCGCGCGATCAGCCCGGACGCGCTGTCGTCCTTCGCTGGGCTTAAATCGATAGTCACCGTCTCGCCCGGTACCAGCGATTTCGGCGTCCATCCGGCACGCAACAGGATCCCCGGCGGCCGGCCCTCCGCCTTCCACTCCACTTTGTTTCCCTTGCCGTCGTCCACCTCCACGATCACCCAGACGTGCGGATTGCTCCATTTGAATTCCTTGACCACGCCCTTGATGGTGATGACCTTGGTAACATAAAACGCGGAATTGCTATGATGCGCCTGAGCCACCGAGGCAAACATCAGGGCTGCTCCCAAAACGGCGCATTCGATTAACGCCCGAAACTTCATCCGTCGCACCTCCAACTCTCCCTCGGAAAGCATATCAAAATCGCTAATATACTCAAGACGACCCATATGATACAGCGGCTACTGCTCTCGACCGCGCTAGCGACCATCGCCGCGCAGGCCCAATGGTTGAACTATGTTCCCGCCGGCACGCCGCGCACACCCGACGGCAAGCCGGACCTCACCGCGCCCGCGCCGCGCGCGCTGGACGGCCATCCGGACCTTTCCGGCACTTGGCACGTGCACCCCACTTCCATCGAGGAATTCAAGCGCATCCTCGGCGCTGCTGCCGTAGCGCGCTCCGACAACAGCCGCATTCTGGGCATGGAGCT
>JASHQT010000210.1 GCA_030039005.1 Bryobacteraceae bacterium
GTCTACTGGAAAGGAGAGAAGGCCGAGTTCTCCTACGACCAGCTCAGGAAGGAACTCGATCTGACGCCGGATCAATCGCAGCGCCTGAAGACCATTCTCGACGACTTCGTCAAGTACCACGACGATCTGGAAGCGCAGATCGAAGACGTGCGCGCCACCGGGCGCAACCGCATCGTCCAGATCCTCACGCCCGCGCAGCGCAAGAAGTTCGAACAGCTCTCCAGCGAATTGTCTCAATAGCCGTCCCCTCCGGTCTCGCGAACGGCTTTCAGGCCGAATCAACCGAGCTCGCCGACGGATGCGAAGGACAGCGGCGATCGATCTAGTATCGAGTCATCGAGGGACCCCTACAGACCAGGACCGCCCTTGCAAACAACACGGCTATCGGCTATCCTCTCTAACGCCTCCCTCGAATTGCCGGTAAGCGAAGAGTGTGCCGATCAAGGAGGCAGCCATGACGGGAGTTTCCGTCCGCAGCATCGATCCCGCGGAAGTGAAGTCCGCATCCCTTGTGCAAGAAATCGAAGCTCTGCTGGAGCGTGTCCGCCAGCGTGCTTTCGAGCTGTTTGAACAACGCGCCGCGAGCGGCGGCAACGAACTGGAAGACTGGCTCCATGCGCAGGCGCAACTGTTGGCGCCGGCACCGGCCGAATTGGTGGAGCGAAAAAAGAATTTCGAGATCGCTATCGCGGTGCCGGGTTTCAGCGCGAGCCAGCTCAGGGTCGCGGTTTTTCCCCAGAGTGTCACGGTGGTGGGGAAAGCCGAAGCCAAGAAGGATCTCAGACGCGCAACCGTGCACTTTTCCGAGCTAAGCCATCGGGACCTGCTGCGGCGATTCGATCTGCCGGCCCAGATTGAGCCGGATCAAGTGCACGCGACGATCGAGGACGGCGTCCTGAAAATCATCGCCAAGAAAGCCGCGGCCGGCGAGCTGAAACTGGTTTCCGTTCCGAAGGAGAAGGAGATCAAACCAAGGACCGCGGCCGCTTAGCTTGCTGTCTCATCAATTTCTTTCCGCATCTTGCCGCGGACCACGGCTGGGGTAAGCGTTGCCTGGATCGCCTGCGCCGGCTCGCTCAGCGCCGCTGTGCTATGGCGTCCCCGAATCCGGTTACGATAGACAAGCAGATCCTAACATCACGTGCTTCAGCACTTACCGAGCCGCGGCGAACTGCTCAATCCGGACTACTATGCGCCGGCGCTGGCGAACGCTGTGCGCATCCTCGCGATTCTGATCTTCGCGTTTATCGCCACGCGCATCATCGCGCGGCTGATCGCCGGCCTCCGCGGCTACAGCGTCAAGATGATGCTCAAGACCGGCGGCACGGAGTACGAAGTCGAGAAACGCGCCGAAACCGTCGGAAATCTGACGGGCAAGTTTTGCTTCGTCCTGATCTGGACCATCGCGCTGCTGATGATCCTCAACGAGCTGCATTTCGACGTGCGGCCGTTGCTCGCCGGGGCGGGTGTGGCGGGCCTCGCCATCGGATTCGGCGCGCAAAACATTATTAAAGACGTGCTCGCCGGCATGTTTATCATGATGGAGAACCAGATTCGCGTGAATGATGTCGCGGTGATCAACGGCAAGACCGGTCTGGTGGAGGAAATCAACCTGCGAACCACCGTCCTGCGCGGCGAAGATGGCGCGGTTCACATTTTTCCGAACGGGTCCATCCAGGGCGTGTCGAATCTCACGCGCGAATACTCGTACTACGTTTTCAACCTTTCGGTGGGATTCACCGAAGACCTGGATCGCGTTGTCGCGGTGCTCAAGGCGATCGGTGAGGAGCTCACCCAGGAGGAACCGTATCGTGCGGTGGTGCTGGCGCCGATCGAAGTGCTGGGCGTGGATAAAATGGACAGCTCCGGGGCAACCATCAAGGCGCGGTTCAAGACCATTCCGAATCAGCAGTGGATGGTGGGCCGGGAAATGAATCGGCGCATCATTCAGCGCTTTGAGGAAGCCAAGATCGGGTTGCCGTCGGCCGCGCCCACGGTGAACGTTGTTCTGCCGCCAGAATTCGAACGGCGCGGATCGTAACCGTCAGACTTTCGCCAGCGCGCCCAGCTCCTTGACAATGCTCGATACAAACGATTTCGCGTCGCCGAACAGCATCAACGTGTTGTCGCGATAGTACAGCTCGTTATCGATGCCGGCGAAGCCGGGGTTCATGCTGCGCTTGATCACCATCACGGTGCGCGCTTTGTACGCTTGGATGATGGGCATGCCGGAAATCGGGCTATGGGGATCGGTCTCGGCGCCGGGATTCACCACGTCGTTCGCGCCGATGATCAGCGCCACATCGACGTTGGCCATCTCGGGATTGATGTCGTCCACCTCCCAGAGCTTGTCGTACGGGATGTCGGCTTCGGCCAGCAGCACGTTCATGTGTCCCGGCATGCGCCCTGCCACGGGATGGATGGCGAAGCGCACGTCCACGCCGCGGCGCCCGAGGATATCGAACATTTCACGCAATTTATGTTGCGCTTGCGCCACCGCCATGCCGTAGCCGGGAATCACCACCACGTTACGCGCGGAATCGAGAATCTGTGCCGCGTCCTCGGGCGTGGCCGAGTGCACGGGCCGCGCTTCACCGGCGCCCGAGGCGCTGGTCTGCAACTGGCCGAATGCGCCGAACAGCACGTTGCTGAAGGAGCGGTTCATGGCGCGGCACATGATGATGGAAAGAATAAAGCCGGAGGACCCGTCGAGCGCCCCGGCCACGATCAGCAGCTTGTTGTTCAGCACAAAACCCATGGCGCTGGCGGATAACCCGGCATAGGAGTTCAGCAGCGCGATCACCGTCGGCATGTCGGCGCCGCCGATGGGGATGATGAGCAGTACGCCGAACAGCAGCGCCAGGATCGCGAACACTGGAAACAGCACGCTGTGCGCGGGAGCCACCACCAGCGCGAGGCCGATCCCCGCCGCGGCCGCGAAGATTCCCAAATTGACGAAATTCTGTCCTTTATAAACGATGGGGCGCTGCGGCAGCACCTCCTGTAATTTCCCGAATGCCATCATACTGGCCGTGAACGTGAGGAAACCGAGCAGAGTTTCCACGATGAGTGCCACCATCACTACCTTCGACAAGCCCGGACCACTGAGACCCTTGTAATACTCCGCGGTCCCGATCAGCGCCGAAGCCAGCGCGCCGCACGCGTGGGAGAAGGCGGTTCGCTGCGGAACAGCGGTCATGGGCATGATGTAGGCGATGGGAATTCCGAACGCGGTGCCGAGGAAAAACGCCACCAGAATCCATTCGTAGTTGACCACTTCAAAGCGCAGCAGCGTGCCCACTACAGCGAGCACCATGCCGATCTCTCCCACCACAACGCCGCGCCGCGCGGTGATGGGGGAGTTCATCCATTTGATGGCCAGGATGAATCCGATGGCCGCCAGCATGTAGAGAATCGGAAGAAGCGTATCGTCGAGTTTCATCGCTTGCGCTCCCTTATTTCTTTTCCCGCTCGCGCCGCTTGAACATCTTCAGCATGCGATCCGTGATCAGGTACCCGCTCACCAGGTTGAGCACCGCCAGGAAAACGGCTGAGAAACCCAGAACGCGTGAGAGCATGCTCGCGTCCTTTTCGCCCGTGAGCAGGATGGCGCCGACCACGGAAATGGCCGAGATCGCATTGGTGAGCGACATCAACGGCGTGTGCAGCAGCGGCGACACTCCCCGAATGAGCTGGAACCCGAGAAAAGCCGCCAGCATAAAGACCCACAGATCGAATTCATAGCCACCCATGCGTTTATCTCCTCGCTTTTATCTTCCCTTGGCCGCCGGAGCGGCGCTCGTTACTCCCGCGAGCTCGGCGACGCGCGGGTGCACCACCTCCCCGCCATAAGTAACCATCGTTTCGCGAATGATTTCGTCATCGCGATTCAGCGTGAGCTCGCCGTTCTTCACCATGAGTTTCAAAAACGACGCAATGTTCGATCCATACATTTGGCTCGCGTGGAACGGTACCGCGGAAGCGAGATTCAGCGGGCCCAGTATCGAGATGCCGTGATGCACCACGGTCTCACCGGGACGCGTGAGTTCGCAGTTGCCGCCGCGCTCGGCCGCGATATCGACGATCACGGAGCCGGGGGCCATCGCAGCCGCCATTTCTGCCGTCACCAGAACCGGCGCCTTCTTGCCGGGGACAGCGGCGGTGGTGATGACGACGTCCTGCTCGCGGATCACTTCGGTGAGCGCGGCGCGCTGGCGGCGGTAAAAGTCCTCATCCATGGCCTTGGCGTAGCCGCCCTGCCCCTCGGCTGCGCCGGATTCCACATCCAGCACGACGAATTTCGCACCCAGGCTTTCGATCTGCTCCTTCACCGCGCTGCGAACATCGTAGGCGGAAACCACGGCGCCCAGCCGGCGCGCGGTCGCGATCGCCTGCAGCCCCGCGACCCCGGCGCCGAGCACCAGCACCCGGGCCGCAGTAACGGTTCCCGCGGCGGTCATCAGCATCGGAAAGATTTTCGGCAAGGCCTCGGCGGCCAGCAGGACGCTGCGATAGCCCGCCAGCGTGGCCATGGACGATAACGCGTCCATGCTCTGCGCGCGCGTGATGCGGGGCATCAGTTCCATGGCGAAGAACGTGACGCCGGAGCGCGCCAGCGCCGCCATCTCCTCCACAGCAGTCAGCGGTTCGCCGAAGCCGATGACCACTTGACCCGCGCGCAGTGCGCCCAGGTCCGCGCGGCCTTCTTGCGGGTTGGCGCCCAGCGCACGCACCTGCGCGACAATATCGGCCTGCGCAAAGACCTCGGCGCGCGTCCCGACGCGTGCCGATCGCGCCTTGTAAAGTTCGTCCGGGAATCCGGCGGCAGCGCCCGCCGACTCTTCAATAATGATGCCGGCGCCCAATTTCCCCAGTGCCTCCGCGGCGCGCGGTGGCAACGCAACGCGGCGCTCGCCGGGGAAGGTCTCGCGCGGCACACCGATCGTCAAGGCCACGAACTACCTCCTCACGGATCGTTTCTGGGAGGCACTCGCGCCCCGAGATCGCGCCATCGGCTCTCACGCGCCCAGGCGTCCCACGGCCGGCTGCACTCCAAACTTCTGAAGAAGATGATACTCCATTTCCGGCGGATTACCGGGCAAGCGAGGCGCTGATTGCGAATACACGACCTCACGCTCCCATATTTATGGGAAAATGGGAGCGATGAAAACGACGGTGGAAATGCCGGACGCGCTATTTCGCAAAGCCAAAGCCACCGCTGCCGAGCAGGGCATCTCGCTGAAAGACTTCTTCTCCCATGCGGTCCGGGACTACCTCGGCCGTATGTCCCGGGAAGTTACCGGTAGCGGCCCATCGGCGCCGTATCCGCCGCCGGCCCCACCGCCAACCTGGATGCGCGCGTTCGGCGGACTGAGGCATCTGCACAAAGAAACGCGTCGCATCAACCGCGTCTTAGAAGAAGAGTTCGAGCAAATCGACGAGGACCAGTGGCGATAATTCTCGATACAAATGCATTCTCCGCCTTCGTCGACGGGGATGACAAGCTCCTAAAGGCGCTATCGAGCGAATTGGAACTGGCTCTTCCGATCGTCGTTCTCGGCGAGTTTCTATACGGCATCCAGGGGTCCCGCTTGCGCGGTTCTTATGAAGCTTGGATTAAAACGCATCTCGTCTTTTTCGATCTTTTGCCGGTGGTCCGCGAGACCGCCGTGCGCTATGCGGAGATTCGCCGCGAACTCAAAACCGCGGGCAAGCCGATTCCAACGAATGACCTCTGGATCGCGGCCATGGCGCGCACTCACGATATGCCATTGGCCACGCGCGACGCTCACTTTCGCGCCGTACGGGGCCTGAAAACCATCGCCTGGTGAGACCAGCCTTCCCGGTACCGAAGCCAGCAGCCAAGCCCCGCCCCGGGATGTACAATAAATCAGACTGATTCCGGGATTTTCTTATAAACTCATGGCGGTGACGCAGATCGAAAGGATCCCTGTGTGAAAGCCACGGACACGAGTAACCCCAACTATTTCCACAAAGTCGTGGACTGCCAGTGGGCGTGCCCCGCCCATACGAATGTTCCCGAATACATCCGGTTAATCGCGCAGGGCCGCTACACCGACGCGTACATGCTGAATCGCGAGTCGAATGTTTTTCCCGCGATTCTCGGCCGTACCTGCGACCGTCCGTGCGAACCGGCCTGCCGCCGCGGACGCGTGGATGGCAAAGCGGTAGCCATCTGCCGTCTCAAGCGCGTCGCGGCGGATCTGCGCGACGACATCAGCGACCGGCTCCCCAAGATCCCCAAACAAAAAAACGGAAAACGCATCGCTTGTATCGGCGCCGGGCCGGCGTCGCTCACCGTCGCCAACGACCTGATGCCGCTCGGTTACGAAGTAGTGATGTTCGAGAAATATGACCGGCCGGGCGGCTTGATGCGCACCAACATCCCCGCCTTCCGGCTCCCCGAAAGCGTGCTGATGGACGAGATCCACCAGATCCTCGGATTTGGCGTCGACATCCGCTATTCCACGCCGATCGACAGCATGAAGGCGCTGCTTGATGAAGGCTTCGACGCTATCTTCGTGGGCACCGGCGCGCCGCGCGGCAAGGAGCTCGACATTCCCGGACGCCACGATACGGACCGTATTCACATCGGGATCGATTGGCTGGAGTCCATCGCCTTCGGGCACACGGATTCGATCGGCGAAAAAGTGCTGATCATCGGCGTCGGCAACACGGCCATGGATTGCTGCCGCTCCAGTTGCCGGCTGGGTGGCAAGGATATCAAGGTGATGGCGCGACGCCCGCGCGGATTTTTCAAGGCCTCGCCCTGGGAACTGGAAGACGCCGAGGAAGAGGGCGTCGAGATCATCATTAATCACGCGCCCGTGCGCTTCGTTCTCGAGAACGGCAAACTCATCGGGATGGATTTCGAGCGCCTGGAATGGGACGCGCAGGCCAAAAAATCAAAAACCATCGATAATGTCTTTCTCCCCGCCGACGACGTGATCCTCGCCATCGGCCAGGAAAACGCGTTTCCCTGGATTGAGCGTGACATCGGCATCGAATTCGACAAGTGGGACATGCCGCTGGTGGACGAGAAGACCATGCAATGCACGCGCGAAGGCATCTTCTTCGGCGGTGACGCGGCGTGGGGGCCGAAAAACATCATCTGGGCGGCCGAGCATGGCCATCAGGCGGCCATCTCCATCCATAATTACTGCCAGGGCCTGCCGGTGACCGAACGCCTGCCCCAGGGCATGAACCTGATCAGCCAGAAAATGGGGATCAGCGAGTGGAGCTACCACAACGATTACAATCCCTCGCCGCGCCAGAAGATGCAGCACGTCGATCTCACGCGCCGCTTCCAGCAGATGAACATCGAAGTGGAGCTCGGATTCAACGCCGAGCAGACCGCGCGTGAAGTGTTGCGCTGCATGAATTGCGACGTGGAGACGGTTTTCGCCGCGCCGCGCTGCATTGAGTGCGACGCTTGCATCGACATCTGTCCGGTGCAATGTCTCACCATCACGGGCAACCGCGAGGAAGATGATTTGCGCCAGCGGCTGTCCGCGCCGGCCATCAATCTCACTCAGGATTTGTACGTGTCCGCTGGCCTGCCCCAGACCGCGCGCGTCATGGTGAAGGATGAAGACCTGTGCGTGCACTGCGGCCTGTGCGCCGAGCGCTGTCCCACGGCGGCCTGGGACATGCAAAAATTCGAGCTGCTCATTCCTTATGCCGGGAGGCCGGTGAACCCCGAACTATGCACGACCGCGTAAACGATTTTGCTTTGAAGCTGGCCAATGTGAATGGAACCGGATCGGCCAGCGCCAACGGGCTTTTGATGCAGGCCATTTTCCGCATGGGCATTCCGGTTTCGGGCAAGAATCTGTTCCCTTCGAATATCCAGGGTCTGCCGACGTGGTACGAGATTCGCGTCAACAAGAACGGCTACACCGCGCGATCCCTCGACTACGACCTCATGGTGGCGATGAATTCGCAAACCTACGCGCGCGATATTCAGGAAGTTCGCGAGGGCGGCTACGTGCTGTACGATTCCTCCTGGCCGCTCGATCCGGCGCTGCTGCGCGACGACGTGCATTTCCTGGGCGTGCCGTTCGCGCAATTGTGCAACGACCATTTCCGCGACCCGCGCGAGCGCATTCTGATGAAGAACATCGCCTACGCCGGCACGCTGGTGGCCGCGCTTCAAGTAGACATGGAAATCGTCGCGGCGCTGCTCGAACAAAAATACGCGGGCAAGAAAAAGCTCAGCGAATCGAACACCCGCGCGCTACGCCTGGGCTACGATTATGCGCGCGATCATTTCGACCTGCCGCTCCCGTTTCATCTGGAAAAGATGGACGCCAACCATGACAAGATCCTGATCGACGGCAACACCGCGGTGGCGCTGGGTTGCGTGTACGCCGGCGCAACCGTGGCGGCCTGGTATCCGATCACGCCCTCGACGTCGGCCATGGACGCCTTCAAGATGTTTTGCGAGAAGTTCCGGAAGGATCCCGAAACCGGCAAAAACAATTACATCATCATTCAGGCCGAGGACGAACTGGCGGCCATCGGAATGGTGATGGGCGCGTCCTGGATGGGCGCCCGCGCCTTTACGTCCACCGCCGGTCCCGGCGTTTCGTTGATGAACGAGCTGCTGGGCTTCGCCTATTACGCCGAGATTCCCGCCGTCGTCATCGACGTGGAGCGCGTGGGACCCTCTACCGGCATGCCCACACGCACGCAGCAGGGCGATCTGCTCGAATGCGCGTACGCCTCGCACGGCGACACCAAACATATTCTGTTGTTTCCTTCAAATCCGGGGGAGTGCTTCGAAATGGCGCCGCTGGCCTTCGATGTGGCCGAACGTTTTCAAACGCCCGTGTTTTTGATGTCCGATCTCGATATCGGAATGAATGACTGGGTGGTGCCGCGTCTCCAGTGGGACGACGGTTATCAGCCCGATCGCGGCCGCGTTTTGAGCCTGGAGGAGATCGAAAACCTGCCGAAATTTCAGCGCTATCTTCCCGAAGACGGCACCCAGATCGCACCGCGCACGCTGCCCGGCGTGCATCCCAAGGCAGCGTACTTCACGCGCGGATCGGGCCACACCAAATTCGGGACGTATACGGAAATTCCCGACGAATATCAAGAGGTCATGGATCGGCTGCTCAAGAAGCACAAAGCCGCCGCGAAAGCCGTGCCCGCTCCCGTGATCGAACGGCGCAAAGGCGCCAGCTTTGGGATCGTCACCGTGGGCGGCTGCGACCCGGCCGTCCGCGAGGCGCTGGATCTGCTCGGCCGTCGCGGCATCGTCGGCGATTTGATGCGCATCAAGGCCTTTCCGTTCAGCGCGGAGGTAGAGACATTTTTGAATGAACATGATTTTTGTTTCGTCGTCGAACAGAATCGCGACGCGCAGCTCCGCTCTCTGCTCACGCTCGAAACCAGCGTGCCGAAAGACAAGCTGCGTTCGGTGCTGGTCTACGGCGGATTCCCGCTGAGCGCGCGGCACGTCATCGACGGCGTGCTCGCCGAGCTAGGCGTGGAAGAGGAAGCAACGCCCGCTGGCGTGCAAGTGAGGAAATAGCATGCCGTCCATCGT
>JASHQT010000211.1 GCA_030039005.1 Bryobacteraceae bacterium
AGCGCACTCGTTTCAGTGGTAACAATTTGGGCTTTGCCATGGATTTTGTCCGGCGCGGCGGCTTGCTTCTTGGGCGGCGCGTTGGAGCAGCCCCCCAATGCAGCGAAGCTGAACAGCAAGAGATTCGCTACGTACCGGTTGCGGGTCATCGTTGGTCGCTTTCCTGATTGCCGATGTTTATCATTTGACCGGACCTCTACTGGTCCGCCGGCTCGATTCGCAGCACCGTACCATCAGCGATTTTGCTTTGAATCGAAGCCTCAGTGGCTACGTACAGATCACCGTCGGGACCCTGAATCACATCGCGAATACGCTGTTCAAGCGGAATCAGCAGTCCCTCCCGTTGCTCGGCTTGCGAGCGCTGGTGAAAAGCGACACGAATCAACTGCTTAGTCGTCAATGCCCCGACGAACATGTTGTTTTTCCACTTCGGGAACTTGTCCCCGGTGTAGAAGATGATGCTGGACGGACTGATGGAAGGCACCCAAAACATCCGCGCATTATCCATGCCAGGCCTAGCCCAGGGCTGATCGGAAACCAGCGTGCCTGTATAGTTGCGGCCGGCCGACACCAAAGGCCAGCCGTAATTGTGGCCCGGAAACAAAATGTTCACTTCATCCCCGCCCATAGGACCGATTTCCGCCTGCCACAACTCTCCTGTCTCCGGATTCACCGCCAGGCCATAACCGTTGCGGTGCCCATAAGTGAAGATTTCCGGCTTGGCTCCTGCCCGCCCCACAAAGGGGTTGTCGGGCGGTACCGTACCGTCATCGCGCAGCCGCAGCGTCTTTCCAGCGTCGTTATCAAGACTTTGCGCCTTCATCCGCAGGCTGTTATCCTCCGAGCCGTTGCAGCAGATGCGATCGCGATCGCCGACGGTGACATAAAGGAAACCGTCCGGGCTGAAATAGATCCTGCCCGCTAGATTGCCCCCCGTCTCCCAGGCGTCCGCTACGAAAATTTCCTGAACGTCGGTTAGTTTCGCGCCGCTCAGCCGCCCGCGTGCGACGGCGAGCGTGAAACTCTCTCCATTGCGCTTGGGGTACGAAACATACACCATCTGATTCTGTGCAAACTTCGGATGGACGGCCACGAAATGCAGCGAGTCCGCACTTTCACCGGCGGGAGTGGGTGAAGTCCACACAGGTTCCGGCAGGAGGGCGCCATCCCGAATCATGCGCAAGCGGCCATCGCGCTCGGTCACGAGTATCGTATGGTCGTCGGCGAATGCCAGGCTCCAGGGGTGAAAGAGGCCCGTGGCCACCGGCACGACCCGGATTTTTCCTTCCCTTGTATTGAGAACTACTGGGCCGGTGATGTCGGGCGACTGCTGCGCCAAGCCTCCAAAGGGAAGAAGAAAAAGAGCTAGAAGCGAACCAGTCAGGAATCGAGATAGTCGACGCACGCTCATTTCTACAGACGTTATCGGGAACCAGATTCATTGTCAACCATCTGCTCCTGTTAGGGCTTCCTGTCCAGGCACATGGCTCACGCCGGCTAAGCTCGGGGCTGTGGCGATGGCGAAGGAGTTTATCTCCGTGGACAACTAGGCTGCGACCAAGCGGCGCGAGACTACTTGCCCACCAGATGCTTCAAGTCCTTATTATTCTCTTGGCAGATGTATTCGAGCGGTTCCAGCTTTGGATAGAAGCGGATGTTCCAGCTTGCCGTCCAAGGCTTCGAGTAAGCGCCAGGATCGTCGATCGTAGCCTGATAATGCAGGATCAGTTCGTTGACCCGCGTGAAGCGCTCGATCACGTGAAGCTGTTCGGTGTGCGCGTGACCGGCTGCGTCTAACCAGCTCCGATCATTGAAGCCGGTTACATCCACTTCCAGGGTGTCGTTGTCCCAGTGGCCGATACCTTCGCCCAAATATGTTGGATTTAGCTTCTCGGCTGGCGTGTGTTTGCGGCCGTCCATATACACAACGCGCCACATGTGCGCCCCGCCCTCGAACACAAACAAGATCCGGTCGGAAAGCTGATAGATCTGGAACGGAAACGATGTCGCGTACATGCGCGGGATGCCGGGTGGCAAGCAGAAGCCCTCGGGATCATCTTTGGTGAAGTTGGCGTTGACCCGTTCGTAGAACGCCTTGGTCCATGGAAGGAAGGGAACCTCGATCTTGCGTTCGGGCTGCGCTGTACCCGCGAAGCCGCCTCCAGTGCCTGAAATGTCCCCAACTCCAGGTGCAATCCAGGATCCCTTCGCATTCCCCAGGTCGGGATGTCCATCGTCCAGGCGGGGCGCCGGAGGGATGTTCTTTTGAGCCAGCGCGGCGGCTACCTGCGCACCATCGAAATCCTGGGCTGCCGCCGGAGGAATGGCTGCCAGTGCCGCTGCGAAAATGACCTCTCTCGTCATTGCTTCCCGCCCTGACTGGGGAAAAAGTATATACCATCCGCCAGCCGGTGGCGACGGCCCTAGAGCGACATCTGAGGTGTCTTGCCTCAGCGCGGGTTCCACCAAGCGTTCCGCGAGGTTGTGAGCCCCGTGATCCTGATATAGTACGGCAAGTTCTCCCGACAGGAGTCCACCATGTCGAACCATCACATACCACGGCGATTCCTAGTGGCGCTCTTCGCGACGCTGGCCCTTGCTCCCGCCGCAAAGCCTCAACAACCGAAAGCGAAACCTCCCAAGGCGCTCCGCTTATACGTGTTCGACGGCGGCACCTTGAATATTCCGGACACATCGCCCTACCAATTGAAAAAGGAGGACGTCGCCACAACATTCATGTCGGTGGCCTCGTTCCTTGTAGTTCATCCCAAGGGCACGCTGATCTGGGATACCGGCGCTGTGCCCGATAGCGCGTTCAAGCCGGATGGCGGGCCAGGTACAATGCGCTACGCAACCGCCACGAAGACGTTACAGTCCCAGTTGGCCGAAGTGGGTTATTCTCCCGCTGATATCACTTATTTGGCGCTTTCGCATTTTCATTGGGACCACGTGGGCAACGCGAACCTTTTTGCCGGCTCGACTTGGCTGGTGACGAAGGCAGAACGAGACATTATGTTCTCCGATCCTCCTTCGCCACGCACGGAGCCGCAGAACTACAGCGCGCTCAGAAATGCCAAGACGGTGTTCCTCAGCGGAAGCAAATACGACGTTTTCGGAGATGGCACCGTCGTGATCATGGCCGCCCCGGGCCATTCTCCAGGGCATCAGGTTTTGTTTCTCAAGCTGGCGAAGACGGGGCCGGTGATGTTGAGTGGCGATCTTTACCACTATCCCGAGGAACGCAAGCTCCATCTGATTCCCACCACCGAGTTCAACGCGCAACAGACCATAGAATCACGCGCGACGGTGGAAGCGTTTCTCAAGAAGACCGGTGCGCAGCTCTGGATACAACACGATTTCAATGCCAATGCCAAGCTACGCAAGGCGCCGGGCTTCTACGAGTAGGCGGGACGATCCCGCGCAAATCATCGTCTAGGACCGTTCTCACGCCGTCTCCAAGAGTGGCGACGCCGCACACGCGCCCAGAGGGCATCCGGCGCGTGCGCTACACAACATTCGTGAGCCTTACAGGCGGACTAAGGTGCGACAAGTCAGCGGCGCCCCCGCTGCGTTGAATCCGCAGCCCATCATCTCGAGAATTTTCCTCTCCGCCGTTAGTAGATCCGCCTCTGCTTCCCGCTGTTCAGGGTGAGGGTAAAGAAATGGTCCTGATCAGGGCCGGAACAGCAGATGGAGGAGATATGAATTGTAATAAACTTCGCGGTTTGATTTTCGCGGCCGTAGTGACCACTACGGCACCGGCGTTTGGCGGTGTGGCAGTATCCATCACGGTGGCGCCCCCGCCGCTTCGCGTGTATGCGCAGCCGCCATGTCCCGGCGACGACTACATTTGGACCCCGGGACACTGGGCCTACGGGCCCACGGGCTACTACTGGGTATCGGGCGCCTGGGTGCTGGCGCCACATCCGGGTTATCTTTTCACTCCTGGCTATTGGAGCTCTGTCAACGGCGTATATGTATGGCATGACGGGCACTGGGGGCTTCACATCGGTTACTACGGCGGCGTGAACTATGGATTCGGCTACACAGGCGAGGGCTTCCATGGCGGGTACTGGCGCGATGGGCACTTCTTTTACAACCGCGCCGTAGCCAACGTGGACCAAAGAAGGATTCACCACCTGTATCGCGAGGAGCGGCGCGATGCGGAGCGTCGAAACGACGAACGCCTGCGCCACGATGAGAGGCGCGACGCGGAGCGGCGCGCGGAACGTCGAAACGACGAGCGGCGCGACGCACATGCCGAGCACGCTCGCGAACACAAAGAGCACGCCGCGCGCGAGCATACAGAGAAGGGCGCGTCCCATTCCAAGACCCATTCGGGCGGCGGCCATACCGCCAGCAGCCATTCGGGGGGCGGCCATCGCCGGGGTTGAGAGGCGGGCGCTGGAAGCGGCCCCGACAAAAAATGCTCGGCCAGGGAGCGCATCCCCGCCGAGCATTTTTTGCGTTTAGGCACGCTCCTAGCTAAGGCTTGTCCTGCCGCTGCCTGAGAGCCAGGGCGTGTTTCAGATCGGCGTCAGCGGCCTCGGTCTGTTGCAGCTTCCTTTCCGCGACCGCTCGATTTTCCCAGGCTGGGGCGAAGTTGGGGTCGAGCTCAATCGCTTTAGTAAAGCACTCGATCGCGTGCTTGTAACCGCCCTTCTTTAAACGAATGGTTCCACGGTCGTACCAGGCACGCGGATTACTTGGATCCAGCGCCAGGGACTTATCGAAGTCAGCGGCGGCGGCATCGGCGAGACCGAGGCGCATTTTGCAGAAACCTCGATCATGGAAGGCCAAGGCGCTAGATGGCTTATACCGGATGGCCTCCGAATAGTCGTTCACGGCTTGGTTCATTTGATCGAGTTGCCGATAGCCGGTCGCGCGGCCGAAGTAAGAGGCGTAGTCCGGTTTGGTCGCAATGGCTTTGGTGAAGTATTGTACGGCCCCCGCGTAGTCCGATTGCTTCAGCAAAGCTTCGGCGCGAAGTTCCGGATCGTCTTCGGACGGCGGACTTGTCACAGGAACGCCCCTAGAGTGCGTGGGGGCCACCGTCGCCTTTATGGTGGAGTCCGGACTGCGATGGAACAGAAGCAAACCGCCGGCGAGAGCCAGGGCTAGAGCGCCAAAGATCGCTGCCACCACCAGTTTCCGCCGGTTCCCGCGAATTGGCCCACTGGCAGCACCAGGGTCCCAAGCTCTTCCAAGTTCCGCGGCAAACTCACCGCATGTGGGATAACGCGCCTCACCATTCTTGGCAAGAGCCTTGCGCAAAACCAGGTCCACTGCCGGATTCAGGCCCGGGTTGAAAGAGGTTGCCGCAGGCGGATCCTGATAGAGAGCCATCGCAGCCAAGGCTGGAATAGAATCACCTTCAAACGGCTGGCGTCCAGTTAGCAGCAGGTACGCAACGGTTGCCAACGCGTACTGGTCCGCTTTCCCGGTCACCGTCCGGCCGTGCCACTGCTCGGGCGCCATAAACGCAGGCGAACCCCTCGGTGCTAGCGTTTGTGTGAGCCCCGAGAACTGCGTCACCCTAGCGATGCCGAAATCGGCAATCTTCACCACGCCGTCGTCCTGCAGCATGATGTTGGCGGGCTTGATGTCGCGATGGACCACGCCGCGGCTGTGTGCGTAGTCGAGCGCGGCAGCGCATTCCTGCACGATTTGCAATACCTCAACACTGGAAGGGAGAGCTGGATTTCCACGCATCACCGAATCGAGGGTACGGCCCTGCACAAATTCCATCACGATATAAGAGGCGTCGTCATCCTGGCAAAAATCATGAATGGTGACGATGTTCGGGTGTGTGAGCCGGCCCGCTGCTTGCGACTCGCGTACCATGAGAGCGCGTAGCTCGGAACTGTTCCCAGCCTCCTTATCGAGCAGGATGGTCTTAATGGCAACTACACGGCCGATGGCCGGATCCTTGGCCCGGTAGACCACACCCATGCCGCCCGCGCCGATTTTCTCAATCAGCTCGTAGCGCCCCAGCTTTTGAGGAACGCCTGCCGGCACGGGCAACGTTGTCCGGTCCGCGGCGTTGCCGGCGGCGGCTTGCGCGGCCACCTCTCCCACTACCGCACGCAGATAACCGTCAGCATCCGCGGCCAACGCCAGCAACGACTCCACTTCTTTGCGCAGCGCGGCATCTTCCACGCAGTCGAGAAACGCGGCGCGCTCGCCCTCCTTCATCTCCAGAGCGGCGTGGTACAGTTGTTCCACTTTGCGCCAAAGCTCTGGGTCCATCGCTAGCTCCGATCGCCGGACTGTGGCGCTTCGTTGCTAATCGCGGGGCTCATCTCACGGGCCAGCCAGGACTTTGCCAGGCTCCAATCGCGGTGCACCGTTTGCACCGAGACTTTCAGCACGCCCGCAATGTCGTCGGCGCTCAACCCCCCGAAGTAGCGCATCTCTACGATCTGCGCCTTGCGGGGATCGAAGGCGGCGAGTTGCTGCAATGCGTCATCCATGCGGACCAAGGCGGGGTCCACCGCGGCGGAGACGATGAGAGCTTCATTGAAATCCACGCGCTGGGCGTCGCCGCCGCGCTTGGCGTAGCCGCGGGAACGCGCGTAATCCACCAGGATGCGGCGCATCAGCCTGGCCGCGATGGCAAAGAAATGCGCGCGGTCCTGGAGATCGATTTTCTGGATGCCGACAAAGCGGAGGTAGGCCTCGTTGACCAGCGCGGTGGCCTGCAGAGTGTGGCCGCTGCGCTCGTCGCTCAGGCATTTTTGCGCGATTCTGCGCAGTTCCGGATAGACCAGGACCAGGATACGCTCCAGGGCTTCTCGATCGCCGCCATTCCAGGCGTGAATTAGCCCCGTGATCTCCGGGACAGGGGTCGAATTCAAAATCCGGACCTCCGTTTCCCGGATTCTAGCATGCCGTCACACGCGTGCAATGGCCCGTGACATTACGGACGAGCCGTGGGATGCACGGCTCCGCATACCTCAGAAATGAAATTTCCCTTGAACCAAGTGTGAAGAATCATCCGAAACTATCGCGGCGCCTATCTTCGATCGGGAACCGCGAAAACGTATAGGGCATTGCCTGTCGCCGGATAATGCAGATCTGTTGCAACGACGGCCGGTACGGCGCGAGGGCTGCCGCCGCCGTTGCTCGTGGTTACAGCCAAGTATTGCTTGCCACCCGCGGTGAATGTAAGCGGAAACCCTTGCACCGCGGCCGGAAGCCGCGTCTCCCACAAAATACGTCCGGTGCCGGCGTCGAAAGCACGGAACATGCGGTTCAGATCGCCAGCGAACACCACACCACCGGCGGTCGAGACGGCGCCGGTAAGAAACGGCGCGCGCTGTTCGTATTTCCAGATTTCGCGCATCGTCCGCACATCGTACGCCGCCAGCTTCCCGACGTTGCCGTTTGTACCTGGCATCTCAAAGAAGCGACGCTGGGCTCCGTTGCCGCTCCCACCACCCGCAATCTTTTCGATCGCCTGCCCATTCATCTCCAGGCAGCTCTGGCTCAACGGAATGATCAGCCGGTTGCCCGGCGGATAGTAGGTCATCGCCGGCCAGTTCTTGCCTCCCTCCGTCGAGGGACACGCGGTCACCCACTCTCCAATGCGCTGCTCGACGATATCGTTGCGATAGTGCGGTTCCCCGGTGAGCGGATTGATGGAATCGTATACGTTTTGGAACACCATTTCCTTGTGACCGAGGTATTTTCCCGTCCGGCGGTCCAACTTCCACAGGATGCCCGTCTTGCCCGCGCTGAAGACGTAGTTCTGACCTTGATCGTCCACCAGCACTCGTTCGAAAACTTCGTCCAAGTCCAACGTCTCACCCGGCACGTAGCTGTGATACCAGGCCAGCTTCCCGGTATCGGCATTGAGCGCCAGGGTAGAGTTGGAATATAGCGTCGCGCCGTTGCCTGAGCCGCGGCTCACGCGCATCCAGGGTTTGGCTTGGGCTGTCCCCCAGTAGGTCAGGTTCAAGTCCGGATCGTAGCTTCCGGTGATCCACGATTCCACGCCGGCCCGGAAGATATTCGGGAGTCCTCCCCACGTATCGCCTCCGGGTTCACCTTCCAGGGCCACGGTCCGAAAGCGCCACACTTCCTTCCCGGTTTTGGCGTCATACGCGCTAATGAAGCACTTTTCTTCCCGATATGTCGCGCAGGAATCGCGGCCCAGTCCTTGAATCAGCCTTCCGTTCACCGCGATGGGGCCGCTCGTGCTGGCGTAGTCGCCTTTGGAGCGGTCGCCTATGGTGGTGTCCCAGACCACCTTACCGTTGCGGGCGTCGAATGCCATCAGATGCGCCTCGCCCGTGGCTACGAAGATCTTGTCATCGTAGATCGCGATACCGCGCATGGCCGGCGCCGTGGGATTGGAGCCGTAGCGATTCTCCCAGATCAACTCGCCGGTTTTCGCATCCAGGGCCTGCAGCACCATGCCTGCATTGTTCACGTACAGCACACCGTTATGCACAATCGGGGCTGGTTGGTTGCCGTTGCTCGCACCCTCCTGCATGGCCCAACTCCACACCAGACGCAGCTCGTTGACGTTCTGCGCCGTGATCTGGCTGAGGGGGCTGTAAGAAGTGGCCTTGTAATCGCGGCGAATCATGAGCCAGTCGCCGGGATCGGGATTGCGGAGCATGGCAGTGGTGACCGGAACGTAGTTCTTCACTTCGCCCGCGACCGTGATTCCCCGGGGCGCCCCTCCGCCTGGCTTATCTTGGTTGCCCGGTTGCGCGGCGGGAGGCGGCGCGGCGCCCGGCAGCAAGTAGGCGGCGCGCTGTCCGGACGCAACGGCGCCAATCGCGACACCCGACTCCGAGCTGAGTGTTCGGTCGCCTGGCCGTGCGCTGTTGGCGTCGAGGATGAACGCGGCGAGATTAATGTAGGTTTGGTCCGAAAGCGATCCACCCGCGCCGGGAGGCATGGTGGCGCGCATGAAACCGATCAAGTCGCCCGCGGTCTTGTCGCCCCATTGGCTCAGGAAGTTCGCGCCGGCCAGTTGCGGTCCTTCGCGCCCGGAGAGATCCGGCGCGTGGCAGGCCGCGCAATTGGCTTGATATGCGGTGCGTCCCGCCAGGGCCTGTTCGGCTGTGTACGGCCCCGCTGGACGCTGCTGGGCTGTGCCTGGTTGTGAGACCAGCATCACTCCACCCGCGATTATGAACGCCGCACCCCG
>JASHQT010000212.1 GCA_030039005.1 Bryobacteraceae bacterium
GGCCTTGGCGGGCATGGGGGACGGTTTTTCGAGCGCAGGTTTTGCGGGGGCAGGCTGCGGCGCCGCTGGTTTGCCGGACAAAGGGGAAGGCTTTTCCGCCTCTGATCCGGTGGTGTGCGGCGGCGTCTGCACGCTGTCGCCCGGGGCCAGATATTTCACTACAATCGATACTCGCCGGTTGGAGGGGCTGGTGGGATCCTCGGGTTTTCGCAGCCTTTGATCGGCAAAACCACGCACATCGGCCACCTGGTTGGCACGGACGCCGGACTGCTGGATCAGTTTGCGCGCGGCATTGGCGCGGTCGCTGGAGAGCTCCCAGTTGGAATAGCCGTTGGAAGAAAGATACGGCTTGGAATCCGTGTGACCTTCCACGGAAAGCTTGTTCGGGAGTTTGCCCAACTGGCCGGCCAGCAATTGCAGCATTTCGTTGCCCTCCGGAGTGGGCTGCGCGCTGCCGCTCTCAAAAAAAGTGCTGACCGCGCTTTCGAGCAGCTCGATGCGCAGACCTTCGCCCGTGACGGTCATCTGCACTTGATCCTTGAGCTTCGCTACATTCGGAGTCTGGCGGATGGCGGCCTCCAGCTTCTCCTTCAGCTTGCCCATGTCGTCCTTTCCAATGCCGATATTTTCGGTGGCGCCGCTTTGCCCGGACCCGTTCTTGTCGGAATGCCCGGAGGGATCGCGAAAATATCCGGCGATGGCCAGTTTCACCTTAGAGCTAGCGCCCATCAGCCAGAGCACAATAAAGAGCGCCATCATGGCGGTGACAAAATCGGCATAAGCCACTTTCCAGGCGCCGCCGTGATGGCCGCCATGGACGACCTTCTTTTTGATGATGATGGGCTGAACCAGGAGTTGATCGGACTTTTGAGCAGACATAGAAACGTGAGGCTGCGTCTATTTTGCGGCGGCCGGTTCGGGGGTTGCGGCGCCCGCCGCGGATTTCGCACCCGGCGCGGCCGCTGCGGCAGGAGCCCGATTCTTGCAGGCGTTCTCCAGCTCGAGAAACGAGGGGCGAACGTGCCCCGGCACCGCGCGGCGTCCAAACTCCACTGCCATGGCGGGCGAGGTCCCCTTCAGAAACGCAATCAGCGCCACGCGAATGGCGTGATAGAAATGGCCTTCTTCTTCGGCGGCCTTGCCCATCTTTGCCGCCATAGGACCGAGCACGCCGTAACACAGAAGAATTCCGAGGAAAGTCCCCACCAGCGCGGCGGCCACCTTATGGCCGATTTCCTCGGGCGGACCGCCGAGGGCGCCCATGGTAATCACCACGCCCAGCACGGCGGCGACGATTCCCAAGCCGGGGAGCGAATCGGCGACCGTGGTGAGCGCGTTGACCGGCAAGTTCGCGTAGTGATGATGAACTTCCATATCCAGCTCCATCACCTGGTCGAGCTCGAACGGTGTCGGGCCGCCCGTCATCGCCATGCGCAAGGTGTCGCATACGAAGTCGCGCAGATGATGATCCCAGGACTTGAACAGTGGGCTCTTGTCGGGATTCTCGACGTCGGCCTCGAGATCCGTCAGGCCTTTCTTACGTGCCTTTTGCATCACTTCGTACAACTGCTTTAGCGTGCCCTGGTAGAGGGCCTTATCATATTTAGAATTGCCGAAGACGGCGCCGAAACCGGCTAGGATGGCTTTCAGCACGGCCGGCGGATTGGCGGTGAGAATGGTGCCGCAGCCCGCGCCTCCGATAATCAACAATTCGGCGGGCTGGATCAGCACTTTGATGTTGCCGTGTTCCATGAGAAAGCCGCCTATTACCGCTGCGAACACGACCACAATTCCGGCTATAGCAAACATGACACCACCTTATTGAATTAGGGCTTGCTCTTCACCGCTTCAGCCTCACATGGGCGATGGCGGTACGGTCGCCTCCGCTCGCCCGGCAGCCTTCATACACTGCGCTCACGCGTTGCTCCAGACTCTCGATGCTGTCTCCGGGTTCGGCCGTCGCGCCCCCCACTGAGATGGTTACGCCTAACCGGTCACCCCACCATTCGAGCGTCGAGGCGCGCACCAGCAGCCGCAGCCGCTCGGCAGTGGCCAATAATTCCGAGCGCGAACAGCGGCTCACTTCCACGCGGAATTCCTCCGCGTCCCAATGTGTAAGTACGTCCAGCGGTCCCAGGCTGCGATCCAGCGTGGCGGCGATCATTTTCACCGCCGCGTCCACCATTCCATGTCCAAACGCCCGATCGAGATGCTCGGCGCCGTCCAGCCCGACGCGCAGCCATCCGAAGGGGATTTCGAAGACGTTCAAAGCCTCCAATGCGTGACGGACCATCATTTCTCCGAATCTTCGATTGGCTGCCGCGCTATGCGAGTCCGAACAGCCGAAGACTTCCATTTCGTAGGCCCGCCGATGGGACGGTGCGGACACTTCCTCGAATGTTTCCATAGCGCCGGCGATGGCGCCGGCGGCATCATGGATAGGACGCGCCTGGAGTTCCACCAGCAGCCTGTGTCCTTCGCGGTGCATGAGGAATACCGTGGTTTGATGTGTCCTGCCGTCCCGCATCGCGGCCACGACCGGCGATTCAGGCCCCGCCCCGGGGAGCAAACTGCCGTCGGCCTCGCAATGCATCAACAGATCGCCATGGCTGAATTGCCCCGCCACTTCCTGAGCCAAGTGTCCGCTGATGCGCTCGGCGCCCCGATTCCAATACAGGATTCGATGATCGCGATCCACAATGCACACGCCTTCATCGAGTTGATCCAGTAGGTCCTTGTGCAGGCGCGTATCGGCCAGCGCTAGCTGGATGACCGCTTCACCCGCATCGGCGTGAATCGCATGCATGTGGTTATCCGAAGTTCTTATCGGATCGAAACTAGATTTCAAGATTACGGCGCTAGGGCACCGTGGGTCTCAGCGCGGCAACCGCTCGCGCAGTACGGGATAAGCGGCGCGCGCGAAATCGGCCGCGGTTTGTGTGGCGTGTGTGGCGCCTGCATCGCTCGCCGCGCGGTCTTCGACCACTACCCTTACCAATGCGGTGTCGGTGCGGCGGGACCCAAGCGCGTCGGCCACCAGCCAGAACTTCGAGGCCCACTCTCCAGCGGTAGTGCGGCGGGAGGATTGATACCAATACAGCACTAAGGCCCGCGCACCGCGGTTGGCAACCAGGTATCGATTGGCCTCGATGCGGCCGGCGGCAGTGTCCAGGCTGATTTCGCCTGTTGAGACCGGCACCCATCCGGAAGCGGGCAAGCAGACCTTGGGCGAGTGGGGCTGGCTCGCCCCGGCGCGCTGGGATTGAAACCACGCCACCAGGAAATCCACCGGTTCGCCGGCGCCGCTGACGTAGGTGCGGCTCAGCAAGCGGTCCGCGCGCAAGGTGGCAGCCACGTCGGGGTCCACGGGATCATCATGCAACGTGTTCCATCCGCCGAACGCGGCCGGAAACTGGGCGAGCGCCGGCGCCGCGGGCGGCCGCTCGCTCCCTCGGCCCCAATACGCCAACAGCGCTTGCGCGGCCAGAAACACCGGGACCAGTATCTTGGGCCATTCGGGCAGCATGAAGCGAAGCGAGCAGCGAATCAAGACCAGTATAACTAGCCCACCGAGGCGTGGGCGCACCTCAATAGAAAAGTAAGCTCGCCCCCGCCTTCGTTGTGGGCGAGTCACCTAGACCAGTTATGGGGACTGCTCGGGTTGGGCGGGCGCGGCAGCGGCGGCCCCGGCCCCTGGCGAAGCCGCGGAGGGAGGCTGCGTTGGCGGCGGAGGAAGCTGCAACGCGACCTCGGCTTCGCCGTATCCGCGGTCGCTCGAAATCTTCAATTTCATCGTGGGTGCGCGCGAGGACTCGGTCGTGGCATCTTGTGGGGCAAGCGCCGGTGAGGCCAGCGAATAGACCACCTCGAACCGGCTGCTGAGATTGGCGTAGGCGTCCACCAGGGCCTCCACCATGCTCTCCAACGTCGTCTCGGCAAAGCTTCCTTCGGGAGTGGAGAGGCAGGTTTGGCGTACCAGAGGCCATTGCCCGGCCGTGTCCGGGCAGACGCCATGCAGGACCACGCTGCCGTCTTGCGCCAATTTGCGGAGACGTTCGATGCCGGCCTCCTGCTGCAAATCGGCGCCGGACATCTCGTGGAGGAACAGAAAGGCGTGCCGCTTGCCGCCGTGCCTCGAGAATGCGTCGCATTCGCGTTCGAGCGCTGTCAACGGATCGGCGGCGGCACGTTCCATGGGCGCAGGCATGGCACTGGCCTTGGCGAGCAGGACCGGATCAGAAATGCATCCGTGCGCGGCTTTAAGCTCGGCGGTGGCGAGCGCATCGTCGTAAGGGAACGGCTCCAGCGGTTTTTCGCCGGTCTGCGGGTTGATTTCCATTAAGTAACGGTCGATCCTCCACAGATCGTCCCGGCGTTTCATGCACAGGCATTGGCGCAAGCCTTCGCGTAGGGCTCTCTCGTAGGGCTGGTCATCGGAAGTAAACCAAGGCGCGACGAAGCCCGCCATCACCAGCGCCGGAGGACACGCCAAGCGCACTTGGTAATCCTCCACAACGGCTCCGTCCTCCCAAAAGCTGAACTCGGTGGGTTTGATGCCGCTCAAATCGCGAGCCGGATGGCAGGAGACCGCGAAGGCCAGGCGCCGGACGCCATCCGGCTGTATGGCCGCTCGCGACGGATGAATCTGAAGCTCGCCGGCCTCATGCGCGGTCCGGTCGTGGCGGCGGATTCGGGCCATGGCGCCTACTGCCCCCAGCCGCAGTTTTCCTTGGGCGTGCTTGTAGTACTCGCTCAAAGCGGGCAGGAAACGCTCGTCGCCGGTTTCGCCCATGGCCCAGAGCGCCGAGCGCTGAAACGCTGGATCCTGGTGGCGTAACAGATCTAGCAGAACGCGCGTCGCGCTGGGATCGCCGCTCAGGTAGAGTCCGTACGCCGCATTCGCCACTACACGGTTATTGCTGGACTTCAGCGCCGACAAAAAATGCGGCTTGGTCTCTCCGGCGTCCCGGCCCCACAGGGCCTCCAGGGCGCTGGCTTGCACGCGCGGGTCCCGATCCAGCAAGCGCCGCGCGATCCACGCTACGTTGCCTGTGCTGCGGCCAATCAGCAGAGCGGCCTTGGCGCGGACGATTTTGTCGGGATACGCCATCAACTCCACCTGGAAGGAATTCCAGCAATTGTGGTCGCACGTCACGGCCAGGACATCCAGGATGCGGCCGATCCGTTCTCCTTTCTGCGGGTTCGCCTGACCTTGGAGCGCTTTGTTGAGAGCCATCTCAAAGGTGGCTTGTAGCAGCGCGCCGGCTTCGGCGGCCGCACGCGTCACCGCCAGAGCTTCCTCGATCGAGCAAATGCTCGGGTCCAGCAGCCCGATGCTCAAGCGCTTGTCTTTGGCCATTGTCAGAATCAGATAACGCAATCCGGCGGAGGATTTGGCAGCCGCCGCGACGTGAATTCCCGCAGCAAAGAAAGCGGCGGGATCGGAGCTGACGAGACCGTTTAACGTTTTCTTCGCTTCCTGCTCGTCTTGCGCAAAGGATTCGATGGCTTTAGATATTCTCGCGGTCAGGCTCCGCGGTGCTTCGCTTTTGCTCATGGGTCTAATCCACTTATCGGCCCATGAAAACCGTTCTTTGGGAGGCCCGTCGATCGTTCTCCGGATAGGCATTCAGGCGCTCGCCCTTACGTGCAGTCCGGCATAGGTATCCGCGGCGCTGCGAGCGGGCCAGTGCTCTCCCTGGGGCTAGCCGGGGACCGTTGGTACTTCTCCTCGCTCGACCTTCGCGCTAAAAATCCCGCCCGATTCCGTTCTCTCATTTATAGGAGATCTTTATGAAAGGTGCAGCACGCATCCTGGGCGTAACCGCGATTCTAGCTGTCTTCGTACTTTCAAGTCAGGTCATCGCCGATACCATTTCCTTCAGCGGCGAGATTACTCAGTCCACTTCCGATGGGACCGGACCCGCGATGATTAATCCAGCACTCAATGACATTCAGGACGGCGACAACTTCCTCGTAACACTTACATTCACCGGATCGATCACCGCGCCTGGTACCTATCCGCTGCCCGGCGCGATGCTTGTGTTCCTGGACACCGACGCCTCCGTCACGGAAGACGAATTTGCCTCCACCAGCCTCAGCGTGACGCAGGATGGGACTTCGTACGACCTGAGCTTGCTCGGTTGTCTCACGACAGGCAGCGGCTGTCTTGTGGGCAATTACCTGTCCGCCAACTTTTCGATTCCAGATTCCGATCTGAATTCAATGAACGTGACGGCGCAGTCGATAGCGGACCTCAATCCGCCGCTGGACCTGTTGGAGGACGACGGAGTCACCGACATTCAAGGATCGATTAGCAGCTACTCCTACAGCGGAGCCACCGCGACGCCGGAGCCGTCTCAAATGATCCCATTAGCCATTGGTTTGGCTGCGCTGCTGATCGGGAGACGCAATTTGCGCGGCCGCGCCTGACGATTTCGACGACAAATTTCACTCAGAGGATAGCATGAAGAAGTTCCATTTGCTGACCCTGTTCGCTCTGCTCACCGCGCCGGCCTTTGCCGTGGACGGCGTGGTTCTGATTAACCAGAGCATTGCCATGGCGGGAGACGTCGCTCCGGGGGATACGCCTGGCTTTCCGGTAACGATTTCGGTTCCAGGAAGTTACCGTCTCTCGGGAAACCTGGTGGTGCCGGATCTAAACACTACGGCCATTCTTATCACCACCAGCAATGTGAGGCTCGATCTCAACGGATTCTCGATTCTCGGGCCCAACGTTTGTGCAGCGACAAGCGTCGCGTCCACCTGCGGATCCGGAACCGGCATCGGGATTAATGACAATGCCGCTGGTGCCGCTCGCAGCGTCTCGGTGTCCAACGGTGTCATTTCGGGACTCGGCAACGCCGGGATTTATCTCAACGGAAGTGGAGATGTCGTCGAGAAAGTCAGGACCTCAGGCAACGGGTCGGCCGGCATTGTGCTTGTGGGAGATGCCACGACTGTGTCGTCGTGCACAGCGTACGCCAACGGTGGCGTTGGTATTTCAGCGCCAACCGTGATCGGCTCCAACTCCTTTCATAACTTCAGCGATGGAATTGATGTGTTCGCCCTGGCCCTGAACAACGTTACGACGTATAACACAGCAGCCGGACTCTCGGCAGGCGTCGCAGCAACGCTGGTCGGCAACACATCCACCAACAACGGCACGGGAATCTCTGTCACCTGCCCGTCATTAGTCAGCGGGAACACCGTGTCTTCAAATGGCTTCGACCTCCTTGAAAGCTTTCCCAGTTGTCTGCTTGTGAACAACCTAGTCGGCCCTTGACATTCTTACATCGGAGGAACATGAAAACATTGCGCGCGTTAGCGATCGCCCACCCTAAACCCGTCGCAAAGCACCTGACGCAATTTCTCTTTTCTACCAGGAGGACACGATGAAAGGTTCTATTCAATCCAGGAGAATCGTGACAAAAACCATCTTTATCGCAGCCGCGGTACTAGTGGCGCCCGCGCTCCTGTATGCCGAGGATGGCCAGATTCTCATCAACCAACCAACCAACCAACCGTGATGGCGGCCGGCGGTTTTCCCTATAAAATCACACAATCCGGCAGCTATAAGCTCTCCGGAAACCTGGTGGTATCTACTCACGTTGACGCGATTGATATCGGCGCCAATAACGTAACTCTGGACCTCAACGGCTTCACCATCTCAAACGTTTCGACTGACGCTTGTGCCGGGCTATTACCATGTGCCTTTACCGCGGTCGGAGTCAACAGTACAAGTAACTATGGCGTTACCGTCCGTAATGGTGCATTGAGCGGATTCGGTACCGGGGTGGCCCTACAGGGTGCCTTCAACAACATGGCGGAAGAGATAAAAGCCTTGGGAGTGAATACAGGCCTCTCGCTGGTAGGCGCAGTGGTGAGACGGAACAATGTGACAGCCATTTCGACTGGAATCTCGTGCAGCCAGTGTGTCATCACGGAAAATGTTGTTTTCGGGCTTGGAAACGGGTTAAACATTTCCTTCTCCTACTATGCGAGTAACAACCTTACTGCCTCAGGAGTCAGCGGCGAATATAATACGTCGGGCGGTAACGCCTGTGGCATATACTCGTGCTGAACGTAGGACCACGCCATGGATAGGAATCAGTTCGCACGAGCAGCAGCGAGTTGGCGCTGGACGAAAGCGTTATTCGCAAGCTTGCCATCCCAGTGTTCCCACAGCTTGCGGCGCTCTGCTTCCCAGCGAGTGGCTTCTGGGGTCCGGCCATCTTGGCGCAGAATGCGGGCCAAAGCCGCGTAGGCATTGGACAAGTAAACCGCGTTGCGAAGATCCGTCTCCGCATTCGGATTCGATTCGTTCACTCTCCTGAGCAGATCAAGATAGGTGTCTGCGGCTTTCGCGGAATCGCCAGCCGCTGCGTAATGATCGGCCAAGGCCCGCACCGCGAGATCGGCTTCACTCGCCAACTCGATTTTGGGCGCCGGATAGTCCCCAGTCTGCCGCAAGAGTTCGAAAGCCTGGCCAATTCGCTGTTTGGCGTCGATCTCGCGATGCAGCGCACTGAGGGCATAAGAGGAACTGGCCAGCAGCCCCGCCTCTTCCTGGCGGGTTGCGATGTTCGTGTTCTCGGCCTCCTGGTCGCCACGGATACAGGCGTCGTAAACGCTCAGAGCCAATTGTGGATCGCCGTGGCGTAAAACGTCACCCAAACGCCGTCCCACCTCGCTAGCCAATTGATGGTTGCTGTTATCATCTGGGTCTTTCCTGGCCAGTTCTTCCGCGATGCTTAGCGCCTGCTGGTATACCGGAACCGCGTCTTTCGGCCGGTCCAGACCGATGTCCTGATCCTCGCCCAAAATGGAACCTTCACGCATCAGAGCCAGCGCCAGGTTCACGCGCTGCCAGGTTGTGTCGGTTTCGGCTTGCTGCTCCTCCAGCCTGCGGGATTCACGAACGGCGGTTAAAGCAGAATCCAGTTGTCCCGATCCGCGCAGCGCATCAGCCAGGACTCCATAGGCCAAACTCTGTTGTCCGCCGGTTCCCTGGATTTGTTGGGCCGCCTCGATCGCGCGGCGAGAGTAACGAATCGCGTCATCAAGCCGGTGATAATCCGCAAACGTGATCGCCACATTGCTGTACATGTAGGAGACTTCTCTGACATCGTACGGTTTGGTGGGACCGAGAGCGATGAAGCGGTCCATTTTTTCGGCGCTCCGGAGCGCTTGCGCCAACGCTTCCTCGCGTTTGTTTTGCGAGTCGGCCAGCACCATGCGATCGTGCGCGATGGTTGCCGACGTGAGCAGCGCGGGGCCGTTGCGCGCATCCGATTTCAAGACGGATTCCACCAGCTGGTCGGCTTTCCGGAGGCTCTCATCCGCGGCCGCGAACTGGCCTAAGTTTGAGCCTACGGGAACGCCCTGCACGTGCGCCAACTGCACGTAGGCGGAGCCGATCTCCAGCATCAAACCCTTGTCGCCGCGCGCCTCCGCGCCCACCTTCTGCAAGTATTCGAGCGAGGTGGACACGATCAATTGCCGGGC